>CAZTCQ010000178.1:0-1529 GCA_964612525.1 uncultured Chitinophagaceae bacterium | reverse complement strand
TGGATCCGGCTTCCATTTCTTTCACACTCCCATCGGGTAAAGTTACTTTTATCATGTTTTTCGTTTTTTATACACCTCTACAAACGGCATACATAGTTTGCGAATTTAAGTTTTAATTAAACGTTTTCCTTTTTTGGGGTGATGGTTTTTATAAGGATTTGGAGCGTTAGAGCTTACCACCCTTTAGTGGTGGCTTTTCCCTCCAATCTTTTTCGATGAAGTAGCGTAAAAGGATTTCCTCTTCTATCGGCTAGGTTGAGCAGTTGACATTAATTATATCACAACAGTAACAACTCTAGTTCACTTATGCATGTAGTTATTCAACGCCTACCTTTTCCTCTAAACTTTCAGATAGACCATTTGCCAATAATTCAATTAAAGGCATATCAGAATCTTGCCTTTCACACTCTACTATTGCACTGATATAGTCAAACCTAGTATCATCTGATTCTATTTTCAAGAAAATAGGTGGGCAATTAAATTTCATTAGAAACGTTCCTAAGATTATTCGACAAACTCGACCATTGCCATCGGCAAATGGATGAATTTCATTTAGAAAATTATTATGAAAGTATGCTAAAGCTGTTATTAAATGGGTTTCATTATAAGAATTTTCAATTGCTGCAAACTTCATTGTAAACCTATCAATTAGAGTAGCCATTGCGATTCCCAAATTGTAGTGAGCCGCATAATCTTTATTATCAAAATATGGTTCTCTATGACCAACTGTTGGAATACTTCTGTATTCTCCGACAAGATGAGGACGAAATTCATCTTCCCAAGAAAACTCGCTACTCATTAAATCCCGATGAATACTTTTTATTGCATCTTCCGTCAGATCAAAGTTCTCATAGTTATTTATTAATGATAATAAAATATCCTTATGATTAGAGACATCCAACAAGCTTTTCATCTTCCCTTTCTTGACTAATTGGTTATTTAAGAATCTTATAGTATCTCCATACAATAACTTGTCGTCTTCTATTCTTGCTGAATAAAATGAATAATCATTAACAAGGTTATTTTTGAAGTCATCTGACCAATTTGGTCTAGGAAATTTTTCTTGAAATTTTTCTAAAGCAGTATTAAATCTAACAAGAAAATTGGCAAGCATAAACGCTAGTCATTATATGTATAAAAAACATAGCGCACCCAATTTTTAATATCATGTGGATATGCGAAAAGTGAATTATCTTTTTTTACTAAAGTTTTACCAAAGAAAAATCTATCAAATTCCATTTTGAAAGATTTGGGCACCTTAGAAACAGAAACCAAATCTTTGGAGAAAGAAAGTTCATTCATTACTAATATGTCATTTCTACTTATTTGCATCACAAATTCTAATACAAATATACATAATGTTATGAATTCAACTATTTTAATAATTTCTTAATGATAAACTCGCCTTTTTGGAGAGTGGAATTTTAGAAGAATTTAAAGCTGTAGGCCCGGAGTTTACCACGCCTTTGGCGTGGCTTATCTGCATGGCCACATCCATTGCGCTGGATCCGGCTTCCATTTCTTTCACA
>CAZTCQ010000177.1:0-1638 GCA_964612525.1 uncultured Chitinophagaceae bacterium | reverse complement strand
GTTGCCGCTATTGCCAAAGTGCACATACGGTACTAGGAAAAATGAACGGCTTTACCGAACAGCAAGTATTAGAAGTAAGAGGTGGCCGAGCGAGTTTTGATGCTAAATTAGATAGCCTTGCAAAATTTACTTTAGCGGCAGCAGAGAATAAAGGTCAAGTTTCTAACGAGATTAAAGAAGGTTTATTTAGTGCAGGCTATACGGAGTCAAATATGATTGATATTGTAATGGTTATAGGTGATAAAATTATCAGTAATTACATTCATAACTTAACAGGTTTTGAAATTGATTTTCCAATTGCTACAGAATTAGAAGCAGTCGTATCATAGTATTAAAGGTCGTTTAATGGCGACCCATATTTCTCAAAAAAATTAATGAATCAGTCGGAATTTGCAGAACAAGACTTAAAACTGAAGTAAGGCAACACAATAAAAAAGAAACAAAATGAAAAAAATAAATTCAATTTTAGTAGTAGCCATGACGGCAATTATATTAACAGCAGCAAGCTGTAAAAAAGACAAAGAAGTGGTAATAGACGAACCAACTGCTTCTAATTTAAATATGAACTTTAGCGGTCTTGAAGACTTAGGGAGTGACTATGCCTATGAAGGTTGGTTAATCGTGGACGGTGCGCCCGTGTCGGCAGGAATATTTACAGTAGATGCTTCTGGTAATCCATCTGCTACGTCTTTTGAAATAGACAAAACAACTTTAGAAAATGCAACTGCTTATGTATTAACGATTGAGCCAAGCCCAGATGCGGATCCTGCACCAAGTAAAGTACATATACTTGCAGGAGATTTTAATGGTAATACATCTACACTAGCTGTAGATCACGCATCAGCAATTGCAACAGATTTTGTTGCAGCAACTGGCAAGTATATTCTAGCAACACCAACAGACGGTGGAGCAATGGACAACGAAGAAAGCGGCGTTTGGTGGATAGATCCTGCGGCGGGTCCCGGTCCTGGTTTATCATTACCTGCCTTACCAGAAGGTTGGGAGTATGAAGGTTGGGCTGTTGTAAATGGCATACCATTAAGTACGGGTAAATTTACCACGGCTAGCGGGAGTGATGATGCGGCACCTTTTAGTGGCGTAACAGCAGGCCCTCCATTTCCTGGTGAAGATTTTTTACGAAATGCACCAACAGGTCTGACGTTCCCAATTGATTTATCAGGGAAGACTGTTGTAATATCTGTAGAGCCAAAACCTGATAATAGTCCAGCACCCTTCTTATTGAAACCATTAGTGAGCGTTGTACCAGCTGCAGCGATGACACATAGTGCGATTGATATGAGTAATAATGCTGAGATGACAAATCCTACCGGAACGGCAACAAGATAGTTAGTAGAATATTTAAATTTAAAAAACCCATCAGCCAAGGCTGATGGGTTTTACTTTTTATAAAAAGAGTTTTTAATTACTAAATACCAGCACTCAAATACTCGCGGTTCATACGAGCAATATTACTGATAGAAATTCCTTTAGGACATTCTACTTCACAAGCACCTGTGTTCGTACAAGCTCCAAATCCTTCTTTATCCATTTGAGCAACCATGTTTTGTACACGCTCTTCACGCTCTACTTGTCCTTGAGGTAACAAAGCAAACTGAGAAACTTTGGCACTTACAAAGA
>CAZTCQ010000176.1:0-1711 GCA_964612525.1 uncultured Chitinophagaceae bacterium | reverse complement strand
CTTCGATGAAACATTTTTACAAATCTGACATTGTAGCAGAACTCTTCCCAAATATATGAAGTACGCTCTTGGACATTTGTTGCAAAATACTCATCATATCCTTTTACCAAAATAATGATTTCAACTTTAGCTGCGTCAATATCTTCTTTAGTCATTTCGTAAAAAGGACTTTTCTCATCTATTACATGAACGACGGTCCAATTTAAAACGAGTTCTTGAATCGTATCAATTTCTAAATCCAACGGAATAAATCGATTGCTGGTGATGCCATTTTTTGTTTGGGCAAATGCGGCTACAACCTTACAAGTAACGTCTGTTAAATCATTATTTTTATAAGTAGCCAAGCGAAACATGAGTGCTTTCCCTTCTCGAAATGGTCGAATGATAGCTTGTTTACTAAATTTGAGATAGGCGCGGGGTTTTGAAAAACGAGCGTATAGCAAACCTGTAATGACAGCAAAACTCATAAGTCCGAAAAATGCTTGAAAGGAAGCAATGGTGCTTACTAAATTAGAAGTGGGAGCCAAATGTCCATAACCCACAGCCGTAAGTGTTTGGCAGCTGAAATAAAAACATTCTAATAATCTGTCAGACTCGGAAAGGGCAGGATTAATTAGTAAAAAATCGGCACCGCAGAAATAATATACACTACCAAATACTAAATTGATAACGACAAAACCAACAAAGCAAACAAGCCAAAAAAACCAAATGTTTAAATCAATCAAGGTGTGAAACAGGCTCAAATGTTTTAACCTATGCAAGCCTCTTTTACTTACGTTGCCTTTCCCATCCTTTGATAAAATGCGATCGCCTACATCACCGATTTGATCATCAAAGCCGGTGTTGTTTATAAATCTATTTTTAAAACGTTCGAAGTATCTGGGCATCTGTTATTATAATTACGAATTTTTTAATTACGAATGGATTAATATGATTCACTCGTAATTCGTAATTTAAACATTCGTAATTGATTAAAGTGGGATATTCCCGTGTTTCTTCTTTGGTAAATTGCACACTTTATTTTCTAGCATGGAGAATCCTTTAATTAATTTTTCTCTTATCTCTGCTGGTATGACGACTTCATCCACATACCCATGTGCAGCTGCACGATACGGATTGGCAAATTTGTCTTTATATTCTGCTTCTTTTTCTGCTAGCTTTTCTTCTGGGTTTTCTGCCTCGGCGATTTCTTTTCTGAAAATTATTTCACTGGCACCTTTGGCTCCCATCACAGCAATTTCAGCATTTGGGAAAGCAAAGTTTAAATCAGCACCAATGTGTTTACTATTCATTACATCATAAGCTCCACCATAAGCTTTACGGGTAATTACGGTTACCTTAGGTACCGTTGCTTCACTCAGTGCATATAATAATTTGGCGCCATTACTTATTATCCCGTTCCACTCTTGATCAGTACCCGGTAAAAATCCTGGCACGTCTACAAGTACAAGCAGAGGAATATTGAAGGCATCACAAAAGCGTACGAAGCGCGCTGCTTTTTTACTAGAATTAATATCTAAAACGCCCGCTAATGAAGCTGGTTGATTTGCCACAACGCCAATGCTTCGTCCTGCGATTCGGGCAAAGCCAACCACAATATTTTCAGCATAAGCTTTGTGCACTTCATAAAAAGTTTCTTCATCTACAATTTCCTCAATCACCTCTTTCATATCATAAGGGACATTTGGATTTTCTGGAATTAGGTGATTCA
>CAZTCQ010000175.1:0-1768 GCA_964612525.1 uncultured Chitinophagaceae bacterium | reverse complement strand
TTCATCTTAATTATCGAAGTTCTCAGGGATGCAAATGTATCTTATTCGAGCTTTGATAAAGCCATGTTCGTGAAGCAATTAATTGTTTATAAAAAACCTATCTTAGCTAGGATAATGGCATTTGAAACTTCAGTTTCTTTGTCAAGTTTTGTTTTTAGTATTGATTTATGAAAACCATTTTTGTTTTTTTTACTGCACTAGGATTGCTTGTTTCTTTGAACTCCTGTAAGGTGGGCCGCTTTATTGCTTTCAACTTTGCGGATATAAACGACCACAAAAAGTTTCCAGCCAGAACGATTAAAAATGGGGATACCCAATTTCAGTTTGTGAAGGCCCTAAACGGGAAGGCGCCAAAGTCAATTAACTTAAAAGATAAAAACTATCCATTTGATGATTTTTTAGAGAAAAATAATACGGTTGCTTTTTTGATAATAAAAAATGATACTATACAATACGAACAATATTGGGCTGGTTACAACAAGGCTTCAGTTGTTCCTTCTTTTTCTATGGCGAAATCTGTTCTTTCTATTCTTATCGGTTGTGCGATCGATGACAAACTGATTCAATCGGTCAGCGAACCCGTGACTAATTACATTCCTGAACTTAAAGAAAACGGTTTTGATAAAGTAACCATAGAGCATGTTTTACAAATGACTTCTGGGCTAAAATTTAATGAGAGTTATATTAATCCGTTTGGTCATGCGGCTACCTATTATTACGGCAGAAATTTACGAAAATCGATTCGTAAAATGAAGTTGAAAACCGAGCCTGGAAAGAATTTTGATTATGTGAGTGGAAATTCGCAAATCTTAGGTTTGGTGTTGGAGCGAGCTTTAAAAAATAAAACAATCTCCACCTATTTACAAGAAAAGATTTGGAAGCCTTTGGAAATGGAATACGATGCCAGCTGGAGTCTAGACAAGAAAAAAAATGGCTTGGAAAAAACATTCTGTTGCTTAAATGCGCGGGCGCGTGACTTTGCAAAAATAGGAAGACTGTATTTGAACAATGGAAAATGGAATAAAAGGCAAATAGTTTCTGCTGATTGGGTAGAACGGTCTACCCAAGTGGATACTTCCCGAGGAAGTTCGCGTAATTATCAATATCAATGGTGGAAGTTACAGAAAGAAGATTTTATGGCGGAAGGAATTTTAGGCCAGTATATTTATGTGCGGCCTGATAAAAACCTAATTATTGTGCGCTTAGGAAAAAATGGTGGCAAGGCAGACTGGTGGGATATAATGGCCCTTCTCGGAAATGTGTACTAGTTTCTTTTGTTTTGCTCCCTCTAAATTGATTTTAAACAAACCCTAACAAATATCAATTTTTGCTCAATGCTGTTCGACGTATCTTTACATCTTACTAAAACGAACAGAAATGACCATACAGATTAACACAGATAAAAACGTAACCGGAGAGAGTAGAACGGAGGAGTACTTCTCAGGGCAAGTAACAAAAGAGCTAGATCGTTTTGCCGAGCATGTAACGCGCGTAGAGGTATTTTTTGCTGACGAAAATGGTGAAAAAAGCAGCCCCAATGATAAAAGATGTAGAATAGAAGCGCGCATGGAAGGGCGTCAGCCGATCGCTGTCACAGCGAAGGATGACGTGATTGAAAAAGCATTTAATTCGGCTCTTGGAAAAGTAAAAGCATCTATGAATACGATTGTAGGAAAAATGCAAGAAAAGAGATAGAATCTATTCTGTTTCGATTCTAAACCTGTGAGGTCTTTTGTACAGTGGGTACCATAGACTTCACAGGTTTTTT
>CAZTCQ010000174.1:0-1892 GCA_964612525.1 uncultured Chitinophagaceae bacterium | reverse complement strand
AAAATGTTTTCGTAGTCGTATCATGTTGACTCGCAAGGAAATATGATTCCCACTGCGGAGTAGGGTTATTTACGGTTGGTTCACTTGTTCTCCAACCCGTCAAAACTTTAGCGGCTGTAATAACATCAGCCTCAGTGTAAGTAGCGCCTGCTACACCCACAGTAAAAAGCTCTTGTAACTCACGTGCGTAATTTTCATCTGGAGCATTTTTTGTGTTCAACCTACCGTTCAAATACCAGAGCATTGCTCCGTCAATACTCAAGGCTTTTACAAAATCTTTTAAATTTCCTAGACAATGCGTACGTAACATATCTAGATATTGATAATGAAAATTAGGTCTACCTGAGGCGTTGTACATCTCAATTGGGTAGTGACTATGTAAGAAAAAAATCATTTTTTCTTCAATAGTTGCATCCTGATCAAACATATTCTGCAACCACCATGACTTCAGAGAATAAATTCTCCAGGCACGTGTTGAGCCCACATAACGTGTTGCTCCTACCCATGTTTGACCATAAGGAACTTGAGAACTATCTTGGTAAAAACTTTCGTAAAAATTAACGGGTGGCGTGGGAGCCACAGCTGCCTTTGTTAGCATATTATCTACCGCAGTAGAAGGACTTGTGGTAGTCATGCCCGTCAAGTCAGATAACTTTGTGCCAAAAGTTAATCTTCTAAGTAAGTGTGTTTTTTGCTTTCGAAGGAAAGCGCCCGAATAAGCTGTTAAACCGGCTCGTGATTTTTTCTTATTCAAAGGCAAACTCTTGTTTGCATATTGCAAAAAAGTTTTGTCTGTGTTTATATTGTGTGTTTGCGCCCCTTCGCTTTCAACAACGTTGTTGTCACTGATTCGATCTTGATCTGCTAAGGCTTGCGTATGGTTTTTCTTACCCATGTATTCGGTTTTAATTTATATGTTAATTTAGCAATTTCTATTTGCTATTAAGTACGGCAAAAATAGTGCCGAAAATTTCTTTTAACAGAAAAGAGGTGAGAATAAACAATTCATTTTCAACACCTTATAGGAATGTTAACGCTTCAATACGTATAAAATAAATTTTAATATTAAAGATCTAATAGAACCTGATCCACCGGCTTAGCGGCAATCATTTTGGTCGGATCTTCAAGCAGTTCTTTGACCCGAACTAGGAAACCAACACTCTCACGACCATCAATGATTCTATGATCATAACTAAGTGCTAAATACATCATCGGACGAATCACAACTTTACCATTCACGGCCATTGGACGATCCTCAATTTTGTGCATACCCAAGATAGCCGACTGTGGCATATTAATTATAGGCGTGCTTAGCAAAGAACCAAATACCCCACCATTGGTTAAAGTAAATGTTCCACCCTGCATTTCAGCAAGATCTAATTTATTTTCTCTGGCACGTAAGGCAAGGCGCTTCACCTCTTTTTCTATGCCGTCCATACTTAAACTTTCGGCATTCCTAATTACCGGTACTACCAAACCTTTTGGTGCAGAAACCGCAATAGAAATATCTACGTAGTCGTGATAAATAATTTCATTACCATCAATATAGGCATTTACACTAGGCCACTCTTGCAATGCAATGGCAACCGCACGGGTAAAGAAACTCATAAAACCGAGACCGATACCGTGCTTTTCCTTAAACTCTTCTTTGTATTGCGCGCGCAATGCTTTAATAGGCCCCATGTCTACTTCATTAAACGTAGTAAGCATAGCCGTTGTGTTTTTCGCTTCAACTAATCGACGACTAATCGTTCGACGAAGCTTGCTCATTTTCTTGCGGCTTTCATCACGAGTAAATGGTGCTTTGCCAGCATCAATTGGACCAGCCATAAATTCTAGCACATCACTTTTTGTAATTCTTCCATCCGAACCGCTTCCAGATACTTTGGTAG
>CAZTCQ010000173.1:0-1909 GCA_964612525.1 uncultured Chitinophagaceae bacterium | reverse complement strand
ATCAGGCCTGTGCGCTAGGTTTCGATCATTTAGAAGAAATAATAAAAGCGCAGCGCTATGCGCATTATGACTTGAATACCTATTACACGCAAAATATTTCATACCAATTGAATGATGAAAAGCATAAGGCGATTGCATTGTTTAAGGAATTAATTACGAAACTATAACCACGCAGACACTAAGAACACATAGTACCACTAAGCTCCGATGGTGACCCAATTCAATACTTAATGTTTCTCTGTGAACTTAGTGTCTATGTGGTAAAAAAGAATATTTCAATCTTACCTTAGCAAAGTGTTTCAGCGACTCATATTATTTTCAGTCATACTTTTTTTAAGTTCTTGCGGCGGCAGCCAAAAGTCAAAGAATATATTTAGCATCAACCAAACGGCCGGTGTCGAAAGTTTAGATCCTGCCTTTGCTAAAAACTTAAACATCATGACGCATACCAACAATCTGTACAACAGATTAATTGAGTATGATGATAACATGAACGTGATTCCGTCCTTAGCAAAATCATGGACGGTTTCTGCAGATAGAAAAACCTATACATTCAACATCCGGAGTGATGTGTTTTTTCATGATAATGATGCTTTTAAAAATGGGAAAGGACGAAAAATGACAGCCTATGATGTGGCCTACTCCTTAGGTAGAATTATAGATGAAAAAGTGGCGAGTCCAGGTGCCTGGATTTTTAATGGCAATGTAGCAGAAAACAATCCATTTGAAGCAACCAACGATTCCACTTTTATCCTACGATTAAGAAAACCGTTTAACCCAATCATGGGAATTATTTCTATGCAGTACTGCGGTATTGTGCCCAAAGAAGTAGTAGACAAATGGGGCAAAGATTATCGCTCACACCCCTGTGGCACCGGCGCTTTCGTTATGAATCATTGGGAAGAAGGTGTAACCATTACGTATCAAAAAAATCCGAACTATTGGGAGCGCGATGCTGACGGAAAACAACTACCCTATCTCGATGGAATAAAAGCGACTTTTATAGATAGCAAGGCTACAGAATTTCTGATGTTTATGCAGGGCGACTTAGATTTTATGAACGGCATTGACGCTAGTTTTAAAGATCAAGTACTGAGCAAAAAAGGAGAATTGAAAGAGGAATTTTCAGATAAAATAGAATTGCAAAAACACGCTTATTTGAATGTTGAGTATCTCGGAATTTTACAAGAAGCGGCTAGCACCAAAACAGAAATTCTTCTAAATAAAAAAGTACGCCAAGCGATTAATTATGGTTTTGATCGAGAGAAACTTGTGCTATATCTACGTAACGGAATTGGCAAGGCTGCAATTAATGGAATGGTTCCTCCAGGCGTGGCAGGTTTTAATCCGGAAGAGGTAAATGGTTATGAGTACAATCCTACAAAAGCAAAAAAATTGGTTGCAGAAGTAAAGTTATCGCTTTTCGACTCCGCTCAAAGTGACAACTTTTTAAACGTTACACTACTTACCCCTGATAACTATACCGACCGTTGTAACTTCATAGCGTCTCAACTAAAAGAAATAGGCATAGACGTACAAATTGAAATCATGCAGCCCAACTTATTGCGTGAACAAATGAGCAATTCTAAAGCTGATTTTTTCTGGGCTACTTGGATAGCTGATTATCCCGATGCTGAATCTTATCTCACGTTATTCTATTCCAAGAATACAGCACCGCCCAACTATACCCGTTTTAATAATGCACGTTACGATGTTTTCTACGAGCAGGCACTCACAGAGCAAGATCAAGCTAAAAAATTAAAGCTCTATAATGAAATGGATAAAATCATAATTGAAGAAGCACCGTGTGTGCCTTTGTTTTATGATGAGGTAGTTCATTTTGTACAAAAGCGGTTGAAGAATTTTAAAACCAATTCATTAAATTTAATGAGTTGGAAAGAATTGGAGG
>CAZTCQ010000172.1:0-1917 GCA_964612525.1 uncultured Chitinophagaceae bacterium | reverse complement strand
AGCAATTTTACGATCATTACTCAGTCGTGGTACTTTGTTTTGCCCGCCGAGTTTTCCAATGCTTTTCATATAATCTTGGAAGGCATTTTTTTTCATTGGTGTGATTACCAATGGTTTTAAAATTCCGCCTCCGACTAAGTCTTCGTAATAAATATTTTTTTTGCGCAACGCATTATCAATGTCTAAGGCAAATACTTGCATATTATCTGGTGCTTTGTCAAAGGACACAAACCACTCGTGGTATGAATTCCCTTCTCTCCCAGTGGAGTCCTTTGGACCACTACTGATATTGGGCGCTACTGTAAATTCAACGGTTGATACGTTATGCTTTTCGCTAGCAACCCGCATGGCGTGTTCTACTTCTTCACCAATTACGTGTTCGCCAAAGGCGGATATAAAATGTTTGATACGTCCACTAACTATAATTCTATAGGGGTCCAATGAAACAAATTTTACCGTGTCTCCAATATTATAACCCCAAAGCCCCGCATTACTATTAATTATTAACGCATAGTTTTTATCCAATTCTACTTCCGCCAGAGACAGTCGCTTCGGATTTTCTTTATCCATTTCTTGCAAAGGAACAAACTCATAAAAAATTCCGCTATTGGTATTGAGTAAAAGTCCTTCATCATCCAACTTATCCTGAAAAGCAAAAAAGCCTTCACTAGCCGGAAATGTTTCTAAAAATTGTACATCGGTAGTTCCTAAACTTGCAAACAATTTCGTTTTATACGGCTGAATATTTACTCCTCCATGGGCTAGCACTTTCAAGTTTGGAAAAAGTTCGATAATAGTTTTACCACTTTTTTCTTGCAAGCGATCAAAATACATTTGAACCCAGGGCGGAATACCGCTAATCAATCTCATATCCTGATCAATGGTTTCTTCTACAATTTTTTCTAACTTATCCTCCCACTCTTCTATGCAATTCGTTTCATAAGTCGGTAGTTGATTTTTACGCAGGTAACTCGGTACGTGATGATTTACAATCCCACTTAATCGACCAGTATTAATTCCTCCTTTAGTTTCTAAGGTCGGTGAACCGGATAAAAAAATCATTTTCCCATCGGCCAAGCTATGTTCTTTGCTCAAATGAATATAATTAAGCAACATATCACGTGCAGTATTCATATGGTTCGGTAAACTGTCCTTACTGATAGGAATAAATTTTGCGCCGCTGGTTGTGCCACTTGTTTTGGCAAAATAAGCTGGATGGCCTCGCCAAAGAACATCCTTTTCGCCTTCAATAATTTTATTTACATAAGGACGAAGCTGCTCATAGTCTCTAATCGGTACTTTTTTTGTAAACTCGTAATGGCTCGTAATCTTCTCAAACTCATGATCTTTACCAAACTGAGTAATCTGCGCTCGGCTCAAAATAAATTGAAAGATGTCTTTTTGATCTTGAACAGCATTTTTTCGCTGTTTTTCAAGCTTTTTTACCACGCTAGAGGCAAAAGGACGGGCTAATAACGATTTTATTCCCATGAATTAAGGTGCAAATTAACCGAAGCCTAGCATATATCTTTAAAAACAGGGCTTATTTCAGTAATATTGCCTTCAAATTTCTTCTGAATCCTTTTGCAGTTCTAAGAAATCGAATATCTTTGCACTCCTTAAAAAAATCACGCACATGTTCGCAATAGTAGAAATCGCTGGTAAACAGTACAAAGTTGAGAAAGACGATCAATTATTTGTTCAGCACTTGAATAAAGAAGTTGGCGCTTCTGTAGACGCAAAAGTTTTGATGACATCAGAAGGTGGTAATGCAACTTTTGGAGAAGGTACAGCTACGGCAGAAGTACTAGAACATATCCAAGGTGATAAAGTAATGACGTTTCACAAAAAACGTCGTAAAGGTTATGCAAAGAAAATTGGTCATCGTGATCAATTGACAAAAGTAAAAATCACATC
>CAZTCQ010000171.1:0-1930 GCA_964612525.1 uncultured Chitinophagaceae bacterium | reverse complement strand
CCGTACAACATCCAAATTCTATCGGCTCGTTCTTTGATTCCTCGATTTCGCATTCTAGGAAATGTTCGCGCCGTGTTATAAGAAAGTTTTTGACACCATTCTGTAAGTTGCTCAGCAAACGGATTTTTTACATTGAAAGTGTCGCCGAGTGGTTTGTTCGTATTAGAATCTACATAGTTTAAAATTCGACCGCTGTAAGCAAACTCAAAACCATTTGTATTAGAATCTCGATCCCAATTGGTGTGTAATGAAATTAGTAAATCTGGATTCGCTGGCTCTATATATCTTGTGCGCATGTGGCGGTGCCAATCCGTATCATTTTTACGAATACGAATTACATTGAATCGGTCTTTATCTAATTTTTGATACAAGAGCTCAGACATTTTCAAAGTAAGATCTTTTTCTTTCACATTCAGTTCAAGAGAATCATGATGGCTTAATCCGCCTGGGTCAACCCCACCGTGACCTGCATCTAATACAATCACTGGTCTTGGGTTTGGTATTTTGGTTCGAATCTTATCTTCCGCCGTCCAGTACCCCTTTTTCTTTTCGGGCGTGGGTGCCGTTTCTTTTTCCTCGCAAGAGAAAAACAAAACTAAAATTGGAAGTAGTAAAAAAGCGACTTTTTTCACGAAAGACAATGATAAAACGAATAGAATTATCAAATGTCAAGAAATCGTTTACGCTCCCTTTCTTTACATTATTTTTACGCTATGTTCGTACAGAAAAACTTTAAACTTTTGGGCGTTATGCGCTTTGCAGGGGGGCACCTAATTTGGCTAACTATTTGGGCTACAATTGCTACGGGTATTATTGAGTTAGTGCATGAATTTCAAGGGAATGATAAATTTGGTATCCCTTGGTTACCCGTTTCCATTATTGGTACGGCCGTTGCCTTTTACGTTGGTTTTAAAAATAATAGTGCCTATGATCGTTTATGGGAAGCACGTAAAATTTGGGGGGCCATTGTTAATAGCAGTCGCATGTGGAGCACAACGGTAATTAGTTTTGCAACTAAAGAATTTGCTCGTGAAGACGTGAGCAATGAAGAAATAAAATCATACCATAAAAAATTAGTTTATCGACATATAGGTTGGCTATATGCCTTGCGCAGTCAACTATTAATACCGACACCTTGGGAACATATTAATCAAAGCAAATTAATCAGGCGTACTACAGAGGCTCGGTTTAAGCGTTGGGGTGTAGGCTTATATGTTGATGAAACTACGCAGATAGAATTGAAACACTTCCTACCTGAAAATGAAGTAGATCAATTAGTAAATGCAAAAAATACAGCTACACAAATTATTCATGCACAATCTCAAAGCCTTAAAGAAATGCGCGAGAAAGGTATCATTGAAGATTTTAGGCACATGGAATTACAAAATATCCTCAATGAATTTTACACGCATCAGGGTAAGGCCGAACGAATTAAAAAATTCCCGCTACCCAGACAGTACGGTAATGGAAGTCAAATTTTCATTGGCATTTTCATCTTTCTTTTACCTTTTTCTATGGTAAGTGTTTTTCATGAGCTTACAGATTGGGGTGGTTGGCTTTCGATTCCTTTCTCTGTGCTTGTAGCGTGGATCTTTATTTTTTGGGAATTGGTAGGCGATTATTCCGAAAACCCTTTTGAAGGACTAGGTAATGATATTCCTATGCTATCACTATGCCGCACAATAGAAATTGACCTGCGCGAAATGTTAGGTGAAACGGACCTGCCTCCCGCTATTGAAGCGAAGGATGGGGTGTTAATGTAATCCATTTTTAAGTTGACTTCATGCTCCAAGGAATCCCTTGGAGCATTTTTTATAAAAAACACTCAAAACAAAAAATCACTATTTATAGTGAGCTAAAAAATAAAAGGCTGTTTGAACTTTGCTTTCAAATAAAAGACAATTATTATGAAGACAAAATTTTTATTCAG
>CAZTCQ010000170.1:0-2086 GCA_964612525.1 uncultured Chitinophagaceae bacterium | reverse complement strand
CGAGTAATGAGTTCTTTATCTAGCAATCGGTTTAGTATCCTTTTAAGCGTGGGTTTTGGAATTTGTAGTTTCTCAGATATTTCACCAGATTTGCAAGAGGCATTGGCATTTATGTATTGATAAACTTCCTTTTCTTTTGTATCTAAACCGGTTCCTGAAACACTTAGTTTCTTTTCCAATTTGCGCATCATATTATGTAATGCACTTATAAAGAAAACAACCCACTCTGTTATAGATTCATTAGGTCTTTGTACTTGACAATTTCGCAGGGCTTGATAATATTCTTTTTTACGATGCTCTATTTCGTGTTCAAAACTGATAAATTGTATCCAGTCTATTCCTTTTTGTAAAAGGAGCAAGCTGGTAAGCAGTCTACTAAGTCGTCCGTTGCCATCTTGAAAAGGATGAATGCTTAAAAATTCATATACAAAGGCCGATACGACCACTAAAGGATGTACATCTTGCACTCGTTGATGCCAGTCAATCAATGTGCGCATAGCTTCTTCAGTAGCAACTCCCGGTGGTGTTGTCTTAAAAATAATTTGAGTAGAACCATCTGGGTAAGTGGCTTGGACAGCATTGGAGTGTTGCTTGTATTGCCCTTTATGCCAATGGTCTTTCTCACTAAATTTGAGCAAAATATTGTGCAAGTTTTTAATGCTAGTTTCTGAAATCTCAATGGTTTGAAAGGAATCGATAATTACATCAAGTACATTGTAATATCCTACAACTTCCTGCGAATCTCTATCTTCAAGCTCGGTTATATCTAAGTTATCTAATAAGGTTTTTACTTTTTTATCACTCAGTGTAGCCCCTTCTATTCTTGTTGATGACCCAATGCTCTGGATAGTAGCCAATGATTTTAACTGTTGAAGGCTACTCCCTTCAATTTTGCTAATTCTTTCCCATTGGCTATCAAATTTATCTAACTCACTTAATAGCCTAAGGGTATTCCAGTCTAACTCTATTTTAAAGTTGAATAAATTCATATTGGCTCAGCAAAGGTATGAAAAATGAGCCAATATGAGCCAATTATTGCGTTTTGTGAGCCAATAAAGCTTTGGTTAGCATCTGTGATAGCTATTAACTTTTCAGGTCGTTTTAGAATATCCCCCTCAGTTCGAATTGGCTCATTCGCCCTCATCTCTCAAAATTCGACTTCAACAACTTATTCCTGAAAAGGAAGTTCTATCGCTTCATCTTTGTAAAGAGTATAAGATAATTTATTAAAAAACAACAAAAATGAAAACATCAAGAAACATAATAACAATCCTGCTACTAACTTTATTTAATATAGCAAGTTACGCACAAGAAAGACAACTTACAGAAGAACAAAAAGAGCAAGTTAAAGAACAGTTAGAACAATATTTTGAAAAATTAGACTTATCCCAAGAGCAGAAACCGAAATTTGAAGAAATTACAAAAAAGTATGCACTTCAAATGAAAAATTTAAAAACTAGTGGTAAGAGTAAATTTGCCAAGTACAAGGAATATAAATCGATAAAAGGTTCTAAAAACAAAGAAATGATAGCATTGCTTTCAGCTGAACAATTCAAGATTTATAAAGAAACCCAAAAAGAAATACTAAAGAAGATAAAAGAGAAACGTAGAAATAGAAATTAAAAAAATCATGAAAAAGGTAAAAAGCAATCTTAAGAAATTAATACTGGCAATGATTGCTGGTTTAGTATTCACATCTTGTGATACTAGTGTTATAAGCAATTGAAATAGAGAAAAAATATGAGAAGAAAAATTTTACTTTCAGTAATAACAATTTTAACTTTTGTTATAAATGCCAAATCGCAAGATACTCTTGTTTCGGCTTTTTTTGGACTAGATAATGCACTACCAAGTCTATTGTGTAATCAACTAGGAAGCCAGCTAGATGGTATGCCTGTTAATTTTAAATTCCCATTAGATGCATCCAGTTTATCGGAAACTGATTTTGAAGTTTTGGATAGCCTTGGAAATAAACATACCCCTATTTGTGTTTCTTTGGCCCCAGCTAATGAAAACGGAGAAAATCGAACGGTGCTTCTGTTAGGTGAATTTGGTACCGCTGTTACCAATCCACCTGTTGAAGTTA
>CAZTCQ010000169.1:0-2102 GCA_964612525.1 uncultured Chitinophagaceae bacterium | reverse complement strand
CCTGCGTAGCACATGGAGTAGGGATTTGTATCTGGATATACTTCGGCTCCAGAAAATATATTTTTAAAGAAGTCACTTTGCGAATCTTCTTTACTAATACATAATTTGGAGAGCATATCATCGGAAGTGTGAATTATTTTTGGTTCGCTTGGAGTTCTGGGTGTCACATACGAAAAGGCCGCCCCTTCGACTTGTCGGCGAGTATTCTCTTCAATTGGGTCGGCGGGTAATTCTTTATTAAAAGTATCTTGTACGTTAAGTTTCATTAGGTTATTAATTCTGTATCAATTTGTACTTCGCTCAATAGTGTTTTATGTACTGGGCATTTAGAAGCAATTTCTTTTAATCGTTTTTTTTGCTTTTCATCTAAGTTGCCTTCAAACTTTAGCTTCTTTTGAATGTTATCTAAATATACAGATTTGCCCATATCTTCTACATGCTTTTTGGAATGACTTAGATAAACATAGACTTCTTTCAGGTCCCATTTTTTGCGTTCAGCATAAAGCTTCAAGGTCATGGCTGTGCAAGCCGCTAGTCCTGCGTTTAATAGTTCATAGGGGGCTGGTCCTATATCGTCTCCTCCAAAACTTTTAGGTTCATCGGCTATAAACGTGTGATTTTTTGTTTGAATGGTTGTGGTAAAATTATCTTCTACCAAATCTAAATGTCCAACTACTTGCTCGCCCAGAGTATCCAAGGTTTCTTCCTCCTCGGCATCTATATAACGTTCAGCCCAAGAAGCGATTAAGGTGCCCACGTATTGACTATCCGATGATTTAGTTAATAAATGGTCTGCATTGTCTAGTGAGACAAAACTCTTAGGATGAAATGCATTATGATAAAGTTCATGTGCATTTTCAATACTCACAACTTTGTCAAAAGGGGCATGCATAAGCAGGAGTGGTTTTTTTAGTGTTTTTACTATTTCAGGTACTTCAATTGCTTTAAAATTATCAATAAAATTTTGATTAATATTAAAGGGTCTTCCCGCGATATTAACTTCCACTTCGTCTGCATCAATGGCATCGGCCTGTGCCTCAAAATGCTGTGCGGTATGCTTGGGCGATGAAGGAGATCCGATTGTGGCTACCGCCATTATATTTTTTAAATTAGTAGCTGCCACAATTGCCGCAGAGCCTCCCAAGGAGTGTCCTACTAAAAGTTGAGGTGCTTCGTAATGCTCAGTGATATATTGATTTACATCTTCAAGGTCGCTTATGTTAGATACAAAATGACTGTCTGCAAACTCACCTTCGCTACGGCCGAGGCCAGTAAAATCAAAACGAACTACAGCAAAGCCTTTTTCGGTAAGACTTAAACTAATATTTCTTACCGCATTTAAATTGCTATTGCAGGTAAAACAATGTGCGAAAATGGCATAGGCTCTAGGTTTTCTATCAACAGGTAAATCTATACTTGTGTTCAAGGCATTTCCTTTTCTATTTTTTATTTTTAGCTTTTGGTGTTTCATAATATTGAATATAATAGACGTTGATTTATCTGTTTGCTTTCAAGGATTTTCCTCTTCACCTCAATGTAAGGGATATAGATTAATTCCAAGAAAGATATGATACATTTGCGCACATGGCTTTACAAAAGGTATTAGAAGAGCGAAGCAACAATGAATGCGAGCTTTGTAATAATAGTGGAGAGTTGAGCGCCTATCCAATTCCTCCAAAAGATGATTCCAAATTGGAGTTTCAAATCGTATGCTGTGCCAATTGTTTAGATAAAATAAAGGCAAGTGATTTTTCGGATACTAATTATTGGCGATTTGTTACTGGAACGATTTGGAGTGCCGTGCCTGCGGTCCAGGCTATGTCTTATAAAATTTTAACGAAGCTAAAAGACACGGATTGGGCCGGTGAAACTTTAGAGAGTGTTTTTCTCGAGGAGAATATAATTGAATGGGCTAATGCAGAAGATGAGTTAGCGCAAGAACCTCATAAGGATTGTTTTGGCGCTCTGTTATCTCCAGGTGATAATGTAGTATTGGTTCAGAATCTCAATGTAAAAGGCACAAGCTTTACAGCACAGAAAGGAACGGTGGTCAAAAATATTAAACTAGTCCATGATGACCCTACGCATATTGAAGGTAAGGT
>CAZTCQ010000168.1:0-2125 GCA_964612525.1 uncultured Chitinophagaceae bacterium | reverse complement strand
TGCGCGGTACAGAGGTAAAATCATTACGCGAGGGCAAAGCGAGTTTTAATGATACGTTTTGTATTTTTCATGGCAGCGAGCTTTTTATAAGAAATCTCTACATTGCTGAATATGTGATGGGCACCAACAATAATCACGACCCCGTACGCGAGCGTAAACTCCTACTCAACCGTCAAGAGTTGAACAAGATACTGAACAAGAAAAAAGAAAAAGGGTATACAATTGTTCCTTTGCAAATTTTTTTCAGTGAAAACGGGCATGTAAAAATTGATATCGCGCTAGCCAAGGGTAAAAAAACATACGACAAGCGAGATAGCATTAAGAAAAAAGATCAAGAACGAGAGCTTAAACGCAGTATGCGAGATTATAAATAGGACACTCCCCAGCCGCTCTCAAGAGGGGTTTTTTACATTAAAAAAAGCACCTCAAAAAAATTGTTGAGGTGCTTGAATTTATGTGTTTTTTTTATTAAAACGGCAAATCGCTGTCGTCCGCTTTTGAAGCTACAGGCGCTTCTGTTTTCGGAGCAGGTGCTGTTTGCGCTGGAGCTGCTTGTTGAGAAGGAGCAACGGGTGCTGCACTGGCAGACTCTAATCGCCAACATTCTAGATTTGTGATATAACCTGTCGAACCGTCCTTTTTAGAAGTGTATTTAGAACCACGAAGATTAAAATGTACTTTAACCATATCTCCTTCGTTCATAGCTTCTATCAAGCCAACTCTATCCTGAGTTAACTGAAATTTCAAATAATCGTGGTATACGTTTCCACTAATTTCTTTGGGACATTCAATTATAAATTCTCTTTTTTTAAACTTTTCTGTGATTTGTTGGGTATCGTATTTTTCAATCAATTTTCCGCTTACATCAAAACTTGCCATAATATATTTACTTTTAAGGCTTCGAAAGTAATAGTTTTTAGGAATCATGCACAAAATTCTCCTCTTCAGTTTTCTACAAGTATTACTCATCTTATCCATAGGATGCAAAACGAGCTATACGCCTGTAAAATCTAAATTTGAGAGCGTAAAAGTGCAGTCCGGGCATGATACGATTGCGCCTTTGCTCACCGAGCGATTCTTGCAGCCTTATCGAAAAAAATTGAAGGATTCATTCTCCACGGTCATCGCTACTACCACGGGTGATTTAGTTAAGAAGAGGCCTGGAGGAAGTTTGGGGAATTTGGTGACGCAAGCAATGTGGTCCTTTACAAAAGAAAATACACCGGGTACTAGCCAAGCACCTCTTTCAAATTTTGTCATTATGAACTATGGAGGAATCCGATTAAAAGAAATACCGAAAGGGAAAATCACCATCGGTAGAATCTACGAATTACTTCCTTTTGAAAACACTCTTGTGAAAATAAAAATTACTGGGACTGAACTAAAACAACTATTAAGGCAGCTAAATCAACATAAAGGCTGGCCAATGAAATTTAGCAGTAAAATATTCTCAAGTTTAGGCAAAGTCGGAGTGAATCAATATTATGAATTAATTACTAATAACTACATAGCTGCCGGTGGTGACAATTGTTCAATCCTAAAAACTTTGCCACAAGAAGATACGGGAATACTTTTGCGAGATATAGTAATCGACTATTTGCGAAAGCAAAAAACAATTATACCAGACGAAACAGATTACATTTTAAAATAGAATACTAATGACACACCCCTAGCCCCTCTCAAGAGGGGAACCGGCGGAGTAAGAAATATGAATAGCAAATGAATTTACAAGACTTACTTAATAAAAAAAACAACGAAAGAAACGCAAAAATGATAGAAGAAGGACAAGCCTTTATGGCTGAGAATGCAAAACGAGACGAGGTTACTGAACTAGAAAGTGGCCTGCAATACGAAATTTTAAACGAAGGAGATGGGGCCAAACCAACTGCAACGGACAATGTAACCTGCCATTATCACGGCACACTAATTGACGGTACTGTTTTTGATAGCAGTGTGCAGCGAGGACAGCCTGCTAGCTTCCCGCTAAATATGGTGATTCCTGGTTGGACCGAAGCCTTACAACTTATGCCAACGGGGAGCAAATGGAGATTGTATCTACCTCCCCATCTTGCTTACGGTGACCGACAAGCCGGAGCTCATATTAAGCCAAATTCTACATTAATAT
>CAZTCQ010000167.1:0-2237 GCA_964612525.1 uncultured Chitinophagaceae bacterium | reverse complement strand
GTATGTCTTCAAAACCAAAAAGTGTTTTGGCTACTTGTTTAAAATTATGACCCATTTTGTTAAGTTAGAATAATGATTCGATGAAAGTTTTTAATGGTGCTAAGTTGGGAGAGTCAATATCCCAAATGGTAGAATCGGTATAAGTGCGATTATTAAAATGTGTAGCTTCTCCTAAAGCTTCAAGATAAGTAAATACTTGTGCTTTTCTTATGTCTTTATCAGCAGTAGGCAAGTATCCTTTGCCCGAAACACATTCCTGATAATCTTCAAAACAAGATAATATTTCGTCTCTCTTTTTTTCTATCATAATAGATAAAAGAAGTTCTTCAAAATCTCTATTGAAAAGAAAGATATTATCAATATTTATTGCGGGATTAATTCCATTGAACTTGGTATGAAACGATGCTTTGTAAGTAGTGTCATCATTATCGTCCAAATCAAAAATGATAAAATTTTTATCTTCAACTCTTTTAGACCGTGGGATGAGATTTTTTATAAACTTTTCTTCCGAAAATATTTTATCCTTACCCTCCGTATCTATTACTTTAAATAACTCTTTGTCAAATCCTAGATATTCAGTGTACTGCTGAATAAATAATTTGTCTTTGCCCTCGGTGTAGATATAAACCATGTCTATCTAATTTCTGTGTCCGTTTGCATAGCAGAGCTAAAACCATCATAGCTATAGGTATAGCTTTCTACTTCCTTCTCATTGATACGTTGTAATGAAATAATTTTATAATCTTCTTTTGCTACTTCTTTTTCTTCCTCAAGTAATTCTGCGATGGCTTCGCTATAAGCCTCCATGCATTCTTTGCTATGGGTGGTAGCAAATATTTGTACCTCGTATTTTTTTGCTTTTACAATTACCGCTTTTAGTAGTTTTTTTAGTTTGCTGTGATGGATGCCTGTATCTATTTCATCTATCATGAGCATTTTGCCTTTGCACATTTGAAGCTCTAAGAGATAGCGGAAGTATTGATTAACTCCATCACCATATTGGGGTAGGGGAATTTTGTTTTTTTCTTTTTCTAAGATTAGTATGGTAGAAGTCTTTGGAATTAAGGCAGTATTAATGGAAATGTCTTTAATGTCAGGAATAAATAATTTTAAGTTTTCTATCAGTTCGTCTTTGGGAATATCAGATTCGCTTGTCAAAGAAGAGTAGAAGTCAACGACATCATTTGCATAACTTATACCATAACCAACAAAGGGAAGGTATAAGTCATCAGAAAAATATTCTTCATTGTTTGGGATGAACTTATAAGATAGTGATTCTATAGGCATATTGCCTTTTGCATTACTACTTTCCTTTAGTATATGTTTGATAATATTTTGCTTGCCCTTATTCAACGTAATTTCCGTCTTTATAGATTCAAGTTCTTTTTGATTTAGTTCTAATAAGGTTGTAGTTTGAAGGTTCAATTCATAGTCTATTTCTTCGGATGTAAGATAATTATTCAATACATTGTAGGAATGCTTGCCTTTATAAAAATCAAGAAAACTAATTTCATTTTTACCAATAAGATTTATTCCTCTCTCATATAATCTAGATATGCCGATTTCAATTAGGTTTTTTAAATTAAATTCATAATTAGGCCCAAAAAACAACAAACTCTCCAGCAGCGTCGTCTTCCCCGTATTATTATCACCTACTATAAGATTAAAAGCACCAAAGTCTTTGGCCTCAAATGTTTCAAACTGTTTGAAGTTGCGCAGTTTGAGTGCTTTTAAATGATTTTCTGTCATAATGCGAAATTTACTTGAAATCGAATTAGTATACATATGTAAACTGATTTGATTACTTAAGTTAACAAAAGTAATTAATTTAATTACTATTATACATTTCTGCACCTTTACACCATGAAATATTTCTACTTACTTCTAGTCATTCTATCTTGCTCTTGTGTGGACGAGGATGATTCTTCTCACTCTTCGGGCGATCATGATCTGACCGCTAAGGTAATTTATTTAAAAGATGGAGATTCCTTCGTTGTGCTAAATGATGACAAAGAAGAGGTAGAAGTGCGCATGATCAATATGGACGCGCCCGAGCTTTATCAGGCGCATGGTAAAAAAGCGAAACAATATTTATCGAAAATGATAAAGGGTAAAAGGGTAGGGATTGATTTTGAAAAGAAAGATCGTTACGGAAGAATACTCGGCGAGGTTTACTTAGAAGATAAATTTATTAATCTGGAAATGGTAAAAGGCGGCTACGCTTGGAACTTTGATCG
>CAZTCQ010000166.1:0-2253 GCA_964612525.1 uncultured Chitinophagaceae bacterium | reverse complement strand
AATCCATTAGAGTTGGCAACTGGTAGTGATTTGACTGGGTTATAGTCTATACTGCTTCCAAACTAATCACAATTCCCTTACTAGCAGGCGTATGTGATCGCTTCGCATTCTGATCTATCGGCACGAGTACATTTGTTTCAGGAAAGTAAGTACCAACCGTTCTGCGTGCAATAGGATAAGAAATTAAGGTAAAGTTTTTAGCCAAACGTTCTTCACCATTAAAGTGCGAACGAATATGTACGGTTTGCTTATGCTGCATTCCAAGTTCTTTCAAATCTTCAGGATTAATTAAAACCACCCGGCGACCGTTTTTAATGCCACGATATCTATCCGCCATACCATAAACTGTTGTGTTGTATTGGTCATGACTACGATTTGTTATCATATAAAACTGTTTGTCTTGTAATTTATTTTCTGGCACTTCGTTTACCGTGAAATTTGCTTTTTTATTAGCCGTATTAAATTCTGCTTTTCGTGCACCATTGGGTAAATAAAATCCTGCTGGTTGTCTTACGCGTTCATTATAATTATCAAAACCAGGAATAGTTGCTTCAATAGCATTTCTCGTATTATCATAATTGGCAACCATATTGTCCCAATCAATTTTTGTGTTTGTACCTAAAGTTGCTTTGGCTAACTCAGCTACGATTTTTGGTTCGCTTAAAAGGGTATCCGCAATCGGAGCAAAAATTCCTTGAGAAGTATGTACCACACCCATAGAATTTTCTACGGTTACAAATTGCTCGCCGCTTTCTTGGTGGTCATTATCCATTCTGCCAAGACAAGGAAAAATTAATGCTTCTTTGCCATGAATTAAATGCGAGCGATTGAGCTTCGTAGAAACATGAACGGTCAGTTCACATTTTTGCAAAGCCTCTGCCGTATAATCAGAATCAGGTGTGGCACTCATAAAGTTGCCACCCATGGCAAAAAACACTTTTCCTTTTCCTTCATGCATCGCTTTGATAGCATCCACTACGTGATAACCATGATCTTGTGGTGGCGTAAAGCCAAAGTTCTTTTCAATATTATCTAAAAGCCATTGCGGTGGCGCTTCCCATATGCCCATGGTGCGATCGCCTTGCACATTGGAGTGTCCTCTTACAGGACAGGTGCCTGCTCCAGGTTTGCCAATACTTCCTTTTAGTAAAAGAAGGTTTACAATCTCTTGTACATTGGCTACACCATTTTCATGTTGAGTAATTCCCATGGCCCAGCAGATAATAATCTTTTTATTTTCAATTAAAAGTTTGGCGCATGCTTTTACATCTTCAAAAGAAACACCTGCATCTTTTGCTAAATCTTCTGCATTTACATTTTTAATATTTTCGATAAGGGCATCGTAACCTGCTGTTTTATTTTTTATAAAATCTAAATCAAAAACAGTTCCGGGATTTTGTTGCTCTGCATCATACATTAATTTCATGAGTGCTTTGAGTAAAGCGACATCTCCATTCGCTCGTACTTGTAAGAAAATATCAGAAAGGGCCACGCCACCTTTTAATATTTTAAGTGGACTCTGTGGATTCACATATTTCATTAAGCCAGCTTCGGGTAAGGGATTTACCGCTACAATTTTACCGCCGTTTTGTTTCGTTTTTTCAAGGGCGTTCAACATGCGTGGATGGTTCGTCCCTGGGTTTTGCCCTATTACTAAAACCACTTCTGCTTCCTCAAAATCTTGCAGCGTTACGGAGCCTTTGCCAATACCAACCGTACCGCTTAAGCCTACACCGCTGCTTTCGTGGCACATATTGGAGCAGTCGGGTAGGTTGTTGGTTCCAAACTCTCTTACAAATAATTGATATAAAAAAGCGGCTTCATTACTCGTGCGTCCACTAGTGTAGAAAATAGCTTCATGAGGTGAAGCGAGATTTTTTAATTTGTCTCCCAATTTACTAAACGCATCTTCCCAAGATATTTTTTCATAATGAGAGGCTCCTTTTGGCAAATACATAGGCTCCGTCAAACGACCTTTTTTACCGATGGTAAAATCATCCCAAGTACTCATTTCTTGTACACTATGTTTTGCAAAAAAGTCTGCCTTAATTTTTTTAGCCGTTCGCTCTTCTGCGATGGCTTTAATTCCATTTTCACAATACTCTCCAATTTTGCTTCTGTCGTCATCAGGATCGGGCCAGGCACAACCCGGGCAATCAAAACCTTTTTTCTGATTTATTTTGAGCGATGCTTTTAGCGCCTCACCTGGTTTCATATACTTGAGCATATGCTGTATAGAAGACGTGATGGCCG
>CAZTCQ010000165.1:0-2264 GCA_964612525.1 uncultured Chitinophagaceae bacterium | reverse complement strand
GTATTTAGAATCAAAAAGTGAACCGTTGAGCATGAAGTAATAATTGTCTGAAAAGAATTTTTCAAGGGTAAGTTCAATGCCATAATTTTTTCCAGTGCCTTTATTTACGAGGTCTAAGTTAGCAAAGTCATTGACTTCATTTATCGTAGAGAAAAAACTAGAATCATTATTATGAACAGGGATATTAAACAAGTTCTGATAGTACACCTCTACCTTTGCATTTAGGTTTTTAGAGAGTTGGCGTTTATAACCGAGCACGTAATGATCCGCTTTCAAAAGTTCTAAGTTTCTGTTGGGCTCTTCAATTTTTCCATTGGGCATTTCTACCTTGGCAAAATAATTCTGAATAGCATCCATGGTGCTGTGTCTGCCATAACCGGCGGTTAAGGAGCTTTTATTGTCAATTTGATAGCGAGCAGCTAGGCGCGGTTCAAGTGAGTTTTCTCCATTGAATACAACATGGAAATGATGCAAGCCCGAAACTAGGGTAAGTTTTTCTGTGATTCTATATTTCCAACTGGCATAGCTTCTGATGGAATTGATATTTTCATTAAAGTCTACATTGGTTTGGTCTCTGCCTAAGTCATCGTCGTAGTATTTTTCAAAAGATTTAGCTCTGGAAGAAATATACTTCGTTCCAACTTCTAGCTTGTGTTGAGAATTTATTTTTACATTTAATTTAGTGGCCACTCTTAGTGAGCTTTGTGAATTTTTGCTATAAAAATCAGTGTAAGTAGTTCGACTAGTATCTCTGAATTTTACCCCAAGGCTATCTTCAACAACTCCCTGAAAACTTAATTTTTCATCGGCGCGGATTCCATTATTGGCGTAAGCAATGGTTGTTTTCAAAAAACTCTTTTTGCTGATTGCCAAGGTGTGATTGATTCCACCGGTATAAAAGTTTGTTTGGTACTGTTCACTCCAAGGTTCTTCGGCCTTTATGAATTCATTATTTCCAACTCCTTCATCCAAACTATCGGTTCCTTCTTCTTCCAATATACTGTTTCCAGTAATTCCAAAAAGTGAAAAGGTGCCTAGTTTTTTAGTAGGAAGAAATAATTTAAACGCCGCATCGCGATATTTAGGAATGCCATCTGTGGCATCAAATATTCCCAAGGCTTGCGCAGGAGCCAAAGTAGAATAGCGAATGTTTACCAAATAGGAACCACGATATCCTTTTTTGAATGGTCCTTCAAAAGTAGCGTCAGACCCCAAGAGGCCTATGCCAACAGAATATTCTCTTTTTTTATTATTTCCTTTTCGTAGTTTCATATCCATTACTCCAGAAAGGACATTCCCGTATTCTGCTGTAAAAGCACCGGTATAGAAATCTGATGTAGCTAAGAGATTACTATTTAATGCGCTAATGGCTCCGCCACTTCCACCAATTTGAGCAAAGTGGTTTGGGCTTGGAATTTCAATTCCCTCTAATCTCCACTGAACGTATTTAGGCGAATTCCCTCTTATAATGATATCATTATCAAACTCTGAACCCAAGCCTGACACTCCCGCTAAGGCAGTTACCATACGGGAAGGATCTTGTAAAGAGCCTGCGTATTTTTGTGTTTCTTCTACCGAGATAGCATTACCGCTAATGAGAGACATCTCATTACCGACATGACCTTTTTTTCTTGATTTAATCACAAGCTTTTTTAGACTTTTAATGCGCTCTTGTAATTTGATATTGAGTACAACTTGTTTGCCTGAGGTGAGTTCGACATTCGGCAAAATTTGCTGTTGGTATCCTACGGCTGTAATTTTTAGTGCCTTGCGACCAATCGCAACATTAGGGATACTGAAGTCGCCATTGACGTCGGTTCGGCCCCCATGTTTGTTGGTAGAGTCTAATATTAGAACAGAGGCCCCGATAATGGGATTAATACCGTCGGCATCAGTAATCGTTCCACGGATTGTTTGCGTTAGATTTTGCGAGAAGCTGTTAAAGCTAGAAAAAACAAGTAATACAGCGAATAATAGTTTTATAGTTTTCATATTGGGTTATGCTTTTATGCTCATAAGACAACTAAGTATTTGCGTACCCCTAGTATAATTTACCATTAATAATAAAAAACTCTGCTACTCAGAAATGCTATATTTGAGATCTCTAGTAGAATGAGTTCACAAAGAGAGTTTGATATCATTATTGTAGGAGGTGGTCCGGCAGGAACAGCTTGCGCCCTAGCGCTTGCCGGCAAAGGCTTGCGTGTTGTCATCATAGATAAAAGTAAATTTCCGAGAGATAAAATTTGTGGTGATGCCATTCC
>CAZTCQ010000164.1:0-2306 GCA_964612525.1 uncultured Chitinophagaceae bacterium | reverse complement strand
GATTTAGATCACTTGCTTGCCTCGCCCATTTTTGTGGCAGATAGATGTAGTATTCAATTTCATATTTTTCATACCTATTATGCTATGATAGTTTATTTTGCTTTGCTGTTTTTTAAGAAGCCATTCCGTTTTATTGGATTGGGTTTGCTACTACATATGCTTACAGATTTCGTGGATTGTTTATTCATGTACGCACAGTGTAAAAATTGTGCTGAAGGCAGTCCGGCCTACGATCTCATACACTTCCTTGCTCAATAAGAAAATCGTATTTTTGACTCTCTCGATTTTATCGTTATGAATTACAACAACAAAAAATTTAAAGTCATAAGTAATAGCGAGAATGGCGAGCTAAGTTCAGAACTGGTTTTTCATTATAAACAAGATGGCAATGTATTGAGCTGTACTTATACGGATAAAGATATTCTCAAAGGACATTTACTAGGTTGGGTAGACCAAGGTGGCAAGATTGAAATGAATTATCACCAAATCAATAAGGCCGGTATTTTAATGACTGGCCAATGCACTTCCACTCCCGAATTGTTGGCAAACGGAAAAATCAGATTGCATGAATCTTGGCAATGGACTTCGGGCGATTGCACAAAAGGAAATTCAACCCTAGAAGAGGTATAAAATAGAAAAAATATTTATCCAATGAAACACAGAATCCTATTTACCTTTATTTTTTTACTAAGCGTTGTAAGTATGAATGCACAAAACAAACTAATTTATGTTGGCGACCCCATGTGCTCTTGGTGTTATGGTTTTGCTCCTCAGTTAGAAAAAATAGTTGAACAATACCAAGGCCAAATGCAATTAGAATTAGTCACCGGCGGACTAAGACCTTATAATCAAACTCCGATTAGCGAGATGAAAGATTTCTTGACGGGGCATTGGCAAGAAGTCAACAAAAGAACGCAACAGCCGTTTAGTTATGATATTCTATCCCGTGCCGATATAAACTATGATACTGAGCCTGCTTGCAGAGCAGTTGTAGTTGTCAGAAATATGAATGCCAAAGAAGAATTTGATTTTTTTAAACTAACGCAAGAAGCCTTTTATTATAAAAATAAAAATTTGAGCGAAGTAGAAAGCTATTACCCTATTTTAGATAAACTAGGACTCGATAAAGAGGACTTTACAAAGCGATTTAATTCTGAAGATTATAAAAAAAAGGTACAACAAGACTTTAAACGCGCAGGTGATTTAGGTGTGCGAGGATTTCCTTCTGTACTGCTAGAATCAAAAGGTGGACTGACTGTTCTTTCTCGGGGTTATACCACCGCCGAACAAATAAAAGCGCTAATTGCTGAATCGTTGAAAACAAAATAAAATGAAAATTTATCACAACAGCAGATGCTCTAAAAGTAGAGATAGTTATAATTTACTTGTAGAGAAAGGAGTAGAATTTGAAACGGTAGAATATTTAAAAAACCCGTTGACAAAAAAAGAACTTCATGAATTATTAAAAAAGCTAAACATTCCCGCCAGTGAATTAATTAGAAAAGGAGAGCCTGACTACAAAGAACATTTTAAGGGAAAGGAGCTAAGCGAAACACAATGGATAGAGGCTATGGTGAAATATCCTAAACTCATAGAGCGTCCTATTGTTGTAAAAGGAAATAATGCAGTTATTGGGCGACCGATTGAAAATGTGATTGAGCTATTTGAAAAATAACATGGACTCCTTTTATTGCTTTCGTAACATAAAATGCAAAACCAAACAATTAGTAAAACCTAAATGAACAATCTACTTAAAGAGATAAGAAGCTGTAGTGTATGTAAAGATTTTTTACCAAATGCTCCGCAACCTATTATTCAGGCAAGTAAAAAATCTAAAATTATTATCATAGGACAGGCACCTGGTCAAAAAGTTCAACGTAGTGGAATCCCATGGGATGATGCCAGCGGCAATAATCTGAGAGACTGGATGAAAGTTGACAAAAAAACATTCTATAATAAAGACAACTTTGCTTTAATCCCCATGGGATTTTGTTACCCGGGAACAGGAAAATCTGGTGACTTACCTCCCCGAAAAGAATGTGCCCCCCTATGGCACAAAGCGCTTTTAGAATCCATGAATGAGGTAAAGCTAACTTTGCTATTTGGTCAGTACGCACAGAAATACTATCTAAAAAAAATGGTGAAAAGAAATTTAACCGAAACTGTAAGAAACTATCAAGAATATTTGCCAGACTACTTGCCCTTGCCTCATCCTTCTCCGCGAAATAATATTTGGCAAAAGAAAAATAGTTGGTTTAAAAGTGAAGTCCTTGAAATGTTACAAGCAAAAGTTCAAGAAGCTTTAA
>CAZTCQ010000163.1:0-2376 GCA_964612525.1 uncultured Chitinophagaceae bacterium | reverse complement strand
GTAAACGGAACGAATTTAGAAATAACAGATAATAATGGAACGCTTTCTGTTCCATTAAGTAGCATAGCCATTGATACCACAAGTTTGAGTGCTCGCATTGATACCAACGCTGCCAATATTGCAACACACATTGCAAACGATTTAGATATTGATAGTACGAATGAGAGTAATCAAAACTTTGTGGTTAATGGTGCTAATTTAGAAATAACTGATAACAACGGAACACTAAGTGTGCCGCTTACTAGTATCATGGCGGATACTACAAGTTTAAGTGCTCGTATCGATACCAACGCCGTTGGTGTGGCGAGCAATGCAGCAAATATCGCCGCACATATTGCAAATGATCTAGATATTGATAGCACCAATGAGTTAATTAGTTCCGTGACATATACAAACGATAGTTTGACAATCGTTGAAGGTGCAAATTCTTTTGCCGTAAATATTCCAGGCGAAGATTCTACCAATGAGTTAGTTGATAGTATAAGAGTAAACGCAGATTCTACGCATCTATATCAAAGTAATGGAACGGTAGTTAGTTCGGATAATGCAGTGCGTATTTTTAAAGGAACTTTTGTAATAAATGCTACGGGTGTGGTTACGGTTACGGGATTGCCATTTCAACCGAGTATGATAGAGTTTAAAGCTTACGCAAATGTGGATGCTGCCAATTTGAATGCGGATAATGGTGTAGGGAACAATAATAACACAGCCCAAAACAGTTTTGGGTTTATGGACGGTTTTGCGCAGAGTTATAATGGCACAACCACTCAACAAGTAATTAGCGGAGGTGGTAATGGTAATTCAATTAATGATATTTCCAGATACGCCTCCAGTTCGCATTGTATTGGCATTCGATACGGTAATCAAAACGGAGATAATGTAGGAGAAACCTCTGCAAGTATTACAAGTTTTGACGCCAATGGTTTTAAAGTTACTGTTGACGAAGCTGACGATAATTTACTAATCATATTCACAGCACATAGATAATGAAAAAAATTATTTACATATTAGTCTTTGTACTAAGCACAACATCTTTACAAGCGCAGTTTACGCTGCAAGCGGGAGTAGGTTATTCTAATTATCAATGGCATCAAGTAACGGGAGCGGGCGCAATGCAAATTTTAGGTGCTAACACTTTTAGTTACGCACCTTCTGCACCAGGTGTTTTCTATGCAACTTTTGATGGTACCGATTGTGGTAGGAACGCAACAGAATATTATGTGTTTACAGTAAATGGAGATACCAATATCGTGTTAAATGGAAATCAGAACAACAGTACATATCAATGGTATCAAGATAACAACCAAATTAGTGGTGCAACGAATAGCAGTTTAAATGTTACAGCTACGGATTCTCTCGTTTATTATCAAGCAGAAATCAATGATGGCAATTGCAACAAGCAGCTTCCGGGCTTTTATGTTTATCATCAGCCCATTTGGGCTCCTTTGCCAATAGAGTTGCTCAACTTTACAGCACGACTCTCTCGTGATGAAGAACGCGTTTTATTAAATTGGAAAACTGAGACGGAAATAAATTCTGACTATTTTACGGTGGAACGTTCTATCAATCGCTTGGATTGGGAGTATGTATCTCAAACGAATGCTGCGGGTAATTCAACCAACTTGCTTTCCTACAATTCCGTTGATGAAGCACCTTATAAAGGCGAATCTTTCTATCGATTAAAAACTACAGACTTGGACAACTCATTTGTTTATTCGCCGGTAAGAAGAATCTATAGAGGGGAGAAGCAGATTTCTTATCTAAGAGCCTATCCAAATCCTTTTTCTGATAAAATTATTTTAGAAGGGCCCGTTGAGGAATTAGAAGCTTTCAAAATCTACAATTCCATAGGAAGAGTAGTGCGCTCTATAAATCTTGAATTGAATCAGTTAACAAAAGTAGAAATTGATGTCAGTGATTTGGCACAGGGAGTTTATTTCATCCGCACTCAACAATCTCAATTAAAACTCCTTAAGAAGGAGTAAGATCTTGAATACATCCGGTGAATAGCTTGTAAAGCTTAGCTAGGTTAGAATCTTCTTTTAGCAAATCTAAATGGCGGTCTACCGAACTTTTATCTCTGCGAATGGCGGGGCCAGTTTGCAAATCCATAGGGGAAGAGTTATTTAATTTTTCAACAGTGTTTTGAATAATGGGAAGCATAAGTTCTTGAAAGGACAGGCTATTTTCAACTAAAAGTTTTTCGCTTTGCGCAAAAAGGTGGTTCGTAAAATTGTTAACCAAAACAGCATTCAAATGCAAAATGCTTTTCTGTTCGTCGCTCGCCTCTGTTACATTATTGGTTAAGCATTTTAAAAAACTAACCGCTTTTTTTCTAGTAGGTAAATTACTAGATTGCAAAACAAATGGGATGTC
>CAZTCQ010000162.1:0-2386 GCA_964612525.1 uncultured Chitinophagaceae bacterium | reverse complement strand
TGTTCGCTTGATTAATTGCTACGTTCGCTACCTGCGGATGCCCTTTCGGAAATTTTTCTGTTTCCATATAAGCTACATCGCCTAAGGCATAAATGTTTTCATAACCATCTATTTTACTTTGACGATTTACTTTATATCGATTCCCTCTTTGCTCTACATTTTCGGTTAAGCCTGGTACATAATTTCCTTTTACGCCCGCAGCCCAAATCACATTGTTGGATATTATTTTATCTCCTTTACTTAGCTCTACCGTTTCGCCATCATAATTATTTACGAAAGTTTCGGTGATAACCTCAACGCCTAAATCTTCTAAATATCTTTTGGCGCTTGTTTTTGCTTTGTGACTCATCACATTTAGCGGATACGCCGCGCCTTCTATCATGAATATTTTTATATCACTTACATCCAACTTTGGATAATCTTTTGGGAGGATTACATTTTTCATTTCGGCAAACGAACCGGCCAACTCTACTCCAGTTGGACCACCTCCTACCACTACAATATTTTTACTTCCTTCTTTATCTTTTTTCTCAGCCATACGCTCAAAATTCATGAGCATGTGATTTCTGATATAAATCGCCTCGTGGGTCGTTTTCATAGAAAGTGAATTTTCTTGCACACTTTCATTACCAAAATAATTGGTGTAGGCTCCTGTTGCGATTACTAATTCATCGTAGCGCACTTCTCCCTGATCCGTCACCAAAATGTTGGATTCCGAATTTATAGATTCAACATTCGCCATCAAGAAATCAATATTTTTTGCTCGCTGAAAAATTTTCCGAAAGGGAAACGAAATACTACTAGGCTCCAAACGAGCAGTCGCTACTTGGTAAAAAAGCGGTTGAAACATGTGATGATTTTCTCGATCAATTAAGAGTACATGAAAACCTTTTTTGTTGCGCAGTTTTCTACAAAGCTGTAAGCCTGCAAAACCACCTCCAATAATGACTATCTTTTTGTCTGTTGTCTTGCTCATAGCTTCCAAATTTTGCGAGCAAATTTACCGCTTAATTAAGCCTTAACCTACCTAATTGGCTTTTATCCAATATTCACATTTTGCCCAAAAAGCGGTTAATTTCCTTATTTTTTCCTAAAAAACTACCTTTTTGGCACTAAATTCGCCGATTCCGATAATTATCGGAATAAAAAATATAATAAAACAATAGACCCACTATGGCAAAACAACACATTGTAGATTTACTTGGCGACAAGGCGGAATACTACTTAGAACACGAGTCAAAAACAATTGATAAAAAACAATTGTATGTACCTTCTAAAAAAACGATTGAAACTTCTTGGATTGATTCTAACCGAAACATCCAAACCTTAAATAGCTTACAGCGTTTGTTAGGACATGGTCGTTTAAAAAATACAGGCTACGTTTCTATCCTGCCAGTTGACCAAGGAATTGAGCATACAGGTGGTGCTTCTTTTGCGCCTAACCCAATTTATTTTGATCCTGAAAATATTGTAAAGTTGGCCATCGAAGGTGGTTGTAATGCAGTGGCTTCTACTTATGGTGTATTAGGAAGTGTTGCGCGCAAGTACGCTCACAAAATTCCTTTTATCGTAAAGATTAATCACAACGAATTATTGACCTACCCCAATACGTTTAATCAAATTATGTTTGGGAACATAAAAGATGCTTGGAATATGGGAGCAACGGCTGTGGGTGCCACGATCTATTTTGGTAGCGAGCACGCGGAGCGTCAAATCCAAGAAGTAGCTGAGGCGTTCGAGTATGCACATGAGTTAGGTATGGCAACTGTATTGTGGTGCTACTTGCGAAATAGCGATTTCAAAAAAGACGGAACGGACTATCACGCCTCTAGTGATGTAACGGCACAGGCCAATCATATTGGTGTGACGATACAAGCAGATATTATTAAGCAAAAGCTACCGACAAATAATGGTGGTTTTAAAGAAATCAATTTTGCTAAAACGCACAAGGACGTTTATGAAAAACTAACTACGGACCACCCGATTGATCTTTGTCGTTATCAAGTGGCGAACTGTTATATGGGCCGTGTAGGTTTGATTAACTCTGGTGGTGCCAGTGCTGGCGCAACTGATTTGGCCGAGGCTACTATGACTGCCGTTGTAAACAAACGTGCGGGTGGTATGGGCTTAATTAGCGGACGTAAAGCCTTCCAAAAAGATATGAAAGTGGGCGTGAAATTACTCAACACAATTCAAGACGTTTATTTGGATAAGAGTATTACGTTGGCGTAGTTTTTTTATCTAAACCTGCGAGGTCTATGGTACTCAAGTGCTATAGACCTCACAGGTTTTTCCTGTTACCTCTTAGATATTTTCTGAGAGGTTTTTTATTTTGTCTCCGCAGAGTGTCTCGAAGAGCACTCTGCGGCTTGCGGTCGTTCTGACT
>CAZTCQ010000161.1:0-2436 GCA_964612525.1 uncultured Chitinophagaceae bacterium | reverse complement strand
ATAGCGCAGGCGAAATAAATTTTGCAGCAAAACGGGGTGAGTTTATGCCTTCGGCTTCTTTTAATAATTTTTCTCGCGGACAATTTAAAATTGGATTTGGATTTAGACTCACCACTTTTTTTGCAAAAAATAAAACCTTCATAACTGCACCAGCGAAATTCACATCTGGCAAAACGGGACCCGGTGTTTTCTTTGCGGACCAAATTCCGAAAAATATAGATACCATTGTGTTTCAAAGACCAAAAGGAGTATCGTTAAATGTGGCTATCCTATTAGAATATAGTTTTACTCAAAACTGGTCTGCCGGTTTTAATATTGATGCATTTGGATTAACCGTTGCACCGAAAACAGTGGGTAAATACAGAGATTTAGAACAACAAGACGTTTCAGCCAAACCTACCATTTTTAACGCTCTACTCATTAGCGATAATGATCTGGGTAGTTTAAATAGCGAGTTATATGTAAAATATTTCATGTCGGACAAGCCAAATTATTTCAAAGCAGGGGCGTCCTTCTATTTTAATGAACAAAAAACATTGAAAAAACAACGCTTAGGAAATGATCGCTTTCGGTATAAAAGTTTAGCACCTGTCATTGGTGCTGGATGGATCATTCCTCCCCCTCTTTTTGGAAATAAATAAAAAACTCCTGCGCTAAACGCAGGAGTCAATATCAAACCTATTTGAATGATTACTGAATTCCTTTTTTCGGAATTCCAGTCTCACCCATAGTCTGGGTTGCATTCAGTGCCACTACCATATCCGTAAGCATATCACTAGCCGCTGCCGGTGAATTCGGTAATAAGATTAAGTTACTCTTCGTACTCTGCCCTACGGCACTTAAAGTATCATAGTGTTGTGTAATTACAATCAAAGCCGATGCCTCTTGCGAATTAATTCCAGCTCGGTTTAGTACCGCCATACTTTCTTCTAGTCCTTTGGCAATCTCACGACGCTGATCCGCAATACCCTGTCCTTGCAATCTTTTACTTTCAGCCTCCGCCTCTGCTTTCTTTACAATACGAATTCTTTCTGCTTCCCCTTCATACTCCGCTACCATTTTTTCACGCTCCGAAGCGTTAATACGGTTCATAGAAATTTTTACTTCTTCGGCAGGGTCAATGTCTGTAACCAGTGCTTTTACAATACCGTATCCATAGTTCATCATGGCCTCATCAAGTTCACGTTTTACCGCAATCGCGATATCGTCCTTCTTTTCAAATACATCATCTAGCTTCAAACGGGGCACCTCAGCACGTACTACATCAAAAATGTAGGCCGTGATCTGCGCGTTTGGATTATCCAACTTATAAAATGCATCATACACTTTATCTGGCAAAATCATATACTGCACCGATACTTTTAAACGAACAAATACGTCATCATGCGTTTTGGTTTCTACCATCACATCCAACTGCTGAATTTTCAAACTTACTCGTCCTGCTATACGATCAATAATAGGAATTTTCCATTGGAAGCCTGCCCGTCTGATAGAACGAAATTTTCCAAAACGTTCTATGAGTGCAACGGTTTGTTGTTTCACCACAAAGAAACCTTGAATGATTATAAATATGACTAGTACAATTGGTAAATAACCAAAAACAGAACCAATCCCTGCTAATAAAATGCCCATAGTATAAAATTTTGTTGAAGGGTAAAGGTAATACAAACGCCTGTTATTATTGCATCACAGCGCTTGTTTAGTGACAAACGGAATTAGAATTATGATGAGCGGTAAAACTTAAATAACCGCAAAGGCGCTAAGCTCGCCAAGCTGTTTTTCAACAAGGTGGCGAGTTAATATAGTATCCAAATCATCAAATTAGATCTTTGCGTTCTCTGCGCCTTTGCGGTTATTAAACTAGAATAAAATACTTTTGTGCAGTGTACACACCGCAACAAGAAAAGAAATACATAGCACAGGCTAAAAAATTCATACAAGAATCAACAGCTGATGTTGAACAAATGGATGAGCTCATCGCTATTTTGAACTATGCAGATTGGAAGTATTATGTAAAAGACAATCCAGTATTAGCGGATAAAGAATATGACACGGTCTTTTCAATTCTAAAAAAAATAGAAACTGAAAACCCTACGAAAATTTTAGTGGATTCGCCCACGCAACGAGTGGCCAAAGGATTAAACCCCGACTTCGAAACCGTTCCGCATTTAGTTCCTATGCTAAGTTTGGATAATTCATACAATGCCGAAGATTTAATAGATTGGCATGAACGAAATTTAAAATTGCTGAGCAAAGGAAAGGAAGAAGTAAGCACCGACTTATTTGGACTACCCGATACGAACGAATCACCAATAATTGAGTATTGTGTGGAGCCGAAATACGATGGCGCTAGCATCTCTCTCATTTTTGAAAATGACCAGTTGCAACGTGGTTCAACCAGAGGAAACGGAATTCAAGGCGATGATATTACAACCA
>CAZTCQ010000160.1:0-2459 GCA_964612525.1 uncultured Chitinophagaceae bacterium | reverse complement strand
AAGAATTAGAATAAAAACAAGTCAAATCCCGACCGTTTGGTCGGGATTTTTTATTGAGTAGTTTCTTCTGCGAAACGACCAACCATTTTTAGAATAGGAACGTCTTAATTAAAGGTGGACTAGAAATGTGCAATTTTATTAGATTTTACGTATTTTTAGGCTCTGTTTTACAAATAGGAAAAATATTATGAAAAACATTTTAAAGGCTTTATTGGTAATTACTTTTTTAGGCTGTTTCAATACGTATGATGTTCAAGCTTCGCACATTGCCGCTGGTGACATGTACTATGAACATTTAGGAGGATTCGATTACCGAGTTCATTTGATTTTGTACCGAGATTGTGCAGGAATCGGATTAGGTTCAACACAAACGGGAATTGCTTTAGACAGTTCTTGTAACTTTGCACAGCAGACGTTATCATTTGATACGGTTGGTGTGAATGATCCTTTGAACGGCCAGGTTAGTCATGGTTTATGTCCAAATCAGGTAGCTAATTTTACTTGCCAAAATCCGCCGCCCAATTTTACCATTTATCAATATTGGCACTACATTGCTGATGTTACCCTGCCTGGACCTTGTGCCTATTGGAAATTTTATTGGCAAAGTTGTTGTAGAAACGGAGCGATTGCTAATTTACAAGGCCCTGGAGGAACGGGGACTAGAATTTTTGCGATGCTGGATAACACAGTTAGGAATAATAACTCAGTGGTTCTGACGGCTGATCCTATTCCATACATTTGTATCAATCAACCTTTCCAATATTTGAATAGTCCGATTGATCCTGATTTAGATTCTATTGTTTTTGAAACAGCAGCAGCCTCCGATAATACCGGTGGTTTTTCAGAACTTCCTGTTGTGTATTCAGCTCCTTACGCTTTTAACATGCCCATGGGTACTACTCCGCAGACGCCTGCCCAGTATAATGTAGATGCTAGTACAGGAACAGTCTCTTTTACTCCGACTACCTTAGGGCAGTTTGTACTTGCCTTTAATGCTGTTGAATATGACTTTGTTACCAAACAGAGGATAGGAATGGTACGAAGGGACGTTCAGGTGGCTGTGGTAGGTTGCACTACTACACCGCCCCAAATTGTACCAGATTCAAATGCTGGTGGCTTGGCAGCTTCCATACATAATTTGGTAGGTGCAATTGACCTAAGTACTTCAAGTTCGATTATACTAGGTATTTGCCCAGGAGAAACTATGAGTTTCGATGTAATTGGTGAAGGAGATACGTCTAACAATTTATTAAAAACAAATGCCAATAACGCAATTTCTGCTATTGGATCAAGCTATACTTCGAATCCGATTGGTGGAGGTAACCCTGTTACGGGTAGTTTTACATGGACGCCCAATGCCACTCAAATTGGTGATCACGTAATCAATGTATTTTTTACTGATTCAACCTGCCTGGCGGGACAACCAATTATTTTGAACTCGAAGGTTACCATTCTTATAAAAGTTTTAAGAGGGGTGAGCGCGGGGCCTGATTTACCAGTTTGTTTCCGGGGTGACTCTATATTGTTGCCTGCCTTAGGGCCAGAGGATATCACGCAATGGACATGGACAGAACTAGGAAATCCCGGAGCTCCTCATGGAATGAGTAATCCGAATATTCAGAATCCATTTGTTCGTCCCGATCGCACAACAACCTATATAATTCAGACAAACGGCCAAACCGCCTGTAAAAACAGAGATACTATTACTGTTTTCATTGATACTAGTGTAACTGTTGAGGCATCGGCCTCTCCAGACATTCTCTGTGAGCCAGGACAGGTGTCATTCGATGCAACTCCTGACGGTCCTCCACCTTCTTATGATTGCGGAGCGGAAGGAGTTGGTTGCGCTGCACCTAGCATGATGGCTGGTTTTGGCACTAGCCCAACCTCTACACCGGGGGTCACTACTTTCTTGGGAGGATCTAATGGTCAAAGGACTCAGATGATTTTCACGCAAGCTGAACTAGCTGCCGCTGGCTGGGTGGGTCCACGCAGGATTGATTCGTTGAGTTTAAATGTAACTAACAAAAACTCGTTTGGTTCTTTCAATATGCAGATAAGAATGGGTTGCACGTTTATATCTGATATCAATAATTTCATACCAGGAAGCTTAGTAAAAAAAGTTTATGAAAATGGTGGTTATCAAACCAATCCGGGTATCAATACATTTAAATTCCAAACTCCTTATGTTTGGGATGGTTTAAGTAATTTAGTAGTGGATGTATGTTTCTTCAACTTAAATCCTATTGGTGTGGATGAAATTGCTTCGACTAGTACGGCACCTAATAATCAGTTTATAAGTGCTACGTCGGCATTTGGTGGTTGTCAAATTCCTGAGGCACCAGGATCTAGTAGTCCGCTGACTTCATTTAGCCGTCCGAATGTAGAGTTTTACGCTTGTACGTTACCACCTACTGCCTGGCAGTATCGTTGGTCCGGACCTTATTTATTTGACTCTA
>CAZTCQ010000159.1:0-2466 GCA_964612525.1 uncultured Chitinophagaceae bacterium | reverse complement strand
GTTGGGTGAGTTACGATTCTCACACCTAAAAAAGCATATTTTTCAACGACCTCTTTTACTTCACACGTCTTTTTGCAGCTAGATAAATCTTGAGCTGTAGCTACGTTTCCGAATCCGACAACTAATAGTAGTAGTAGTAATTTTTTCATGAAAACGAATATAGGAACCAACGGATAACCTTTTTCCTTAAAATAAGTTAACGTATTGGTTTCTAACTATTTAAGTTTTCAATCTATTTCCTGCCAAAGTCTGCAGGAATCTCTCCCCAAAATTTTGTTTGCCATTTGATGATTTTATTGGGGTATTCATTTTCCTTCAGCCAGCTTACGGCTCGGTTTACTAGGTCAATCAAATAAGGATCTGTAATTTTCGAGTTGGTTTTTTTCTTAGCCACCCAGGCCATAGCATATTTACTATCAGAGTAAATAGGCAAATCACTTTTTTGTTTTTTAAGCCAAGCTAAAGCATGAACCAATGCCAAAAATTCGCCTACATTATTCGAACCTTTAGGGTAGGGGCCTTTTTTAAAAATCTCATCGCTACTATACGTCCATACACCACGATACTCCATATCGCCTTTGGCATTACAAGCAGCATCTACCGCTACTGACATTTCATTGGGCATGCCGTATTTAGCCTTGTCGGCTTCTGTCATGTCAATGGTTTTTTTAAAACTACGTCCTTTGTAATTTTCAGGCCCTTCCTGGTAAGCTTGCTCTGCCAATTGTTTACTTCCAAACGATTTATATTGTGGACTAGGAAAACCGTCAATCAGTGATTTTACTATTTCCCAGTCGGTAAATATTCCTGTTTGTCGCCCCTTCCAAACTACGTAGTAAATCGTTTTTCTGTTTTCTTTGATGACTTGCTGCGCATGCTCAGGATCTTCCCATGCTTCTTGTGCCTCATGTTTTGATAAATACGATTTATACTTCGCTCCCCCAAAACCATCAATTTGTTTTTTGGCATCCCACCACGATGTGTAGATACCAGGCTTTTTACCTTTCCATACTACATACCATTTTGGTTTCTTTTTTGCCATAAAAACACTGCAATATACTTTATAAAAGAGGTACAAAAAAAGCCCTCCTAACAAAGTAGAAGGGCTCACTATATAAAACAATTTTACCTAGTTCTTCCGAACCTTGCTTACGTGTGTCAGTTTGTTGTTTTCAAATACTTGAACACCATAAACGCCAGTGGCAATATCACTTAAGTCTAAGGTAATATGATTCAAACCTTTTTGTGATTGGGATAAAATACTTTTCACAACTCTACCACTCATATCCAACAATTTAATTTCAGTTTGAACAACTTGGTTAGACGTTAAATCAATATTTAATATGTCTCTCGCAGGGTTAGGGTAGATAGAAACTACGCTTCCATCGGCACCCCAAATTATATCAATAACTTTAGACAAGTTTGTATTCTTGTCAAAATCAACTTGCTGCAATCTATAGTAGTTATGGCCCACTTGAGGTTTCTCATCAACGAATGAGTAACTCAACTCTGAACTACTTGTACCGTTAGGCGCTTTAGAATTGACAGTACCAATTGTTTCAAAGTTTTGACCATCTCCAGAGCGTAATATATTAAATACATCACTGTTTTGCTCCGTTGCAGTTGTCCACTCCACTAAATCAGAAGTTGCTTGTTTCGTCACCGTAAACGATTTGTATTCTACAGGTAATACTGTATTATTAAAGTTACATGTATGACAATAAAACTCACTAAATCCTGTGACAGGGAAGGTAACATCCCAACGCATATTGACTGCATCCCATGTAGCTGTCAAAGGACCATGTACAATCGGCGTACCAGTTCCTAAAGGACCACCACTTACTTGTGTGATACATATGGTTGTTGTGGTAGCTCCACCGGCATTCGTAGCAATTGTATCGTATGATCCGCTTGCTGCATTATAATCTATAAAGTCAGCATCTGTAAAGTATAACGTTACATCTGCAGGACCTTGTGTAGTTGGGTTGATATCAAACCAACGACGCACATATGGCTGGCCATTATGATTTGAAACCGTTGGGTCAACTGTTACACAAGTAGAAACCGATCCAAGACTTACACCACCTGTTGGCTCTTGCACTCCCGCCATAATATTACAGGAAGGATCATAATAACTCACTGCAGAACCGTCATTGGGTTGCATCGTGGTATCACAACTCGTACCAGTCATGGAAGCAATATTACCACTCATTGCCTGAGTAAGATCACCATTAGCTCCTTGTGAAGGACTAACCATCACAGTATCAGTAGCAGTACATCCCGTAACAGGGTTTGTTTGAGTAACTACAAAAGTAGAATCTGCAGGAGGTAAAACCGTTTGCATTGCACCCGTTAATGCACCAGGATCCCACGTCCATGTATAAGCTATTGGAGTTGGTGGGGCTGTTGCGCCACTTATATCTAATACATAATCCTCTGTTTCACCCCAAGTAGCTGCTCTACATG
>CAZTCQ010000158.1:0-2471 GCA_964612525.1 uncultured Chitinophagaceae bacterium | reverse complement strand
TTGAAGAACTGCTTGAAAATATAAGGCAAGGCAAAATGTATATGAAAGTCTATAAACAAATGAAAATGTACAACGATCCTAGTATGAACCCTGCTTTGCAAAATAAATAGAGTAATGGCTGAGAAAGTATTAATCATAAGACTTTCTGCCATGGGCGATGTGGCAATGACGGTACCTGTATTGCAAAAACTAATTCAAACTTATCCTCAGAAACAATTTACAGTTCTTACTAGGAAATTCTTCTTTCCCATTTTCCAACATACCACTCCCCAATTAAACCTCATTGCCATTGATGAATATTTAGATAAAGGAGTACTTGGTCTTTCTAGACTATCCAATGAGTTAAAGAAACATAATTTCACAACGGTAGCTGATCTTCATAATGTTCTTCGCACAAAGGTTTTGAAAACTTTTCTATCAAATCGCACTCTTCAATGGGCTTCATTAGATAAGAAAAGAGACGCTAGAAAAAAACTAACCGCTAAGAAAAAAACTGAGCCCATCAAATCCTTAACCCGAGTGTATTCTCTCCACCAAGAGGTGCTAGAAAAACTAGGTATACCCGTAACGCTGGACGAAAAGCTTCTTCGGAATTCTAGTGAAAAATTAAATGCAATTGGATTGGCGCCCGGAAGTAAGCATAAAACCAAGAATTGGACAGAAAGTAACAATGGAAAACTGCTTGATTTTTTAATTCAAAACACAAACACTACGGTTTATCTTTTCGGCGATCCAAATACTGAAAAGAAGTTGCTTCATTCTTTGGCCGAGGGCAAAAAACAAGTCGAAACCACTTTTCATTTATCACTGAAGGAGCAGCTAAATTTAATTGAAAAACTAAAAGTAATGGTCAGTATGGATTCTTCCAATATGCACTTAGCGTCTGCCGTGGGCACCCCTGTTATTTCTATTTGGTGTGCGACTAGCCCTTCCACCGGCTTCTTAGGCTATGGACAGGATGAAAGAAACACGATTAGTCTAAATTTAGACTGCAGTCCTTGTTCAATTTACGGTAATAAAAAATGTTGGCGGGGCGATTTGGCTTGTACCAAAATTCCAGTGGATGCAGTACAAGAAAAGTTATTCAGTTTTATTGACTAAGAAATTCTTCTATGGCGGCAATTGCTTTCTCCGTAGAAATTGAATTCACCGACTGGCCTCTAGACTCTTTAAGATTTAGCATTTTTAATTGTGGCGTTTTTGTCCCGCCCAAACTATTAAATCCGAAATAGGGATAGCGGCCTTGCTTACTTTGTTTATTCGTATAAAAAGCCACTATATTTCTTTTATAAGCAGCTGAAATTGTCATTAGGTCTGACTGAGCGCCACACACAACTTTAGCACAACGGATAATATCCGCACTTTCGTGTAGTGAAAATTTACCACAACTGTTATAAATTCTAATAGGATCAATGGATGCAACCTTATCACCCAACTCTTTTTCGGCACTTGTGCCTTGTAAAATAATTGGATAATCAATCTTTGAGCAAATCTCTTGCCACTGTTCTACAGCAATGCTAGGTATGCCCTTTTCTGAATTTAGGACAAAGCTTATGTAACCTGCACTATGGCTCATGGGTAGGTCCCTATTTTCTATCTTTTCCTCTTCGGGAATAAAAAAATCAAGACCTTGACCATCATTGGAAACGCCTAACTTTCTAACCGACTTTAGGTATCTTCCAGCGTCATTCATGTCTGGTAATAAGGAAACGCCAGTTTTTGAAAGAATTTTTTTGCGCCATTTCATTAAATTTACTCGACGAACTTTTACGCTAGAATTAAATGCTTGACGCAGCATTGCCGTTATATTGTGGGATCGAAAACTATTTTGTAAATCAATGGCCAAATCATAATTCTCGACAATAAGATTTAAAACCGTATCTCGCAAATCTCCATCAAAAGAAATAAGCTTATCAATATTTGGGTTTGCTTTTAGTATGGATTTGTATTCTTCCTTAACTAAATAATGAATCTGAGCATTCGGAAATTCTACGCGCAGACAACGAAGCATGGAAGTGGTTAAAACAATATCAGTCACGGTCGAAAACCGTATGATCAAAATTTTCATTTTTAATAATTCACTTTTGCCGTAAAAGATTTTGACTTTACCCCAATAATTCTTCGAGAATTATCGGATAGTTTTACGATGTATCCTCTTTTACGATCCACTTCTGGCAAAGGTCCAATAACTTGGGCTAAGATGTATTTTTTATTGGCCAAATTTGTCAATTTAATTATGCCTCCCTTGGCAGCTAAATTAGTAAAAACATAAAACTTTGCACCTGCAGTTCCTGAATAGAAAAACGATATGCGTCCCTTCATACTTTTTAATAGAGTAAGCCTCATCAACTTATTTTCTACATATACTGGTTTGTTCGGTTCTTCTCGCGCTTCGGCTTCTTCCACCTTCACTTTATACGTTTTATCAATGACTGTCGATGTTGAATTCAAATTCTCTTCGTTAGCAACTT
>CAZTCQ010000157.1:0-2593 GCA_964612525.1 uncultured Chitinophagaceae bacterium | reverse complement strand
TCTTGATCTACAGGACGAGGAGGTAAAGGAATGTAATCATCCACTGCCGCCATTAGTTCTTCAACTTTAGCAACTGCGTCAGCTTCTCCTTCCAATGCTTTAATAGCAGAACCTTGAATGATTGGTGTGTTATCACCATCAAATCCGTTTTTACTTAAAATTTCACGAATTTCCATTTCTACTAGCTCTAGTAATTCTGGATCGTCAACTAAGTCAACTTTATTCATAAATACAACCATACTTGGAACGCCTACCTGGCGAGCCAATAAGATGTGCTCTTTAGTTTGTGGCATAGGACCATCAGTTGCAGCTACTACAAGAATAGCTCCGTCCATTTGTGCAGCACCCGTAATCATGTTTTTTACATAATCGGCGTGACCAGGACAATCAACGTGGGCGTAGTGACGACCGTCAGTTTCATACTCTACGTGTGCAGTATTAATCGTAATACCACGCTCTTTTTCCTCAGGAGCTCCGTCAATCTCGTCGTAATCCTGCTTTTCAGCCATACCTTTATTAGCCAATACCGTAGTAATTGCAGCTGTTAAAGTAGTTTTACCGTGATCTACGTGACCAATCGTTCCAATGTTTACGTGGGGTTTATCCCTTTTGAATTCCTCTTTTGCCATTTTTATTTCTTTTTATAAGAGTTTAAATTAATTTTTAGGATTGCAAATGTAATGCTATTCTTAAATATAAAAAAGGTTTTTTACTGCTGAATTCTCCTTTCTCAAAAATTAGGTCAAACTCCTAGTATCAAAGTATTACATATATATGACTTCTGCTTACGCTTGGGCAAATATTAATGTTGCAAATTTAGGCTTGCGTGAAACAACAAATCTCAATACCAAAACCTTGCAATGAAAACTGGGATTTGATGACGCCCAAAGATCAAGGGCGCTTTTGTGATAAATGCACGAAGGTAGTAATGGACTTTTCGACCATGAGTAATGAGGAAATCATTGCGTATCTAGAAAAACAAAAAGAAGAAGTTTGTGGTAGAATAAAAACGAACCAATTAGCTAAGTCCACTATTTCATCAAAAAAGTTAAAACGATTCCTCTATGCTTTTGCCTTGGTGTTTTTGCCTTTTATTCCTCTGAGCAGTTTTGGACAAGATGTACAACCAAAAGAAACATTAGTTAAAAAGAGCATTGCTCATGAATATGGAGCTATTGATGGGAGAATCCTAAATTCAACTGGGGATAGTAGCAGTAAACTATTTCGAATAGAATTATTATCCGATGGTAAGGTAATCGCCGAAACAAATGCTAATGATCATGGCAACTTTAAAACCAAACCACTCGAGCCGGGATATTATCGCATTAGATATTCCACCCAAAATTGCAAACCCACTATTACAAAAAAAATTCAGGTATTAAGCTATCGTAGCACTACTGCTCCATTATGCGAATTAAATGTAGTTGAGGGAAAATTAGAGCTTTCGATAAAAGAATCTATAATTTATGAGATAAAAGGAAATAAACCTCTGAAGCCACTTGATTGCACTGTTGGCTTTATTGAAGCTCAACCACTTCCACCTAATTGGTATGAAATAACTGAAAAAATGAATAACTTCGATATTGAGAAATAGTAGATCCTCAGCCCTTTAGATAGATATGACATCAATAGTTTTTATGAACCCACAAAGCAGCCAAGCCAAAGCGTAGTGTTCTATTGCCAACCACCCCAATAACAACCCATTTAGAATTTCCAACCCTATTTTAGCTTTTTTCCACAAAGACATATTACTTTTGCGCTCCTGAAAGTCCCGACACGGGTTGGGACTGTTGGAAGCCACGCCGCAGGCGTGGCGTTATAACCAAAAAAAAATAAAAAAATGGCAAAAGAAATCGGTGGCTATATAAAGCTACAATGTCGTGGAGGTGCAGCAAACCCTGCCCCACCCATCGGACCAGCACTAGGTGCTAAGGGGGTAAACATAATGGACTTCTGTAAGCAGTTCAACGCCCGTACACAAGATCAAGCAGGAAAAGTATTACCCGTAGTGGTTACGGTATATGCTGATAAAAGTTTTGACTTCGTAATCAAAACACCACCTGCAGCAGTACAATTATTAGAAGCTAGTAAAAAGAAAAAAGGTTCTCCAGAAAGTAATCGTCAGAAGGTAGGTAAAGTAACTTGGGATCAAGTGAAAACTATCGCTGAAAGCAAAATGGAAGATTTAAACTGTTTCACTGTTGAAAGTGGTATGCGCATGGTAGCGGGTACGGCTCGGAGCATGGGACTCACTGTTGAAGGACAAGCCCCTTGGGATAATTAATTAATCAACACAAAAAATTAGAACACAATGGGACTAACAAAAGCAAGAAAAGCAGCTGCTGAAAAATTGAAAAAAGATTTCTACAGCTTAGAAGAAGCCTCAGGCTTAATAAAAGAAGTTAATTGTACGAAGTTTGACGCTTCTGTTGATTTACATATCCGTTTGGGTGTAGATCCTCGGAAAGCCGATCAGGCTATCAGAGGTACAGTAACCTTACCACACGGTACAGGTAAATCAAAAACAGTATTAGTACTCTGTACACCGGATAAAGAAGAAGAAGCTAAAGAAGCAGGCGCTGACTTTGTTGGA
>CAZTCQ010000156.1:0-2749 GCA_964612525.1 uncultured Chitinophagaceae bacterium | reverse complement strand
CCATAGTAAGAAAAACGCTCCCACATTTCTGTAAAAAACAAAACGAATAATCCCTTCGGGTGACCAAAAATAGTTTGCTCTTTCATAATTGCTTGCATTAAAATATTAATTTTTAAATATAGGCTTCTTTTTGTAATCCTTACCATAAGCAGGAGGTTGTCTTTTACCCTAACCGTAGACAAAGAACATGAATGTGAGCACTCAGAAATTATTGAAATTAAAGAATCAACACAATCAATACAGTTTTATTACCTTAGCCAAATAATAGAATCTTATGCCATTTGCCTTACAGATTATGAGTACCCACAAAACGCAAGAAGAAGTAAAGCAAACGCTTATGAGCAGATTTACCGTTGACGACTATCAAGATAAATTGCGCCTCAAACTAAAACGCGAAGGAGGTAAGCGAGGTTTTGTAAGACTTCTATTTCATAAAGTAAAAACATACGTAAAAGTCCGGGACGGCAAAGCAAACTGCAACATGCAATTAGAAATAGTGGGAGTTGTTATGCTCTTTGTATCTATTATGGCAGCAATTGCCGCGGTAACTTTGCCTCCAGAAGGTGAGGAAAGTATACCTGCCTGGGCACCGATAGCGACAAGCGTTTGGTATCTTGTTTATAGCTTTGTATCAATTTCAAAAACTGAAAAATTTATTCATTCTACCCTAGCCTAATCAATGAAAAAAATTCTTTGGTATCTCTTCTGCTTCTTTTGCATAGTAATTGGTCTTTACCCGATTACCTATTTTTTAATAGACCGCGAATTCGGACTCTTAGCTTTTAAAGATCCTGAATTGTTACAAAAAGTCGGTTGGAACATTTTCTTTTACGGTCACATTATTTTTGGAGGAGTTGCCTTACTGATTGGTTGGACACAGTTTAGTACAAAATGGCGCACACAGCACATCAATCGCCATCGAACCATTGGAAAAATTTACTTAGGATCCGTTGCCATCAGCGGCGTATCAGGATTATACATAGCCTTATACGCCACGGGCGGTTTTGTGAGCAGTCTTGGTTTTTTATGCTTAGATATTATTTGGCTCGTCACCACAATCTTGGCGTACACAAGCATTCGCAAAAAACAAATCCTACAACATGAAAACTATATGATACTCAGCTACGCTGCTTGTTTTGCCGCGGTGACCTTACGAATTTGGCTTCCAATTCTCACTCCATTGGCAGGCGGATTTGTTCCAGCCTATCGGATAGTCGCCTGGTTAAGTTGGGCTCCAAATATTTTAGTAGCCTTGCTCATAATTCGTATAAAAAAAATATAAAATGAATACAGACGTTATAATCATCGGCGGAGGCATCGCTGGCTTAACAGCAGCCAAACAGCTTCATGAAAACAATATAAATTTCACCTTATTAGAAGCCACAGATCGAATCGGCGGCCGAGTAAAGACAGATATCATTGATAGCTTTCGATTGGATCATGGATTTCAAGTTTTGCTCACAGCCTATCCTGAAGCACAGAAAATATTAGACTGCGATGCACTGAACCTAAAATCATTCTTGCCAGGTGCACAGCTTCTTTATGAAGATGGTTCACAAGGTTTGTTGGGCGACCCTTTAAGAAATTTTAGTAGCCTCTTCCCTACTATTTTTTCTAAAGCAGGAAATCTAAAAGATAAATTCTTAATCCTTAAACTAAGAAAGCAATTAGCCAATCTCTCTATTGAGGAAATTTTTAATCGTAACGAAACGAGCACCACTGAAATTCTTAAAACAGAGTATGGGTTTAGCCCCAAAATGATTGAACGTTTTTTTGAACCCTTCTTCACTGGAATATTTTTAGAAAAAGAATTAAAAACAAGCCGTCGAATGTTTGACTTCGTTTTTAAAATGTTCAGCGAAGGCAATACGTCTTTACCCAATTTGGGTATGGAAGAAATACCAAAGCAAATTGCTCAATCTATTCCTAGCAATTCTATCATCACGAATGCCAAAGTGAATCAAATAGAAAACCAAACAGTTTTTACCGAAGACGGAAGTTCCTTCTCCGCAAAGTCGATTTTAGTAGCAACCGAGGCTAACGGATTCATAAAAGAAATAACAGCAGTAAAGAGAAAATTTCATAGTACTACACATGTTCACTTCACAACGGATGCCGCTCCTATCCCAAAACCAATTATAGCTTTGAATACAAAGTCTTCTCGTTTGGTTAATAATCTCTGTACGGTAAGCAAAGTTGCCCCGGCCTATTCTAATTCTTCAAAGCAATTGGTTTCCTTATCCGTGGTAGGCCAACATGGCTTAAAAAACGATGAACTGATTGGCTCTATTCGCAAAGAATTAAGCACATGGTTTGGCGCAGAAACTGAAAAATGGGAACACCTACAAACTCGTGAAGTCGTTTATGGATTGCCAAATCAAGAACAGGTGCTACATAAAATAAGCTCAGCAAACTATAAGATCAGAAAAGGACTTTATTGTTGTGGTGACCACCTTTTAAACGGCTCAATTAATGCGGCTATGAAAACAGGACGCGAAGCCGTCGAAACCATTTTAATGGACAAGTAATAAAATGAACGGGGGCATTAAGTATTCAATTTATCGCTTCACCATTTTTTTCGTTAATGCTCTACCTTCTTTGTCAATAAATTGAATGAAGTACATTCCATTAGGTAATGAACTTACATCAAGGTTTCTCGCAGGACTTCCAATTTTTTGAACCACCTTCCCCGAAAGATCCATAATTTTTATTCCAGCAATTTGAGAACTCACTAAACTATGAAAATGCA
>CAZTCQ010000155.1:1566-2798 GCA_964612525.1 uncultured Chitinophagaceae bacterium | reverse complement strand
GATGTAAGTAAAGACGAAGGCGACATTTTACTACTTTCTAAAACAGGCAGTGGTAAAACGGTGGCTTTTCTGTTGGCCGTTCTTAATCAGTTAGAAGATAAACCTAGAGAAACACAAGCATTAATCATCGTACCTTCTCGTGAATTAGCGCAACAGATTGAGCAGGTATTTCGTTCCTTACGCACAGGACTAAAACTTACGGCCTGCTACGGTGGCCATAAACGTGAAATTGAAGAAAACAATTTGATTGACGCGCCAAGTATTATTGTAGGAACCGCAGGTAGATTGTGCGACCACATTCGCAGAGGCAACCTACAACTCGATACGATTCATACTTTAGTATTAGATGAATTTGACAAGTCATTAGAATTAGGTTTTGAAGAAGAAATGGAGTTCATTGTTTCTTCTTTAAAAAATATTAAAAAACAAATTCTTTGCTCAGCTACTAACATTAAAAAATATCCTGACTTCATATCCTTGAACGATCCTTTTGAAGTAAACTTCTTAGAAGAATACATCACAGAGTCCTTAGGCATCGATTATAAGAAAGTAATTTCTCCCGATAAGGACAAGGTAGAAACTTTATATAAACTACTCTGTCATTTTGGAGCACGCTCTAGCATTATTTTTTGCAATCATAGAGAAAGCGTAGAACGTGTAAGCGAACTTTTAAAAGAAAAACATATTCAAAATGTTTTTTATCATGGCGCAATAGAACAGCGCGACAGAGATATGAATTTATTTAAATTTAAAAGTGGAAGTGTACCTTTTTTAGTTTGTACAGATTTAGCAGCGCGTGGATTAGATATTGCCCATGTGCGCAATATTATTCATTACCACCTTCCTTTTACAGAAGACACCTTTACGCATCGCAATGGTCGAACAGCTCGTATGGATGCAAGTGGTAGTGTAATTCTAATTCAAAGTGAAGAAGAAAAGTTTCCAAACTTTGTTCCGGATACAATTGAAACCATAAACCTAGCTGATCATGCAGACCGGCCTGATAAAGCAGAGTGGACCACTGTTTTTATTTATGCTGGAAAAAAGAATAAGGTGAATAAAGTTGATATTGTTGGTTTCTTTGGAAATCGTGCCGACTTGCGAAAGGAAGATATAGGATTAATAGAAGTAAAAGATTTCTTTTCTTTTGTAGCTATTCGTAGAAGTAAGGTAGGGAACGCTATGCACTTAATTAAAGACCAACGGTTGAAAGGTAAAAAGATTAAGATTCA
>CAZTCQ010000155.1:0-1466 GCA_964612525.1 uncultured Chitinophagaceae bacterium | reverse complement strand
TGGGAAGAAAAGAAAATGTTTGGTGGCTATTGCTTTATGGTGGATGACAAAATGTGCTTTGGCACCTATCAAGGCGGACTTATGGCTCGCGTAAACCCAAATATTGTACCTGAATTAATAAAACGCTCCGGTGCCTCTCAAATGACTATGGGGCCGAGTAAACGAAAGATGAAAGGTTTTTTATCCATACAACCAGAAGGGTATGATTTAGACGAAGATTTAGAGTTTTGGATTGACCAATGTCTAGCGTTTAATCCATTAGCTCAAAGAAGTAAGAAGCGTCAGAAAAAATAAATTAGCTCTATAGTGCCCTAAATTCGGGCATTGTATATTTTTTTTCAAAAAAAATGTCCTTATCTTGTCCTATCGAATAACCGCTGTTCGTTATTCTAGTATTAAAACAATAAAAACTTAAAAACATGAAAGAATTTATGATGCTGTTTCACAGCGAGAACACAACAAACGATCAAGCTCCTTCTCCTGAGCAAATGCAAGCCATGGTGGCCGATTGGCAAGATTGGATCGGTGGGATTGCCGCCCAAGGAAAATTTGTATCTACGAATGCATTAACACCTGTTGGAAAAACAGTAAATGCAGGTGGCTTGGTAACAGATGGTCCATATGCCGAAGTAAAAGAGATGGTTGGCGGTTATTTAGTTTGTAAAACTGACTCATTGGAAGACGCAGTAAAACTAACGGAAGGTTGCCCAACCTTAGGCTATGGTGGTCGAGTTGAAGTACGTGAGGTAATGGTTATCCCTGAAATGTAAACAGAACCAAAAAACACTTTAAGACGGGCATTACAATAGTAATGTCCGTTCTTTATTAACTTTAGGCTATGTCCAAAACGGAAAAACTATTTGTTGACCTAATTAATAAAACAGAAGGCGCTGAGTTAAGTCAGATGTTTGGTAAGCCGTGTGGCAAACTGAATAAAAAAGCATTCCTCGCTTTTTTTGAAGATGAAGTTGTTTTCAGATTAGGAAAAGAACATATAGAGAAATGGAAATTGAAAATACCAGATGCTAAAAATTTTGACCCATCGGGCAAAGGACGTGCTATGAAAGATTGGCTCCAAGTAAATCACAGTCATAAAAAGCATTACAATAAATTATTGGAACTTAGTTTAGACTTTACTTTTCCTTAATAATTACCATAATGACGATATCTCAACAAATAGCAAAGCACTTGCACGACGTTTACTTTGGAGGAAATTGGACTTTCTCGAACATGAGAGACAATCTGAAAGATGTTGATTGGAAACAAGCAACGACACAAGTTTATGACTTAAATACGATAGCGACTCTTGCCTATCATATTCATTATTTCATACTGGCACAAACAGAGGTATTGGAAGGAAGACCATTAAACGCAAAGGATAAATTAAGCTTTGACCATCCGCCCTTTAACTCAAGCGAAGATTGGGAAAACTGGAAAACAAAAACGTGGAAAGAAGCAAAACACTT
>CAZTCQ010000154.1:0-2812 GCA_964612525.1 uncultured Chitinophagaceae bacterium | reverse complement strand
AACAGCAATTTCTTTAGTTGCATACGTTTTGCCTGTACCTGGAGGCCCATATAGAATTTGATTAAGAGGGGCTTTATTTGGCTTTATTGTTTTTGAATTTGCTGCTGTATCCTTCATGAAATGCTTTATTTTTTCAATTGTTTTTTCATTGCTTATTTCGTAAAAAGTTCTTTGTGGTCCATCTGCAATTGTCATGTCACTAATGTTGCTATGCAGCCAGTTAGCGCTTCTTGTATGCGCAAAGGGTTCGTCGGCTAAGAATTGATAATCCCCTGTTAGCCGACCAATGGCTAGCAGTTTTTGTCCATCGACCATAAGTAAAACATCATTAGGTTTAGCGCTAGATACGAAGTTGAATATTTCTCCTGATTTAGTAGAATTTATTCTTTTGTCATATTCGGGATTGGATTTGCTAAGTAGCGGCATAATATCTTTTTTAGATTTTATGCTTTCGATATTCAGTTTTCCTATCCCATTCCAACCTATTGCTGCATAATTATTTTGAATAAAATTCTCTTCATAAATACCCTCGCTATCCTTGCAACCAATCTTCCAATATTTGAAATTATAATTTGCTGTAGATTGCGAAATGTAGAATATAAAGTCTTGCGTTAATAAATGCAAATATTGGTCATCGTAATATTCAGGATGGGCCTCCAGGATTTCATTATAAGTACTCATTAATTCATCGTCTGCAAATAGTATTTCCTTAATTTGAAAAGCCAAATTACAGAATTTGACATAATTTTCTACCTGTCCTTTTTTCGGTGGTGGCGTATTTATTTTTTGAGCTAGGTCTTTATAAACAGTGTGCTTGTATATAAAATTTGCGTCTGGTTCATTTAAAATAAGGTAAATGGATAAGGCACGCAAGTCTCCATGATAATGATTAGCGTCACTTTTATCCAATAATTTATTTCTGAGTTGTAAGCCTTTGTCAAAACCCGTAATTGTCTTTGCCATAGCCTCAACAAGACCTGTTGATGAATAGATATCCATAAGCTCATTAAGTGCTGGTTCAACTTCTTGAGGAGATTCTTCTATAATGGATATGGCCATTTCCACAGGAAAGAATTGACCACTGCGCCAAAGATTCATCTCTTTGTTTTTGAAATCCTGGTCAAAAGTCTCTTTGAGCATCACGCTTTTGTCTGTTCTGCTCCAATCCCATTTTTTATATAATTTTTTAAGCACGCGCCATTTGTATTCTTCTTCCGGGATAAGACTTTTTTTTAAAGTCTTTTTGTAATCAATTAAGTATTGGTCAAGAAGGCTTTTGTCAAAAGAGACTTCGGCATTATCAACTTTGCCCTGATTAAACATTATGTCATTTAAGATACTAGAACGATAGGTTTCATCTTGAATAAGCTGATAAATTTCTGGATAGTGATATCTTCTATATTGAGATTTTTGTTGTGAAGGGAAATAGTCTAGACAACATTTTTTCCAAGAAAAGATTATTTCATCTCTATGATTTTGAAATTCCTTGATATTTATTGAATAGAGAGCAGCAAGCTCAAGGTGTTTTCCATTTTTAAAAGGAGTGTCAAAATCTAGTAAGGCAATACCACTATTTCTTAATTCTTCGGCATCGTCAAGATACAACATGAATAGTATTTCATCATTTGGGTCATTACTTCTTAATCCAGCAATTAATCTGCTGTTTAAATTTATTGAAATTCGTTTTCTTGTTGATACGTTGCGAACGTTAGAACAAAATTTTTCATCATCCTCAGTAATATTAAATTCATTTAAGATATCCTTAATCATATCAAAGAATAGCTCTACATTTTCTCTGCTTTTATAGGATTGCAACCGTTTGCTTACCTTGTTACTTATATTTCTTGTAGCCATCATTTTAATCTTTATTAATTATTCCCACTACTTTGCCTTTACATATTCCGACCATGCCTCATTCAGTGTAAGATAAGCCTCACGAGTATACTCAAAATTTCTAAACTCTTTTATGATCGTATCACTTACAAGGTCTTTGGCTATAGTATCATCAAAAGGGTTTTGACTATAGGCATAACGGGCATTGTATTGCACAACTAATTGACATTTGTCATTATCATATTCTTCTTTTATAGCACAAATACGATCCAAGTCTACAGTAAGGCCTTCGCCATGATATATTCTATCCATAATTTTAATTTCTTCGTTCAAACAATTTTAATTCAAGTTCGGCTAAGCTGTTGCAGTTTTCGCTAGCTAAATTAGATTTGTCAGCGAGGTAGTCCTTGGCAAAATTAATTATCCTTTTATATTCATCAACCGAAGTCAACTGTGTCCAAGCAATCAAGGGTTGTATTTCAAGTTTCTGCTGAATGATACGGTCAATGGGAAAGTGCGGAGGTGTATCAATATTGCCAAGACACCAATGGTATTTTAGAAATAAATTAAAAAGCTTTTGAATAATGCCAAAGCGCAAATGTCCTTCCTTAAACTGCACACCGAAATTTTCTGAATATTTTTGAAGTTGTAATAAATTTTCTATGTGCTCTTCATCACTCATTGGCTTTTTTCGTTCTTTGTATTGGTCAAGCATATGAGACATTTCACCAAACATCATATTGCGCATATAGCCTTTGTCCGTGTCAGATATATTATTGTTATAGACACCAGCATGTTGAAAGGCCGCATTGAATGAGAGTAGTCGTATTTCTTGATTTATGAAGTCAATTTTTCTATTCATATAATTAAAGGTAGGGAAACGATGTGTACTGAGTTTATGTTCTAAAATAAAAATTACACTTTGTTGGAGATAAGAAGGTGATTGTTTATGAAATTCATCGGAATTGAAATTTTAAGC
>CAZTCQ010000153.1:0-2826 GCA_964612525.1 uncultured Chitinophagaceae bacterium | reverse complement strand
CAAAAGTCTCTGTGCGCTGGCGCATATTTTGTAATCCCAATCCTGAAGTATTCATTTGATTATTCACCTCACCATTGTTATGAATGACCAAATAAAAAAAGTCGATTTTTTGATTATATTTGTTAGTATGGTTAAAAACATATTAGCAATCGTTCTCATTCTTACTTTTTCTCTTTCAGCTAACGCTCAAAAAGTATTATTCCTTGATGCAGGCCATGGAGGTAAAGACCCAGGAGGCATTGCAGCAACAGGAGTTACAGAAGCAGAAATTAATCAAGCCTTTGTAACAGAAATAAAGCAGCTAGCTGAGGCAAAAGGAATCAAAGTGGTTTTACTCAGTGATGCTAAAGTCTACACGCCAGCAAAAGATAGATTGCAAAAAGTAACTAACTACAAATTCCAAACAGGCGAAACAGCTATGTTGGTTTCGATACATGCTAATTTTGATGAAAAAGATCCAAGTAAGAATGGTCCCGAAGTAATGGTTTTGCCATCAAAAGATCGTTCTGAAGGTTCATCAGAACTTGCGAAAAAACTTCAAGTTTCTTTGGGTGCACCGGTCATTGAAAGAGGGTTAATGATCTTGAAAGGCACAAAAATGCCGGCAGTAGTTATAGAAACAGGCTATCTGTCTAATGAAGTAGATTTACAAAACTTAACATCACCTGATATGCGAACGCTTTTAGTTCGTAAAATTGTGGAAGCACTTTAGACTATTCTACTACTAGGGTATAAAAGAAACAGCGACCATTTGGTCGCTGTTTCTTTTGAATTTAACTGTTCTATTTTCTACTGGCCTTGACCTAAAGAGTAGGCTTTTACTCCATCAAAGTTGTATAAATTTTCTGTTTTAATAACGTCCACCTTTTTATCAATGGCGTTTTGCATTAATTGATTAATGTCTTGATTGCTCATAGTAAAACCTTCATCAGCGTACCAGCGACAACGCCAGTGATCTGTACAGAATGTTTCTTCAAATCCATTCGGCCATACTTTTACACCACGGTTGGTTATCATTTGAAGTTTTACTTTTTCTAAATTTAGTTCTTCTAACAATGCACCAATTTCATTAGCGTCTGTTCCACTCCAATGAACGAATAAATCCACACCCACCAAATCTTTTTTACGTAAGGGTTTACGAACAGCTTTTGGCAGGTTCATTTTAATATCGCGAGGATAATCTGCTGGCTTAAACTTCGTTGGTTTGTGACCTAGGTTAGCCACTACAGCTTCTGCAAATTCTGAAGTATTTACTTTTTTCGTGCTTACTCCTTCCTCGTAAATGTCACCGGTGTGGATACCCTCTTCAATTGTTTTTAGCCAAGCATTTTGAATTTTTTCAGCCGCTTCTGACTCTCCAATATGCTTCAGCATAAGAATAGCGCCTTGCAACAATCCTGAAGGATTCGCAATTTTTTGGCCAGCAATATCTGGCGCAGAACCATGAATCGCCTCAAACATAGCTACGCTCTCTCCAATGTTTGAAGAGCCAGCTAATCCTACTGAACCAGCAATTTGTGCGGCTACGTCAGAGATAATATCGCCGTATAAATTAGCAGTAACAATCACATCAAAGTGCTCGGGTGTATCGGCTAATTTTGCCGTAGCAATATCAATAATCCAATGCTCGTTTTCTATCTCTGGATATTCAGCAGCAATTTCGTCAAACACTTGGTGAAATAAACCATCCGTTTGCTTCATGATATTATCCTTACTGAAACAAGTTACTTTTTTATGGCCGTAGGCTTTCGCATATTCAAATGCATAACGAACGATTTTCTCACAACCCGGACGGCTAATTAATTTTAAGCATTGAACTACCTCGTCCGTCTGTTGGTGTTCAATACCTGCGTATAAATCTTCCTCGTTTTCACGAATAACAACTAAATCTAAATCAGGGTGCTTCGTATCTACGTAAGGTGGTAAACTTTTACATGGGCGTACATTGGCATATAGGCCAAGAGTTTTACGCATGGTAACGTTTAAGCTTTTGTAACCTCCTCCTTGTGGAGTGGTAATTGGTGCTTTTAAAAGCACTTTATTTTTTCGAATACTATCCCAAGCTTCATTAGGAATACCCGTGGTGTTGCCACTTAAATAAGCTTTCTCACCAATTTCTATTTCATCGTATTCTAGCTCAACACCCGAGGCTTTTAAAATTGAAAGTGTGGCGTCCATAATTTCAGGACCAATTCCGTCTCCTTTTGCGATAGTAATTCTTGTCATAATTTTTTACGATTTACGTGCGCAAATGTCCGATTTTTTTGGCATTCATCCATGTATATAGCTTACAAACTGAGTAGAGAGGGGATAAGTTGCTCTTAAAAATGTACTCGGTACAAGATGTTGGGCAATAGACTCAATTGCCGTGCATAGCCTATGTTGTTTTCAAATCTTGGATTATAAAACTCGTAGATTTTGGCTTTATTATTAAATAAGTTGATAATGTCCAAGGTGAATTCATGTGTGGCCTTCGGTCTATTTATTTTATAACTAGCTCCAAAATTTACCTGGAATAAATTATCTAAGCCATTTTCATAAGCTCGACTAAAATCTCTGAAAGAATTAGTTACTGGATTTCTGGTGGCTACCCCTTCTGAGTTTTTATAGAGGGGTACGATACGCTTAGCACCATTGTAATTAATTCTTCCATTAAGGCCTAATACTTTATTTTTCTTTTTCCCTAGATTTACAAACTCTTTTCCATAGAGTGCATTGAAAGAAAAGCCACTATTATAAGTAGTATTGCGCTCAATGTTTTCTAAAGATTTGTATTTAGAATCAAAAAGTGAACCGTTGAGCATGAAGTAATAATTGTCTGAAAAG
>CAZTCQ010000152.1:0-2933 GCA_964612525.1 uncultured Chitinophagaceae bacterium | reverse complement strand
TTTTTACAAATCAAAAAAAGTATCACAATTCCGACTAGTAACCTCTGCTAGTTCATTAGCTGGAATATCTAATTCCGCAGCAAGGAATTCTAAAACATTTCTTACGTAAGCCGGTTCGTTTCGCTTACCGCGGTAAGGGGTTGGAGCAAGATATGGCGCATCGGTTTCTAGGATGAGTTTGTCCAGAGAAACTTCTTTGATAGCTTCTTTTACACCAGAATTTTTAAAGGTTACTACGCCACCAATTCCTAAATAAAAATTGAGTTCCTCGGTAATTCTTTTTGCTTGAGTAGCGTTACCACTAAAGCAATGAAAAACACCTTTTAATCCCTTGGCGGTATAGTCCGAAACGATAGCAATTGTCTCGTCAATGGAATCTCGTGTGTGGAGAATAACGGGCACCTCATATTGTAGCGCCCATTCTATTTGCTGACGCAAAGCTGCTTCTTGTTCTTTAATAAATGTTTTATCCCAATAGTAGTCCAAACCAATTTCGCCGATGGCCAAGAAGGGTCTATCAGAAAGCCAGCGTTCTACAATGGCTAATTCCTCTTTATAATTTTCTTTGACGTAGCATGGATGAAGCCCCATGGTAGAAATACAAACACCAGGATAATTATCCTCACATTTAATCATAGCCTCAATGGTTGAGCTATCGCAATTCGGCATAAAAATCCGACCTATGCCATTGGCTTCAGCATTTTTAATTACTTCGTCCCGGTCGTCGTTAAATTTTTCGTCATAAATATGACAATGAGAATCTATTAGCATAAGAAGCTACAAATTTAAGGCTTTCATTTTCCAATGTTGCGATTGGCAATGCGCTAAAAATTTGGGTAGAGCATATTTTAATCGATCAAATGCTTTTTCACTATCATGAAAAACAATGATGCTGCCTTCTTTGGTATGAGAAGTGACATTTTTTAAACAGTCCTCCGGAGACAATTCCGTGTCAAAATCTCCACTTAAAACATCCCACATAATAATTTTTGTGTCGGGCAACAGCTTTTCAATTCCCATGCCTTGCGCATAGGTAATCCGACCATACGGGGGGCGAAATAAGTTGCTATCAATCAGTTTGGCAGCATGTAAAATGTCACGATAGTAAACGGTATTGTTTGTGCTCCAACCATTTTTGTGGTTTTGTGTATGATTGCCTACTTGGTGGCCTTCGTCCAATATGCGTTGATAAATCTCAGGGTATTTTTCTACGTTTTTTCCAATACAAAAAAAGGTTGCTTTCGCATCTGCTTTTTTTAATTCATCTAAAACGAAAGGAGTTATATCAGGGTGCGGTCCGTCGTCAAAGGTGATAAAAACACTGTCCTGTGCATCATCAACATGCCAAACTCCTCGATTGTAGGCTGCTTTTAGGATACGGGGTGTTTTTACCAAATAGTTTCTCATTCCTTAGGGGGGACGTTTTATTCGACCCAAACGTTAGCCGTTCTGGGCAGGAACAAATATAATTGAAGCGATTTAAAAGTTTGCTAAAGAATTGCCAAGTATTTTTGCTGGCTTATGAGTAAAAATGTTCGCGTGCGTTTTGCACCAAGCCCAACGGGAGGATTGCATATTGGAGGAGTGAGAACGGCTTTGTTTGCCTATTTATTTGCTAAGCAGAATGAGGGTACATTTATCCTACGTGTGGAGGATACAGACCAAACGCGCTTTGTGGAAGGTGCTGAACAATATATAGTGGACACACTAGCGTGGTGTGGAATTATTCCTGACGAAAGCCCACAAAAAGGTGGAGAATATGGTCCCTACCGCCAAAGTGAGCGTAAGGCAGATTATAGAAAATACGCTGTGCAATTGGTTGAAAGTGGTCATGCTTATTATGCGTTTGACACGCCTGAGGACTTAACTAAAATGCGCGAAGATTTTAAAACGAAAGAAAATCCAAGTCCGCAGTATGATAAAAGTACACGTGGGCAAATGAAAAATTCTTTGACCCTAAGCGAAACTGAAGTGTCAGAATTATTAGAAAAAAATACGCCACACGTAATTCGAATTAAGGTGCCGGCTGATGAAAAAATTAAATTCACTGATATTATAAGAGGTGATATTGAAAATGATAGTAATCTGCTTGACGATAAAGTGTTGCTCAAAGCTGACGGAATGCCGACCTATCACTTGGCTGTAGTGGTTGACGATTATTTGATGAGGGTGTCACACGTTTTTCGCGGAGAAGAATGGTTGTCTAGCGCGCCAATTCATGTTTTACTATGGCGTTTTTTAGGCTGGGAAAACGAAAGCCCAGATTGGGCACATTTACCATTAATTTTAAAACCCGATGGGAATGGTAAATTGAGCAAACGAGATGGCGATCGATTAGGTTTTCCGGTATTCCCTTTACAATGGCAGGAAAATAAAGGTTATAGAGAAAAAGGTTTTTTGCCTGAGGCATTTGTAAATATGTTATCTGTGCTAGGTTGGAATGATGGCACTGATGAAGAGATGTTCAGCATGCAAGAATTACTTCAAAAATTTGACGTACAGCGAATTAATAAAGCGGGTGCTAAGTTTAGTTTTGATAAAGCGGTGTGGTACAATGCTGAATGGATTAAGCGCATGAATCCTTCTGATTTGTTGCCCTTAGTAAAAAATGAATTGTCTGCCGCAGGAATAGAATCAACGGATGATAAAGTACTAGAGGTTTTGGCTCTTGTACAAGAGCGAATTTCTTTGTTGCCGAACGCTGTAAAAGAAATGGAGTATTTCTTTAGAAAACCTGCAACGATTGACACTGAGACGATAAAGAAAAAGTGGAGTGAGCAGCACACTGCTTTTTATACTGACTTAAAAACAATTTGGACAGATGCAGAATGGACAAAAGAAAAGTTAGAAACCACTTTTAAAGATCTCATCGGTAAGCACGAAATGAAAATGGGAGCGGTTATGCTACCGTTTAGAATTATGCTAGTCGGCGG
>CAZTCQ010000151.1:0-2957 GCA_964612525.1 uncultured Chitinophagaceae bacterium | reverse complement strand
TCATATACTTCCCAAGCCCATTTTCGAATCCAATCTTTACATTCCTCTTCGTTTGTTACTTTTTCAAAAATAGTAGTTGTTGTAATATTTCCTCGTTTTAGTAATTCGGGAGGTGTCAGATATTCATTTTGTTTCTGTGCTTTGTACTTGTTTAAGTAATCACTCAGTTTGGGTGATAGTTCATAAGTCCAAGGTACCTCATAGTTAAAAACCAAATGCAGCCTGGTCAAATGAAAGTGATTGCTCCATCTGCCATGAATTTCCGGGTGCTGTAAAGCGTGTGCATCCACAATAAGAAAACGGTAAATATGATTTTTAGGATTGGTAAAGTCAATTTCTTGAAAGCCAAGATTAAAAATTTCTAAACATTCATGAATGCCTCCTGTGGTGAGAGCGCCGCAGCATTGACAGCTCCCTTTGTCTAAAAGAGTGACTCCATTTTTTTTCGGCTAAATCAATATAGTTTTGCATTTTCTTTTTATCCGGCCAAAGTTAAACCTCTTCCAAGATAGATTCTCCTGCGGATAAATCTCCAGAAGTCCACTGCCATTTTTCATGCAATCTTATTTTACCATTTTCTATCAGCTCTGGTTTGGAATTGCATATTCCAGTCATGAGTTCTCCTTTTGTATTCACTTGATGATAGCGCATTTCAATCCATCCGTTTTCATCTACTAATCCAATTAAGTGTCCTTTAAAGATTTGTCCTCCGCTATACTCGGATATTAAAATATTCTCTCTTTGCTTGTACTTAAATATGGTATCTTCAGAAGTTTCTCCATTTTCTGTATTTTGAACAGCTTTAAATATTTTATTGTTGTAGTTCATATTCTTCTATTGGCTTTTAGCAAATTCATTTTTCAATTTTACAAAAACTGCTTTTTGTTCATCGCTTAAATCATCAGCGGTAAAAATAGAAATACCTTGAGCGCCTTTTTCTTTTGCAAGAAGAATCGCCTCTTCTAATGCTGTAGCTTTTTTAAATGCTGGAGAGTAAAGCCCTGAGAAAATAGGAAAGTCCACATCGCGTACACCTTGTTCTGTTGCAAACCCTATCCAAGCAATGTTCTGCCGATAAAAATTTTGATACAGCATAGGGTAGGCGCCATCCAAATTCCAATCATTCCATGCTTGTCGTACCATTTGCCTTGACATTTCTGGGAAAGGAAACACCGCGGCCGTGATGTTTTGTTTTTGCTCATGAGCAATCTGTGCACATTCATTGACCAAAGTGGTAATAGCATTTAATCTATATTGGCGCCACTCCGTGCTAAGCTCAGGATGTTCCAACTCAATAGGGTCTACACCAAAAATTTCTTTGTATCCTTTTCGTGCAATAGGGTGATACCCATAATCGTATTCCGGCATTTCTGTGGTTTGTACTAGATCATATTTTGGTTGTAAATCAGCACCTAGTATTACATCGGGGAAGCGCACATAATCCAAATGAATAGATGCTAGTCCTTTTACTTTTGTGAGTTTACGAACATTATTTTTAATGTAGTCCCGTGCCTCAGGATGAAACGGACTCAACCATTGATAGTAATCTACATAGGCCCTTACGTCTAGTGAGTTCTGGCCTAATTTATTTACCGCATACCATTCAGGGTGTTTATTGCAGATCGTATCACCAGGTTTATTTAAGGTCCACATCCAAGCATGAATCTTAATATTTTTCTTATCGGCGAGGGTAATAATTTGTTCTAATACTTCTGGCGAACCGCCTACCAATACTTCTGATATGCCCAGTGAGTCGTAATAGTTTAGTTTCTTTTCCCATGCTGCTTTTTTAAATGTTGCACCGCCATGTGCCCAAGTAGCAAATGTGAATTTGTTTTTATCTTCTTTAGAATTTATTCCGCAAGAAACCAGAAAGAACAGACTTATAAAAATTAGTAAGTATCTCATTTTATCTCTTTGAGTGCACCGGTTTCATTAATAATAAATGTTTGAGTCGTTTGAGGGTTCACTATTTTATATTCAAAACCTCCGTTGGTTTTATAATATGTAGCTGATAAAGAAGCATCAGCTCCATACTGCACATCTACTTGTTGTACAAATCCCGTTTTGTGACGTACTAATTTTTTTAAGTTGCCCCGTTTTGTTCGTCGGTATAAGGCGTAAGCCACTTGTTTTAGCTTTTCATTTTTATCTTCTATAAAAGAGGTGCCCTCCGCACGGCTAGAATCTGTAAACTGCACATAACCCCACTTTTCAGGCTCGTGCATATTAATTACGTTTTGATTACTCCATACCCAATTGTATTCAGGTAATGCTTTACCATTTTTTCCTCTTTTGCGTTGATAGTTATTATTGACTAAATCAAAATCCCACTCTACGCGTGAAAAATTCATACGCCATTGTTCGCCTTCTCTTGGTAGAAACGATTCGCTATTTTTTAAAACCAATAAAGCTTTCATGGGTATAGCCATTTCTACGGTCCATAAACTATCAGTATCGCTAGGGTTATTTACAGTACCTCGATGATGCACCTCCGATTTTAAAAGATCTAAGTTCCAAAAAGTATTAGCCTTTCCTCTATCGCGGTAAGGTTTGTTGAGGAGTAAATCCCAGACCGTACCCAAGCTATTAATTTCAATTTCGCCATAATTACGCGTAGTACCCGAAGGTGAGATGAAAATTTCAAAATCGTTATTATAGAATATTACGGCATCGCGCTTTATAATGTCTCCCCAGATGTGTGGTTCTTCCATTTGGGCAAATACATACAAGAACTGATCGTCCCACAACATTTTAAATCGCGTTTCAAACTTGGGTTTTTTTACACCTTCTATATCAATAAATTTATCCGAGAATGGAGCATGTTGCCAAGCGCTTTCAGTTGCCAAGCCATCTATTTTAATGAGTTCTTTTGTTTTAGCAATTATGTACTGTTTGGGTTGTACTATATCCAGGCGCACATCTATCCGCATTACTTCTTGCCCATTTGCTGTATT
>CAZTCQ010000150.1:0-2976 GCA_964612525.1 uncultured Chitinophagaceae bacterium | reverse complement strand
AAATCGTACTTCATTCTGACCTACATAGTCCACAATTTCTGCGGTAATAGTTTTACTGTGTCCTTCTGCCAATTTTTCACGAATGTTCATTTTGTCAATGCTAAAGTAAAAAACTATAGCTTGAAACCGGTAAAAAATAATCAGGGTATTCGCTTAGAAAAAGAAAAGAGACTTTTCCATTTATCCTAACTCTTGCCCTATTAACAGCGAACGGCAAACTCTGCAACAAACTAGGCTGACTTAAAAAGAATTATATCATACGAATTCTTTATTTTTATTAGCTTACTGAAAAGAAAAAAAATGAATCACCCTTACTGTAAAATCGTTTTCGCACTATCCTTGCTTGTTACTATGGCTTTACAGTCTAATGCGCAAGAAAATGTACGCCGTCCAATTTATAATCATTTTAAAATAAGCGTAGCCGTGGTGGGTGATTCTATAAAGCTCCGATGCATGGAGGGTTGCGCATGGAGGGAGCTTAGTTTTGTCAAGCCCTTCGACTTATCAGGACAATCCATTAATCAATTTGGCATGACGAAAGTTGGGCATCTAAATCACTTGCGACAAGATAGTAAATTAGCCGATTTTATGATAACCGTGAAACGAACGGGCGACCAACTCATTGTAAAAGGGAATAGCGGAGTTCATTGGCAAAACCTTATTCTTCCCTGCTCAAAAGGTTGTGAAGAGTTTATTAGCGAACGAGGCGCTCGTACCAAACGAGTTCTGGAAGAATTTTAGAGTTTCCTGAAACAAACTTGCGGAATACTTCAATCCCACCCCACTACCTCAACAAAGTAACATTTCCTTGTTTTTCTATTAGTTCGTTGCTGTTGGCGCATCGTGCTTTGATAAACCAAACATACACACCTGTAGGTTGTAGTTTTCCGTTGTGATACCCACTCCATCGCTGGCCACCATCTCCAATTTGAAACATCAACTGTCCCCAACGATTAAACACTTTAAAATCTTCTATCTCTAGGCCGTAGTTGTTCGGTCCAAAACTATGGTTCTTACGATTCGTATTGGTGCTATTGGGACTAAAAACATTCGGCATATAAATATCCTCACACTTTACTCGGATCGTCACCGTGTCTTTGTCTACACATCCGCCATTGGTACTCGTCAGTTGCTGAACGTACGTTATGGTCTCAAACGGACGGCTCAAAGCGCGACCCATATTGTCATTCCCAGGATTGACGATATAGGTATCTGGAAACCATTTTAAAAGACACTCATTATCACAGCGATAATCAGGACCACTTAGATACACATCTTCTCCATCAAACACTTCTTGGTCAGGACCGGCATCGGCTCTTAGGAAAGACACTTCTATTTTTTTACTGACCGTAAATTCGCAGTCGCTGCTATTACTTTTTACGATAGCACGATAGGTCGTGTCCTCTGTGGGCCATACGCGAACGTTGGGCCCTGTTAAACTACTAATATTATAATCCGGAATAAAGTTAATACTCTGCACGCCGGTGCCTTGCACCTCCAAGCGTATCGTATCGCCTAGGCAAATGTCCGTTTCGGTAGCATTGAGCTTGGCGCTGAAGCCTTTGTCATAGGTGATTGTGGCGGTATCGGTCTTAAAAAAGCAACCCAAGGTATCCGTCACACTTACGATATATTGTGTTTCCACATTGGGGTCTACCCAAATATCAGGAAGATTGTTACTGCCACCTATGCCCGTGGTAGGCTGCCAACTTATGATTTGAGCGCTAGTGGCTAGATTACTGCTTATGTTAGCGCTTAGTTCCACACTATCCTTCGGACCACAAACTAGTCGGTCGCTTGCATTTAAATTGTATTCTTCTTGTACGTTGATCGTTACCGTATCTCGCGCTTTGCAGCCGCCCGTGAGCTGGCTAATTGCTTGGTAGGTTGTTGTTTCATTAGGCGTGGTGGTTGGATTTTGACAGTTGGTACAGCTTAGGCTGTTTTGACTGCCACCTAGCACCGTCCATTGAATATTGCTGCCCCCTCCTTGGGTGAAGAGCTTTACACTCTCCCCTTCACAAATCGTGGTATCTTTTATACCGCTGATTCCATCGGGGCTTAGATAAATTTTCATCACACGCTGTGTGTTTTGAATAAACTTACTCAAACCACAAGCGCTATCCTTTATGGTGTAAACTACGCTATACCAACCACTGTCGGTGGGTAGTGTATTCCAAGTAAAAAGGCCGCGTACGCTGTCGGTATTATTGTTTTGATACCCGACCGAAGCGGTGGGAATTGCAGTAGAATGATCGTCTCTCACGGAGAGCTGACTCAGCGATTGAGACTCTTTAATATCAAAAGGAATCCGAATGTTCGCACCGGCGCAAGCAAAAAATTCTAAGTTATTACCTATTGCCGCTTGCTGCACATTAGGCGTATCAACCACTAGCTCGGGATTACTTACGTAAGCACTATCCACGGTGTGAATCCGAATCGTTCGGTGGCTACGACTTAACCAACGCCCCTGCCGGTATTCATCTACTTGAACCGAGAGCATTACATGCTGATCAGGAGTTGTGGGCTTAAATCGAATCTCACCCGTTTGTGGATTTACGCTATAGGTACTGTCACAGTGAAAGGGGTTGTTTTGATAATTATATTTTACACAGTTGGGCCAGGTTCCTGTGCCGGGTACACAATCAAAACCTTCGCCCAAAGTATCAGTTTGCACGCCTAGGGTGTCAAAGGAAAGGGTGCTGGCGTTATACTCTCGTATGATTCGTATGGGCAGTAGGCCCGGGCTATAGTTATTTTGGTCTTGCCCTTTATAAGCTGTAAACCAACCATAGGCATTGCCCAAAACAGGCGAAAATACCAAACTATCCCCTTCGGGATCTACCGCATTGGCGGGTATTGAATTCCATTGACCAGCCGGACAGATATAATCTAACTGACTGAGGTAATGTGGCATATTATTGACTTCTAAATTACTAAACTGAATGAGCGGATACGCCCCAGCATGTTGAACGT
>CAZTCQ010000149.1:0-3147 GCA_964612525.1 uncultured Chitinophagaceae bacterium | reverse complement strand
ACCCAAGCCGTATCATTGGGTTGCTGATACGTCACTAAATGTTGACCGCCTTCATAGGCTATTAAGTCTACATTAAATGAGTCTGCCACAATTTGATTGTCGTCCATCCAGTTATAACTTTCTGGTAAAGAGTATTCCATAGAATCTAAAATATCAGAAACCGAACAAGTAGTATAGGTATTTGCGTTTACAAAATCATCAGCCACACCACCGTAATAAGGAGCTACTGCAATGGCATCGGCTTGCACGCCCGTTGGGTTATACAAGGGCTCACTAAAGCGCTCCATGATATAATTCGTCACCCAACTATTGGCCGCTTGTGTAGGAATCACTTTTACAAAACGACTATCATCAACAAATTCATTTTCAAAAATTTGAAAGACATCAGCCGAGCGTTTGGCAGTATATTTCCAAGCCCGATCCCATGGCTGACCACCGTAACCCAAAAGATTTCCTTGATCAGCAGCGTATTGATTTTGCGGAAAAATTCCATTCCACACTTCATTACTATACTCAATATAAATTTTAAGGTTCGGATTTAAATTATCTCTTAAAAGTCTTGCAAGCTGCGTGATAAATTGATCATTTGCTGCATGCGGTATACAAACCCAAGCATCCTTACTTAATCGATTGCTCAGATCAATCATGTGCTCATAAGCAACGCCTTCATCTCTTGTTTGGGTGTAAGAGTTAGGAGTCGTACGCTCCACCCAAGAAGTCATTGGATTCCCATTGGTACTCATCCAATCCATAAAACGGATACATTGAAAATCTTGCAGAAAATCTAAAAGAGTAGGATGAAACGGATTCGTCTGATAAGAATTATGATGCCCAGGCATAATAATTCGAATATCACGAATAGGATCTGAAACCAATGATTGCTCAATCTCCAAAGCGATTAAACCCATTGTATTATTTACGGTTAACAACGTGTCTATTGGGCAACTAAATGAACCCGAAGCTCCACCCCAAAAACGAACCTGACCCGTTCCTGAAACTAGTAAACGGTATTGACCCGTTGGATACAAACCATTGAGTCTTTCGTCGCCATAAAGCAAAGTGCGTACTTGCTGTGGCGCACTAGTTCCTACAGTAAATGGCACTTGCAACGGATAACCATTATTACCCATAGGCACAGCTAAGTTCGTAGACCAAGCGGACCCTCCCGCCGTATCATGTGTTATCCACTGGCGTGCTTGTTTCATTACATCTACAAAAACAAACTCCTCACTCCAATCTTGAACACCTGATAAGTTTATACCTATCGGTCTATTGATTTGAGCACTCGCTAAGAAAGAAAAACATACAAAGCAACTAAGAAAAGATAATTTGGTAAAACAGTTCATACATGCAATTTACGAAAAAAGTTAAACCTGTGAGGTTTATGGAAAGTTTGACTATAAACCTCACAGGTTTCAAATAGGTTTCGTAATTTCCCTTTATGTATCCTTTTCAAATAAAATCCTACGACGAGTACAAAGAGCAATATCAAAAAAGCGTAGACACACCAGAAAAATTCTGGGAGGAAATTGCTGAAGATTTTACTTGGAAAAAAAAGTGGGACAGCGTTTTAAATTGGGATTTTAAAACACCTGATGTAAAATGGTTTGAAGGTGCGCAATTGAACATTACCGAAAATTGCATTGACCGTCATTTAGAAACCAAAGGAAACGATACAGCTATCATTTGGGAACCCAATGACCCGAACGAACAAAATAGATTAATAAGCTATAACGAACTGGCCAAAGAGGTTAATCAGTTTGCTCTAATTTTAAAGAATTTAGGTGTAAAAAAAGGAGATCGCGTTTGCTTGTACATGGGTATGATACCGGAGCTAACTTATGCAACCCTTGCCTGCGCCCGTATTGGCGCCATACACTCCGTAATCTTTGGCGGTTTTAGCGCGAAGAGTATAAAAGATCGTGTGCTCGATGCAGAAGCTGAATATATTATCACCTGCGATGGTTCTTTCAGAGGAGCTAAAACCATTTCCTTAAAAAGTGTGGTAGACGAAGCCATTAAAGAAGTTGATATCGTGAGCAAAGTTCTAGTTGTAGAGCGAACAAAGGAAACGGTGACTATGAAATCTGAACGCGATGTTTGGTATCATGAAGAAAAAAATAAGGTAAGAGAAACAACTTTTGTAGAAGCCGAAGTGATGAATGCCGAAGATCCTTTATTCATATTATATACTTCGGGTAGTACAGGTAAACCAAAAGGAGTGGTACATTCCTCTGCAGGTTATATGGTTTATAGTACCTACTCTTTTGTGAATGTATTTCAATATAATCCTGGTGATATTTATTTCTGTACCGCAGATATTGGATGGATAACTGGTCACTCATACATCATTTACGGACCATTGTCAGCAGGTGCCACCACTATGATGTTTGAAGGTGTGCCTACCTTTCCTGACCCCGGTCGTTTTTGGGATATTGTAGATAAGTATAAAGTAAATATTTTATACACCGCTCCTACGGCCATTCGTTCGCTTATGGCTTGTGACTCTGCTTGTGTTGACCGCGCTGATTTAAGTTCGCTCAACGTTTTAGGAACCGTAGGTGAACCCATAAATGACGAAGCATGGCAATGGTATCATAATAAAATAGGCAAAGGAAAATGCCCTATAGTGGACACTTGGTGGCAAACCGAAACGGGAGGCATCATGATAAGTTCATTAGCAGGCGTCACTCCAGAAAAATCAACGTTTGCATCATTACCCTTGCCAGGAATACAACCTTGCCTAGTAGATGAAAATGAAAATGAAATAGAAGGGAATGATGCTCAAGGAAACCTGTGTGTAAAGTTCCCTTGGCCTAGCATGATACGTACTACTTGGGGTGATCACGAACGTTGTCGTCAGGTATATTTTTCAGCTTATGAGAATAAATATTTTACCGGCGATGGTTGCCTGCGCAATGAAGATGGTCTGTATAGAATTACCGGGAGAGTGGATGACGTACTCAATGTAAGCGGACATAGAATTGGAACAGCAGAATTAGAAAACGCAATCAACGAACATGCCACAGTTATAGAGAGTGCGGTAGTTGGTTATCCGCATGATATCAAAGGACAAGGAGTTTATGCCTATGTGATTTGTGAACAACAACCTGCAGACAAACAGAAAGCGAATGAAGAAATTGTAGC
>CAZTCQ010000148.1:0-3316 GCA_964612525.1 uncultured Chitinophagaceae bacterium | reverse complement strand
TTAGTAGTTAGTAGTTAGTAGTTAGTAGTTAGTAGTTAGTAGTTAGTAGTTAGTACAAAATTATTTCTCCTTGAATAATTACGCAAGCAATTCACTTTCGTTTTGCGACTGTCGCTACTGACGAATATACTTCCGCCATTTATCCGCGACTTGGCTAATATCTTCGGGTAACTCACTGTCGAAATGCATTTCTTCTTTGGTGTGTGGATGAACAAACCCTAAGGTTTTTGCATGCAAGGCTTGTCGTGGACAGATTTCAAACGCATTATGAACAAACTGTTTGTACTTCGTATAAACCGTTCCTTTCACAATTTTATCGCCGCCGTAGGTACTATCATTAAAAAGCGGGTGCCCCAACGATTTCATGTGCACCCGTATCTGATGCGTACGTCCTGTTTCTAAGGTGCACTCAATCAAGGTTGTGTAGCCAAAACGCTCAATCACTTTATAATGAGTAACCGCCGTTTTACCTTCATCGCCGTCAGGATAAATTTGATACTTCGTTCGGTATTTTTGATCGCGCCCGATATTGGCATCAATGGTTCCTTCCTCCTCTTCGATAGGACCCCAAACTAAGGCAATATATTTTCGCTTCGCTGTTTTTTCTTTAAACTGATCGGCTAAAAACTGTACGCTATTTTCGTCTTTCCCGAACAATAAAAGGCCGGAGGTAAACTTATCAATCCGATGCACTAAGCCAATGCGTTGTAACTCTTCATCACTTTTTTGCCAATGAAAAGCCACCGCATTCACTAAGGTTCCGTCTGGGTTACCATTGCCCGGATGTACCACCATACCTGGTTTTTTATTTACGAGCATGATGTGGTCATCTTCATAAACAATATCTAGGGGAATGTCTTGCGGAATAATTTCGCTACTCGGCGGCTTGGTAGAACTGAATACTTTAATGTGCTGACCCGGTTTTACCTTGTGATTTGATTTTACTTTTTTTTGATCCACCAACACCCAACCATTATCACAGGCATTCTGCACTCGGCTTCTGGAAACGTTTAATAGTTTTTCTGACAAAAATTTATCGATCCGCAATGGGCTTTGCCCGGGGTCAACGATAAATTCTTTGAATAATTCTAACTCCTCGTCTTTTCTTTCTTGTTCCAAAATAGAATGGAAAGGTAGGGTATAATTTGATGATGGGTCAATTTGATGATTTAATGATTTTCTATCAACTTGTAGTAAATCTTGCACGACAGTCACTATATTCCGCTAGGTATTAGAATTGTTTCAGAATCCTTGAAACGAAAAGACTTAGTCCAATAGAATTTCCTACTCCCCTTTTTTAAAAAATTTAAAATAAAGAAAAACGAACAAAATACCGACTAATAAAAGGATGCCAAAGGTGGGCAAAAAATGCAATACCAATACTTTCCACTCCATCATTTCTTCTTGGCCGTTTTCTTTGTAGGCAAAATATTTTCTACCTGTATGGACCAAGGATACAAATATTGCCCAAAGACCCGTCAGTGCGTATGCTTTGTCTTTTGTCATTTGCATTCAAAAGTAGGATAATTACTCCTTGACAAAGCTCAAAGTGAGCAGAAAAAGTAAGAACTTTACCGCTATGCAAGTGCGTTTTGAAGATTTAGGAAGAATACGATATAAGGATGCTTGGGATTATCAAGAGCGTTTGCTAGCCGAAAATCTAGAAGTTAAAAAATACAATCGTCAATTAGAAATTGATGCACAAAAAGGCATTGTCAATTCGAGCAGCTTGCCCCGCCGAAGCGGGGGAGTTGAGAAGCGCAATACGAAAAGCCACTTTTTAATCTGCGAGCACGAGCCAGTTTATACGCTAGGCAAAAGTGGTGCTATGGAAAATTTGTTGGTGGGCAATAAAGTGCTGGAAGAAAAAGGCATTGAATTTTTTAAAACCAATCGCGGTGGAGACATTACGTTTCATGGGCATGAGCAAATAGTAGGTTACCCCATTTTAGATTTAGAATTGATTAAACCGGACATCGTGTTGTACATGCGCAACCTTGAGGAAGTGATTATTCGCACCTTGGCGGAATATGGTCTCGACTGTGGCCGCAGCGAAGGCGAAACGGGTGTATGGCTGGATGCCGAAGATATTTTTAGAGCCCGAAAAATATGCGCCTTAGGTGTAAAAACAAGTCGCTGGATTACCATTCATGGTTTTGCCTTAAACGTAAATACTGATCTTGAATTTTTTAAAATGATTATCCCTTGCGGTATAGAAAATAAACAAGTGACTAGCTTAGAAAAAGAACTTGGACGCAAAGTTCCTTTGGCCGAAGTACAAGAGAAAATCAAAAGGCATTTTGAAGAGGTGTTTGGGGTAGAATTATTTTAAGGAAGAAGCACATTACATATTTTCGAATGGACTTACAACATCACCAAGAAAAGCTTCGCTTACATGAGTATAAATCATGGTGGTTTTAATACTATTGTGGCCAAGTAATTTTTGAATTACTCTAATATCCGTGCCACGCTCAAGTAAATGAGTCGCATAACTATGTCGCAAAGTGTGTAGCGTAACATTCTTTTTTACCCCTGCTTTTTTCACTGCACGATTATAAACCTGCCGAACACTTGTAATAGAATATTGTCCTCCTTTTTGTCCTTCTACCAAAAACTTTTTGGGCTTATACTCTAAATAGTACTCGTTTAAAAGCGTTTTTAATTTTTGCGGGTAGTTTACAATTCTATCTTTTTTACCCTTGGCCATTTTTATATGAACGATGTTTCTATCCCGATCAAAATCTTTTATCTGTAAATTTATCACTTCACCAACACGTAAGCCAAGGGCGTAAATCGTAGAAATAATCGTCCTGTGTTTAAGGTTATGTATTTGTGCTAGAATTCGTTGCACTTCTTCAAAGGACAGTACCTCTGGTAAAGTATTATTTTTTCTTACTTGGCGCAAGCTAAAGAAAATATATTCCTTCTTAAAGAGCAACTTATAAAATAAGCGAACGGCTCCTATCATTTGTTTCTGATATGAATAGCCTGCATTTTTAGAAAGCAGTAATTCTTTGATGCTTTTAGCAAGATGAGGTTCGCTTAGCTTGTTCCAATATTGCACTTTGTGCAATTGATAAAATACTTTCATCATACCTGAATAGGTATTAATTGTATTCGGACTATACCGCAATAATTTCATTTCTTCTTCAAATGATTTTATTGCTTCCAAACCTGAATTGCGCATAACCTGCCGTTTTAGACTAATAATTAAAGAATTGAATTTAGTACCATTTGCTCAAAAAACTGCTCATATCTATCTATATTTGGTATAATAACGAAAGAAAACGGTGTAATAGACTATATTACCCCGTTA
>CAZTCQ010000147.1:0-3352 GCA_964612525.1 uncultured Chitinophagaceae bacterium | reverse complement strand
CACTGTGCCCACTTGGGTACTCCGGGAAGTTGGGCGTGAGTATCAGTGTATTCCATTTGCTATCCCAATTATCTTGTATGGCCGTTATGGGTCTTATATAATCATAAAAATATTTTGATTGCCAACAAGCAATAAAACCATCATGAATAGCCAATGAAACTAAAGTATAAGCTTCCGAAGCATCCGCTAAATTTTCTTTTTTATCTCTACTTACATTTCTTGTAATACTCATCCAATGGCCACCGGGAGTTAACTTTTTTTCGGCATAAGTTATGTGCGATACATGTTGAGGCGCTAGGGGATTACAATCCCAATATTTCGATGTGGCTAGTTCTTCCTTGTTTGTTTTGTCTACCTGTTCTTTAACCTCTACTAATTCTTTATAAAAACCACTTTGCTTATCCGTCATATTATATGGGTAAGGCTTATAGTTTTCAGTAAATTGACCAGCCGAATCTATAAAGAAGGGTCTAATTTTTTTCCAATTCGGTTCTAGGCCATCTGCATAATCAGGTGCCGTTGGTTTCCAATGGCCGGGCGTTTTATCTAGTGTAAATTTAGAATCGGAGCGCGTTTCTTTATAATTATCTTCTTTGGCCCAGGTGTTTATTTTTTCAGCTATGCCTTCAGCAGTAGTTTTGGCTTTTTTTATAGTTGAGCTTCCGTAACCCAAATCCTTTAATTCTTGATCAAACTGAACTAGATAATCATCCAAATAATTAAAAGAGTAAATTGTTTTTTTGCCCACAAAATAAAAAGCATAGAGCGCAACAAGCTCTGCTTTTTCCTCTACTTTTTCCAAATCAGGAAAAGTAGTAAGCGGCTTTAATAATTTGCCCTCGCCCTGAGTCAGTACGGCGTAGGTAGCTAAGTTGGGGTAAGTATACATTCTACCTGCCACTGGCGGACTAAAAAAATCATTGATAATTCCTGCTTCGTAGGCCTCATTCCAGCTATGTAAATGCTCAGCGGTGAGTGCGTTTTTTTTACTAGACGAGCACGATGCAAGTAAAAAAACCAAGGTGAGACAAGCAACCCATTGAAGTATAGAAAACAATCGCATAATCGGAATACTGCAAATTACATCAATAAAAGGATTTATAAAATCTAAATGAGAGCTCCTTCTAATTAGTACGGCTTCTGAATTATCTTCGTCCAAATTAATTTTCTACTATGCCGGCCTTACTTGATACGATACAACTAGAACAAATTGACACCCTTTTGAGCGAGCAACTTGAGCTCAGCACTGAACAAGAAAGTAGTATAAAAAAATGTCGTGCTTATCTTGATGAAAAAGCTAAAACAGATGACGTGTACTATGGTATTAATACCGGCTTTGGTAGCCTGTGCGATGTGGTGGTAAAACCCGAAGAACTTGAAGACCTTCAAACCAATTTGGTTTTGTCACACGCTTGCGGAGTAGGAGAGCGCGTACCGGATGAGATTATCAGATTGATGCTGCTTTTAAAAATTAAAAACTTTAGCTATGGTCACAGTGGTGTGAGTATGGAACTTGTAGAACGCTTAATTTTTATGTACAATGAAAATATGTTGCCTGAAGTTTTTCAGCAAGGTAGTTTGGGAGCGAGTGGCGATTTGGCTCCGCTAGCGCATTTGAGTTTACCGATTTTAGGTAGTGGAAAGTTGACCCTTCGACAAGCTCAGGGTGACCAAGCTTCTGAATGGAGAGATGCAAGCGTCGTCCTTAAGGAAAAAGGGTTGAAACCTTTGAAGTTAAAAAGTAAGGAAGGCTTGGCCCTACTCAACGGTACACAATTTATGAGTGCATATGGTGTGTGGGCGCTGCAGCATATGCAAAAAATAATTACACATTCTACAAAAATTGCAACGCTGAGCTTCGAAGCCTTTGATTGCAAACCGAGCCCATTCTATGCCGGCATTCATGCTGTGCGTCCGCATGAAGGTCAGTTAAAAATTGCTTTTGCTTTTAGAAAATTATTAGAAGGTAGTCAAATTGCTTTTGCAGAGAAAAAACAAGTGCAGGACCCTTATAGTTTTAGATGTATTCCTCAGGTACATGGCGCCAGCTTCGAAGCGTTTGCCCAAGCCAAAAAAGTAATAGAATGCGAGATAAATTCTGTGACGGATAATCCCCTTATTTTTCCTGATGAAGATGAAATAGTTAGCGGTGGAAATTTCCATGGTCAACCCTTGGCCTTACAATTAGATTATTTAGCGATCGCTCTTTCTGAATTGGCTAATATTTCTGAACGTAGAACGTATCTATTAGTTTCGGGTCAAAGAGATTTACCTTCGTTTTTATCTAAAAACCCAGGCTTAGAAAGTGGCTTTATGATTGCGCAATATACCGCCGCTTCTTTAGTGAGCCAGAATAAACAATTGTGTACGCCCGCTTCTGTAGATAGTATCGTGAGCAGCAACGGACAAGAAGATCATGTAAGTATGGGGGCTAATGCTGCCACGAAATTATATCAAGTGGTAAAAAATACAGAGCGTGTTTTAGCTATAGAACTTTTATGCGCAGCCCAAGCCATGGATTTTAAAAATGCTGATTTGCTTTCTGCCGGTATGAAAAAATACTATGATGACTTTCGTAAAGAAGTTTCTTTTATGGAGAAGGATCGGGTGATTAGTGAAGATATAAATGCAGCTACTGATTTTTTGACCATGGCCTAAGGTGGTAAATAATTCGAAGGCATAAAAAAACTGAAAGCAATTAAATTGCTTTCAGTTTTTTAAATTTTTTAGAACCAGTTCTCTTATTTAGTAACTACCAATTTCACAACCGATACTAGGTCGTTATTCATGATTTTTACTAAGTAGGTTCCGCTACTCAGCGCATCCAAGCTAAGTTTTTGATTCAACACTTCGTTGTTGTTTGAAACCACCTTATTAATTATTTGATTGCCTATCATATCAAATACATTGATTTCAACCGCACCCTCCATATTTACATCAGAATTGATTTGAATCGAATTAACCGCTGGGTTAGGATAAACCGTATAATTGATTCCTCCAGATACTAAATTGTTTGCAGCTGCTTTTGACTCAACCGGCTCGTCACAACAAATTGTTTTGGTCAAAATCTTAGTCACTTTCGCACCCAGTGCAATTCTTTTTTTCATTGTTTTACCGTTTCGAGTAAACATAAGTTTGATTACATCATTGGGCTCATGAGCACTTAAAATTTTAATCACCTGCTGATTGTTTACAATACTAATGCCATCAATTTTAGTGATGATATCATTCTGTGATAATTTGCTTCTCTGAGCCGCAGTGTTTGGTAAAATTTCTGCCACACGCACGTAATGTTTGGTTGGGTGAGTTACGATTCTCACACCTAAAAAAGCATATTTTTCAACGACCTCTT
>CAZTCQ010000146.1:0-3407 GCA_964612525.1 uncultured Chitinophagaceae bacterium | reverse complement strand
AGATTAGAAACTGTTTTTTGATAACGACCGTCTATCGGTGAAATTGCTGTGAGTTGAGATGAAGACATGGGTGCGAAGGTAAAATGGTTTAGAGGGTTTATGAAGTTTATGGGGTTTAATATTCAACGTTTAAAATTTGGCGAAATCATCAGCACGTAGAGTGACGCAATAATTGGTACATTTGAGAGGGTATATTAACGAAGAAGTGTAATTATGAAAGAAGATCTAAAGCCGTTATTTGAACTCCTAAAAGGGAGAATGGAAGTTATCAGTCAAACAATGACTTTAGAAATAAAAAAATTAAAAACTCAGGCAACAGAATGCATTGTTAAAGCTTCCTTTTCGAAATGTTATGATTATAACCAGTTTCTATTGGATTATAACGGGAAAAATTCATACTTCCTTATGCCAACTTTAAGGAGTATTACGGAAGAATTGATATCCCTTAAATTTATTTTAGAAAAATATGAAGGCGACAAAAATGATCTATTATTACATTTTGCGAATAAAAATACGGCTGAATCAATAATTGCTCAAGAGGAATTTTTCAAGGAAAAGAAGCCCCAACAAGAAGTTATAAATCGAAATATTCTTGGAGATGAAATATTTAGCGCGGAGGATAAATTGAAACTATTATGGAAAGATCATGGATTAAATGGAAAATCTTTTCCGAGTGTATCCTACATGGCAACCGAATCTAAATTAATTAAACTATACAATTATTTATACGCCGCAACATCTAAGCAAGTTCATTTTAATCCACATGATTTATTGAGACTTGGTTGGACCGAGAGTATGAATGAAAAGCCAATTGTTCATACGTTTTCTGTCAAAAATTTTGAAAAATACTATGAGAGTTTTAATCTTTACTACTCAGCATTTTTGTTTGTAGAAATGACAAAAGCTTTCAAGGAGTTTCTAAAATTGGATAGGGAATTCATCGAAAAAGTAAAGGAGATAGAAAAAGTAATTAATTCTAAAGGAAGAATCCCAGAGTTGGTAACATTTGAAGAAATGAATATTAAGCCATCATTCATAACAAGAATTCTGTCAAGAACATATAAATAAGACAAATGTCAGAAAACAAAAAACCACTAACCGACCAGAGCAACAACTCACTTCACGGAGTAAAACTTGCAGATATTTTAGAGCTTTTAGAGAAAGAACTAGGCTGGGAAATAAATATCCGTTGCTTTAATCATGACCTGAATGTAATAAGCTAACAAGCTATGACGTGCATCCTTAATTGGTTTACAATTACCCTTCTAGCTCAAGTTTGAGGCGTCGCTTATGCCCAAGCAACTTGTGCGAGTAGTAAAGCTATTTTATTATTCGTAACTTAGATTATTCAGGATGGACAAAATTCAACTACACGCAGGCGGAAGCACCAATCATTTGAAAGCCTTAAAAGAAAAGTATAATCTGCTACAAGCTAAGGTCCAATCAAAAAATGAATTGACAGTAACTCAGAAAAAAATGGAGTTGAAAAAACTATCTCAATCTTTTAAGTTAGAAAAAAGAAAAGCCAGATGGAATTTATTTTAAAACCTAATTATCAATGTCCGAATACAACAATCCACTCTGCAGCGTAAAGCCTAAAGCCCTCTTTCAGCAATCTCAAATTTACCTTATCCTCATAGGGTTTTGTTTATTAAGTTCTTGTATGGCTATTGGCACCATGATTACGCAAACTCCAGGTTTTTATTCAGGCTTTGAAAGGTTACCCGAACTACAACGAAAGAAAGTTGTGGTGGTAAATAACAAGAATACACTACCACCGCTCATTGACTCTAATACCTATGCCATTACAGCAAAGCATTTAGCGCAACTTGTAAAAGAAAAAGCACCTTGTGTTGTTTATTTATGGAGCCCTCATTGTGGTGCTACAGCTTGTATTTCAATTCGTGCATTCAACCAATTCTGCGAAAAGAACAATTACAATGCAATAGTAATTTCCGAATATTTTGACTTTGAAATGTTAGACATTGAAAGCGTTGCGCCAAGTAGTGTATTTGCCATTAATCATTGGCACTATGGCACGGACTATTGTAATAAATATGTTCGTCGGTTTCAAGCATCTCTTTTCCAATTTTTTAATATGGAGTATTCCGCCAAATATTCTCATAAATACATTTATTATGATAGCAAAACTTTGAGCCCTAACAAGCCAGCTAATTTTAGTAAATATCCTTGGCAATAACTCATTGAAACCATAGATGCCCAAACCCAAAAAACCATTAACTGACCAAAGCAACAACCCACTCCACGGTATAAAGTTGGCAGATATTTTAGAATCCCTGGAAAAAGAACTCGGCTGGGAACAGCTAGGTAATCAACACATCATTACTATTTTAGCATATAATTACTAAGTATTTTTCGTAAATTTGTCAGTATGAAATATGTGGCTGATAGAATTACCGTAGACGATACTATTTGCAATGGACAGCCCTGCATTCGGGGCAAGCGTATAACGGTACAAACGATTCTAGGATTTTTAAGCGCCGGTGAAAGTGAAGAAGAGATTTTACGCCAATACCCCTCTTTAGTAAAAGAGGATATTTTGGCATGCCTAAAATTTACTGCCGATTTTATGCAACGAATTACGATTCAATACTCTGCTGCTTAGTCTATGCCCACTTTTTTAATAGACGTAAACCTTCCCTATTTTTTTGCCCTTTGGAACAATGACAATTTTATACACCAACGAGATGTAAACGATGAAATGTCTGACGCCAAAATTTGGGAATATGCGATAGATAATGAGCTTATTATTGTTTCCAAAGATGCTGACTTCTCAAAGAAAATAATCTACAACGACCCGCCACCAAGAGTCATCCATATTAAATTTGGCAACTTGAAAATGAAAGAGTTTCATGATGTCATAAGTGCAAATTGGTCAACCGTCGTTGATTTAATCATGACGCATAAATTAATCAATATCTATACAGACAGAATAGAGGCCATTAAATAAAACGCACTATCATGCCCACCAACAAAAAACCACTTACCGACCAAAGCAACAATCCACTCCACGGTGTAAAGTTGGCTGATATTCTTGAACAATTAGAAAAAGAACTCGGCTGGGAAGAAATGGGCCAACAAATTAATATTCGTTGTTTTAATTATGACCCCAGTATAAAATCTAGTTTAAAGTTCTTGCGGCGCACACCCTGGGCTAGAGATAAGGTGGAATATCTTTATTTGAAGACTATTGGGAAACTATAAACAGCTCGCATAAAAACTTATTTTAATTACCCTTAGCTTCATGCCTTACAGCATTAAAAACCGTAGAGTATTAAGAGTCATTCTAAGAATGGATACAGCTCTCGGATTAGGATTTGGTTTTGTGGGATTCTTTTTGGCCAAACCTTTATTAGAAATTTCTAAGCTCCCTTTTTTAGTAATTT
>CAZTCQ010000145.1:0-3478 GCA_964612525.1 uncultured Chitinophagaceae bacterium | reverse complement strand
AACTAGGAAAAGCTGGTTATGAAGCTCCGTTACCACAACGTGTGGTTACTATGCAGAATGCGTAATTAATTTTAAAAAATTAATTTTTAAACCACCTTCATTTGAAGGTGGTTTTTTTGTGCGCCTGCAATAGCAAATATTCGCTATTGAATTACGGCAAGAAGAGTATTACTTTTGAACAGTATGAAAACCAAATCATTACCTCTCATTTTTATGGCTTTCTGCCTTTCATATGCTTGCCAAGCAGGTAAGGCAAATAAAGACAGCCTTGCAAACTGGAGAAAAAGAATAGAAAACGCTTCAGGCCAAAAAACTCGTCATGTCGCTCACACCTATTATAAAATAGGACAATACTATTCTCACAATGAGTCCAAGTTAGACAGCTCAGTTTATTATTTAAAACTAGCAAAAAAAATATTTGAAGAAAAAGGCCCACGTAGAAGTGTAGGGACCAGTAGTTATACGATTGGTATTTCATACGCCCACCAGCAGGATAAGAAAAATGCCATAAAATACTTAACCATAGCTGAGAACATCTTTATCGAGATAAAAGATACAGCCACACTTTTTCATGCAAGTTTAGCCCGAGCAGACCAACTACCCGCTGAACAAAAAATATCAAAACTAAAAGAGATTGCAAAACTTGCTAAGGCTCATGGCACAGTAGGAGCCGCCATAAGCTGTTATGGCAACATAGGACAGGGTTTTATGTCTTTAGACCTACACGATAGTGCAATTTATTATTTAAAGAAACAATTTGATTTGAATAATAATAATACCGATAAGAGAAGTGATTATAAGCGCAAAACCTTAGAGCATAATTACTTCACGTGTCTCTCGCTCGGAATTACATACCAAGCTAAAAAAGATTATAAGCAAGCCAATAATTATTACAGAAAGTCATACAATTTTGCCAAATCAATCAGTAATAAATTTCATGGAGTATCTGGGGCAGCAGGCAAATTGATACAACTAGCAGATGAATGGGAGAAATTGGACCCGAAGCAATACAAAATTCATATGGGTGCTATAAATAAATTAGCTCTTTTGCGAGAAGCCGAACAAGTGGCTTCCGAATCTCAATCCTATGGAGGAGCTGTGGCCGTTACGAAAGGATTCATTGCTTACTTTAAAGCAAAAAACAACAAAGATTCTGTAATAGCATTTCAACAAAAATTATTAAAACTTAGAGAAAGTCAATACGAGGATGAACAAATCCAAGCAACGGCAAAATTTTCCGAAGAGCTAAAAACAGCGGATAAGGAAAAAGAAATAATTCAACTAAACGCGGATAAAAAAATTGCCTCGGCTACCGCCAATAGAAATAAAATAATCTTCTTTCTAATTCTACTTGGATTACTCTCTTCCATCTACTTCATTGTAAAAAGAATAAAACAACGCAACCAATTAGAACAAGAAGCAAGAGATAAAAACTTCCGCTCAAAACTTAGTAGTGACTTACATGATGATGTCGGGACCATTCTCACCAGCCTATCCATGCAATCAGAATTATTAGAAATGAAAGCAAGCGAGAGTAACAAAAGCACAGTAAGTAAAATTGCAGGCATGAGCCGTGACGCAACACGCCGTATGCGCGATACTGTTTGGGCGATTGACTCTCGCAAAGATAATGTGATGGATCTCGCCTACCGCATGATTGACTTTGCTGAAGACATTTTAGAACCGAAGGATGTAGAGTTTCAACTAACACATAATATTGAAGGCAAGAATGATAAAATAAGTGCTGAGCTTCGACAAAACATTTTCTTAATTTTTAAAGAAGCCCTTACCAATGCAGCCAAATATGGAAGCGGCGATTTGGTTACCGCTTCACTTCAAAAAGAAAACGACAATTTAAATTTATCAGTCTCCAATCAAACAGATAAAGAAATTAAAATTAATGAAGTAAGCGGACTTGGTTTAAGCAATATAGAAAAGCGTACCCGTGAAATGAACGGAGAATTCCAAATCAAAAACGAAGAGAACCAATTCATTCTTCATCTAAGCTTTCCACTTTAGAAAGAGTAAACTCTTTTCACTTTCAATTTTCAATGCTCCACTTTCAACTCACAATAGCGAATATTCGCTATTGTGAGAAATGATGTGCATTCTCACCTTTGTGCCAACAAAAATAAGGAAGCATGAATAACATAAAACGAATCATCTGTCTAATCACTTTTAGCATTTTTCATTTTAGCCTAAGCGCGCAAATAACGGGCAGAAATGTAACGTTTGTAACCGCCTATAAAGGCACGAAAGCCGAAGGCATTTTTTATCAAACAGGTCCAAAGAAATGGGTAGAATCTAAAGGCGGCTTACGAGTACACGCAAAATTTATAGAAACTGCCAGAGACGAATGGTCTGTTTATTTAAAAGATGGAGCTCGTGGCATTCGTGTGCAGTTAGATTTATACACAAAGAAAATTAAGGTAAACGATGAGGTCTTTTATACTATAGGCAATGTAAAGGCGGAAAAGAAAAATTTTAATCAAAACAATACAACTCGCCCAACAGCAAATACTCAAATAACAGGCAGAAACGCAACCTACGTTCGCATTAGCCAAAACGGACGAGTCATTGGTGCATTTAAACAAACCGCTCCTAAGCAATGGACAGAATATAAGGGAACAAGAGTTCATGCTAAATTCACAGAAACAGGGCGAGACGCTTGGTCGGTTTATTTGAATGATGCTAGCAGAGGTATTAAAGCACAAATAAATCTTCATAGAAAAAAAGTGCTGGTAAATAATAATCCAATCTACACCACAAGTAATCCAAGCTCTCGCGTTTCATATACCACTCCTACAACAAGGCCTAATGTACCAAAAGTGATTAAAACGTATACAAAGACCAGATTCAAAAATAAAGGAACAACCAACACGGCCAACAATAGCAAATCAAGATTTGGCAAGGCTAAAAACACAAGAAACCTCAACAGCACGAAGCAGACAAGCACTAAAAAGATAGTAAAAGGCTACAACCTAAAAAAAGCAAGCTACGGCGATGAGCAGTTTAAGTACTTAGGAATGTTTAGCCAAATGGATAATAGCAAAAACTGGTATTTACAATCTCGTGCTGGACACACCGAAGATTATTTTAAAGAAACAGGAAGAGACGAATGGTCTGTATACTTACAATCTACCAAGAGTGTAAAAAAAGTTCAGATAGATCTTTACAAAAAAACAATAACTGTAACAAGCAATGGTAAAAAAACTACTTATCGACTAAATAAGGCCTATGCCAGATAAAAATTTTATACAAAAAATAGCGAATATTCGCTATTGTGAGAAATAAAAAAGCCTCGCACTTTTGTATAATAAATAAAGGGAAACACCCTAACCAAATTAATCATAGACTAAAAAACCACGTCTTTGGCGTGGCAAGCCAAACAACTTTTAATCAATTAAAACAAAAATCTAAAACAAATGAAAAAACTAAAAACAACCATTCTGGGCCTACTGCTTTGCAGCGGTAGCTT
>CAZTCQ010000144.1:0-3514 GCA_964612525.1 uncultured Chitinophagaceae bacterium | reverse complement strand
ACAGCTCTGTGGTATTCAGTAATATTGGATTCAGACAAACAACGGCCTTTACTCCGTTGAACGCAGGGTCATACGCCTTAGGTTATAGGTTACCAGCAGATACTAATATTGTATCGCTTTCTACTCCGGTTACTTTATCGAACCGTGGAATTTATACTATTGTATTATCTGGTTTCAATAGCGACACTACTGGCACTCCAGTTTCGTCCCTTGATATCCAGTTTATTGACAATGTTCAATAATCTTAAAGAATTGAAAGTAAAATCCCGCTCATACCGAGCGGGATTTTTTTATACGGTAATTCCAAATTGCCGAAGGTGATGGTGGGCATGTTTGTGCAATAAGTGAGTTTGTTCTTCAAAGTTTAGAGACCCAAAAAATGGATTTATGATTTCCAGTCCTTCCTCTTTTTCATAACGTTCTTTAAAAAAAATAAGTTCTGTTTGTAATTGTTCGATTGCCTTTTCAATCGAATCAGTCATTGGGGCTAGAGGTTCATCGGGAAGATTAGAATTGGGAGTATTATCTCTGAATGGTTGATCACTCATCATAAAACGATGCATTTTAGTAACAAGCTCAGGAGCTAACTCGCATGGAAATTCTATTTTTCCGTTTGCTATTTTTACCGCCCACTCCATATGTTCAATCATTTGATGCACATTCATTTTGCCAAATTCCGGTGCCGTTTCCCGCGGAATCGTTTTTAAAATTTGCGCGTAATTGTTTAAAAGAAAGTCTAGTTTATCCACTTTATTTTGTTTTATCCCAAGTTTTAAAATCTATAACCTCCATTTTCTCTTGATCCTCTACCCTTTTTAGTGGTTCGCAAACTTTGAGTTCCTTATGGGCTTCAACCGCTAATTGCTGATAAATTTCAGTTCCTTTGGTTTTCCATTGAATCATTTCGTCAGAGACCTTTTTTATCACCCTAGCAGGATTTCCTACTATCAAAGATCTACTTTCAAAGTGTGTATCCGCTTTAATGAAACTTAGGGCACCTACAATACACTCGTCGTCAAGAATAACGTTATCCATTATTACTGCATTCATACCTACTAGACAATTTTTTCCGATAGTCGCCCCATGAATCACGGCTCCATGTCCAATATGAGCATTCTCTTTTAGAGTAACTGTTACATCAGGAAACATGTGTATTGTGCAGTTTTCTTGAACATTACAACCGTCTTCAATTACAATCCTTCCAAAATCTCCTCGTATAGCTGCACTCGGACCAATATACACGTTCTTACCGATTATTACGTTTCCAGTGACCGCAGCTAATTCATGAACAAATGCTGTTTCATGTATAACAGGTTTCACCCCTTTATATTCAAAAATCATAATTACTTAAAAAAATGTTTTATTATCCATTGCCATTTTTCTCAACAAGGAAGAGCAGCGATAACGATCATCTCCAAAATGATTCTGAAGAACATCTAGATAGTCGACACATTTCTTAAGCCCAATTTCGTTTGCCCATTCCAATAACCCTTTTGGGTAATTGACTCCAAACTTCATAGCCTTGTCGATGTCTTCCGCACTAGCAATATTTAAAAATAGAGTATCCGCAGCTTCGTTAATTAGTGTAAACAATACTCTATTCAAAATTTCGTCTTGGGTATTTTCGCTTATACTTTCTAGCGAAGTTCCCTTCTGTTCTAAAGGATAGGAATAAAAACCACGTCCAGTTTTTCTGCCCAACCAATTGGCTTCTACTAATCTTTTTTGAGTAAAAGCGGGTTTGTATCTTGGATCATAGTAAAAAGATTTCCAAACAGTCTCTGTCACTTTATAGTTTACATCATGACCAATTAAATCTGTCAAGGTGAACGGTCCCATTCTAAAACCTCCTTTTTGAGTCAAAACGGTATCGATTTCATTTTCATTTGCTACTCCTTCTTCTAACATCTTGATCGCCTCGCTATAAAATGGTCTAGCGACTTTATTCACAATAAACCCTGGAGTGTCTTTGGCTACGACGGTAACTTTGCCCCACGAATCAATTAGTTTTTTTGTTAGTTCTACAATTGAACTATCAGTTTGTAGAGCCGGAACAATTTCGACCAACTTCATTATTGGAGCTGGATTAAAAAAGTGAACGCCAATTACTCTGGACGCCAAGTCACACGATGAAGCAATGGACGTCAACGAGAGAGAAGATGTATTACTCGCAAGAATACATTCTTTAGATACTATGCTTTCTAATTGTTTAAACACTTTTTGTTTGACCTCTAAATTTTCAACAATCGCTTCGATTACGATTCCAGCATCATTACAATTTGTAAGATCAGAAGTCCAAAGAATCCGATTCTGAATTTGATTAGCAATATCTGCAATAAACTTACCTTTAGAGACCAACTTTTCCATAGTTTGACTCAAACGCTCCTTAGCTTTTAGAAGCACCTTCTCATCTAAATCATACACTATAGTATCATGTCCATGCTGAGCTGCGACCTGAGCAATTCCCGCTCCCATAGTTCCAGCACCAATAACGCCTACTTTCATCATAAGGTATGCAAAATAAAAAATCCCGACCAAACGGTCGGGATTTGACTTGTTTTTATTCTAATTCTTATCTTACCAAGACGACATCGCCTTTGAAAGTTTGAACTTCTCCGTCCGCAAAAGCGGCCTTGATAATGTAGTGATACGTCCCGTTTCCTTGCTCAGCGCCTTGGAACGTTCCGTCCCAACCACGATTATCCTTCGCATTAAATACCTCTTGACCCCAACGGTTATACACCCTAAATTCGGATACGCGCTGTGCTCCAAAGTTCGCTATTCTGAAACGATCATTGTTTCCATCACCATTCGGTGAGAATGCAGTTGGTATAAATAAATTGCGAGAATAGTCTACTATAATATAAATCGCATCACTATTGCCACAGCCATTCTCATCCAAACCATTCACCGTATACAAATCTGTTTCGGTCGGTTTGATTACCGGTGAAGAAATATTTGGATTATTCATTCCCCAACTTGGCGTCCAAGAATATCGTATAGAACCTTCTGCCAATAACTGAAGTGACTCCCCAAAACGAACCACAGCGGTATCTCCGTTTGTTATAACTACGTTCGGCAACGGGAGCACTTCTAATGTAATCGTAGCCGTATCTAAACAACCATAAATGTCCGTTCGCTCTACGTTGTAAACGTTAGTGCCCACTCGATTAGCCGTAATCTCTGGAGTAGGACAATCCGTACAGCTCAAATCACTTAGCGAAGCATTACCGCTTACAAACCAACGGAAACGCTGACCATTTTGATTACCAATTCCTGTGGCAATTGGACGTACGCGATCATTCAAACATAATGTTTGGCTCGAAGGGGAAACTAACACATCATGATTCGAAAGCGTTACTTCTACTGTATCCCAAACCAAACAGCCATTTCCTCCACGAGTGTAGACTACATATTTACTTGGATTATCATTCACATAAGCATAAGGCGACTTTACCGTAGAGTCAAATAAATAAGGTCCGGACCAACGATACTGCCAGGCAGTAGGTGGTAA
>CAZTCQ010000143.1:0-3553 GCA_964612525.1 uncultured Chitinophagaceae bacterium | reverse complement strand
CTAGTAATTACCTTAGCCCCGTGTACGCAAGCCCTGAAAATACAACTGCATTTTTGCAAGGAGACGTGCGCGCCTACGAGGCTACTTATAAGGAATTGTACAAACCACTTTTTATCTACGCATTAGGGATTTTGAATAGCCAAGCCAGTGCCGAGGAAATTGTCCAGAATGTTTTTATGAAACTCTGGGAAAAGAAAGAAACCCTCAAAATTGAAACCTCACTCAAAGCCTATTTGTACAAAGCAGTACACAACCACAGCCTCAACGCCATAAAACATAACAAAGTAGTACAACAATATGAAACGCATTTAAGCCACACCATGACCCACAAAGAAACAGACTCAGCAGAACGCGATGCCTCGCACAAGCAGCTCCAAGGCCGACTAAGACAAGCGCTTAGCGAATTGCCCGAGCAGTGCCGTACGGTTTTTCAAATGAGTCGTTTCGAAGATTTAAAATATAAAGAAATAGCCGAGCGCCTTTCAATCTCTCCTAAAACAGTGGAGAATCACATGGGCAAGGCACTAAAACTATTAAGAGGAAAGCTAGCCGATTATTTGGTGAGTTTGTTAGCATTCCTAATTTACATGAGTAACAATTTTTAATGAGCACGGAACATCACATATCAGATGAATTGCTAATAAATTATTTATTAGGTGAGTGCACTGCATCCGAAAAGGAAGCGGTAGAAAATTGGATTGCTCAGAGCGAAGCAAACCAAAAACACTACGAGCAATTTAGCCAAGTTTGGGATAAAAGTAAGCAGCTTATTGATACGGTTGAAGTAGATGAAAATGCGGCTTGGGAACGTCTGGAAGAACGGATGCAAAAACGAGTGAAAAAAAGTAAACAGCTTTCTTTCCGTCGCAGAATTTCCATGTTGGCTGCTTCTCTTGCTTTATTAGTTGGCGTGTTTTGGATGTTTAATAGAGATACGAATGTTGACCCAATTAAACCAGTCGTGGTAAAAGAAGATCCTGTGGTAATTGATACTCCAATGATTCAAACCATAGCATCGACTGATGTACCCAAGATTACAAGCTTGGCTGATGAGAGTATTATCACCTTGAATAGAAAATCAAGTATAGAAACGACTGACGCCTTTATTAATAATGAAAGACGGGTAGCCTTGAAAGGAGAAGCCTTCTTTAGCATTACACCGGATAAAACAAAACCATTTATCATCGAAACACAAGCGGATGTAGAAATTAGGGTTGTAGGAACTTCCTTTAATGTGAAATCGTTTGATGATTATACGGAGGTCATTGTGGAAACGGGTATTGTAGAATTGACGAAAGGAAATTCTAATATGCGTTTAGTTAAAAATGATAAGGCAAGAATTTACAGTAAGGATTCTATCATTAAGGTAGAAAAGAAAACAGATGATTTGTATAAATACTACAGAAGCAAATCGTTTGACTGTGATAATACACCACTCTGGAAAGTAGTGGAAGTATTGAATGAAGCCTATGACGAGAAGGTTATTATTAAAGACCAGTCCTTGCGCAACCTAAAACTGGATACACAGTTTGATCAGGAAGAGCTTGATATTGTAATGCAAGTACTGGAGGCAACATTTGAATTCACAGTTACTAAAAAACGAAATATTTATTATATAACAGAATAAACATGAAGCACCTCATCCTACTTTCTTGTTGTTTGTTTTTAGTCATGCAAGCTGTGGCACAAAAACATTTAAATAAACCCATTACAATTAATATTAAGCAGAAGCGTTTGAAAGATGCTTTGATCATTATGGGTGATCAAGGTGATTTTAAATTTTCATATAACTCCAAGATTTTACCGAAGGATTCTATTGTAAGTATTTATGCGCAGAACAAAAAAGTACTAAGCATATTACGCAAGAGCTTTGATGCGAGTTATGATTTTAAAGAGGTCGGAAACTTTGTAATCATTCGCCGTAAAATAGTAAAGACCAAAAACGTAGTGGCGCAAAAATCTGTTGTACAAAACAGTTATTTTATTACGGGTTATGTAGTAGATGAAGCAACGGGTGAGCGCATACCCAATGTAACGATTTACGAAAAAAAGAATTTATTGTCAACCATGACGGACGCAAATGGATACTTCTCGCTGAAGCTCAAAAAGAAATTTAAAACGGCAGAAATAAGCATTAGCAAAGACAATTATATTGATACAACTTTAAGAATTGTGACCAACCGAGATCAAAAAATGACTATTGCCATAGAGGAACAAGCGCCTGTGGTATTAGCTTTTAATGAAAGCACGGGCGATACTATAGCCGTAGAGCGCCCGGAAAGTGGAGATTATACCGAGAATTTGGAATCCGGAAATTACTATGTAAAAGAAGGGACTACTTGGGTCAAAAATACTTTGGGCGCGGTAAAAACAAAAGAGTGGTTGGCTAATGGAAAAATCTGGGTTAATGAAGGATCAAATTGGATAAGAGATGTTTTCGTAGGCTCTAAACAAAAATTTCATAATCTAAACCTGAAGCGGTTTTATACCACGCGTACTTGGCAGCTTGGATTCATTCCACCTGTAAGCACACACGGAAGAATGAATGCGCAGGTGGTTAATAAAGTTTCTATTAATGCAATTGGTGGCCATAGTGCGGGAACTGATTTATTTGAGGTAGGAGGAATCTATAATATAAATAGAAAAAATGTAAAGTATTTTCAAGTAGCAGGCATTTTTAATAATGTAGGAGGAGAAGTGGACGGTATGCAGATTGCGGGTATTAAGAACAACGTAGAGGGTGATGTTACGGGTACACAAATGGCCGGTGTTTCAAATAATTCTGGACATGTTGATGGAATACAAATTGCTGGAGTTTCAAATAAAGCGAAAAGCATTCAAGGATTACAAATAGGACTATTTAATAAAGTAACTGATGCGAATACGGGTTGGAGTTTAGGTCTTGTGAATATTTCGGTTGGCAAAAACGGTAAGAAGCGAGTTGGTTTTTTACTTCGTGTACCGAGGAAGGGATAGCTTATTTTCCCTCTTTCCCTAATGCTTCAATTTTATCCAACTTTTTTTGACGAAATGTATTTTTAGAAAGTCTTAAGGGGCCAATTGAAGTGATTCTTACAGTCCTTATTCCAATAAATTTCATTGTCAATTTTTTCATTGCCTGATGTGAGGGTCCTCGGTTGATTAATCTGTAATACCAAGTAGGTTGATCCATGGTGCATATCAATCGGGCTGTTTTACCAGTAAAGAATTTATCCCACCAAACGGAGTTTTCTCTTTTCTTAAAAGCAAACCCGGGCAATAAAACTCTATCCAAAAATCCTTTCATTATTGCAGGAACAGAACCCCACCAAACGGGATATATCCAAACTAAATGCTCGGCCGACTTTAATTTTTCTTGTGCTGTTAATAAGTCAGGTTCCAGTTACGTTCGCTTGCGATAACCAAATTCAAGGTTAGGATTAAAGTTTAAATCTCTAATATTTATTTCTTGAACTTCTGCACCAGAAGCAAGTGCGCCTTTTTTATAAGCATCGGCTAAGGCAAAACAATAACTTTCATTATCGGGATGTCCGTTGATGATTAGTATTTTTTT
>CAZTCQ010000142.1:0-3695 GCA_964612525.1 uncultured Chitinophagaceae bacterium | reverse complement strand
AGTATCCCAATCTTAGCAGAATCTATAAAGGCCGGACTATTTGCAAATGCGAGGCTCGCAATAAAAATGGCCATCGTAAAACCGATACCCGCCAAGAATGAAACGCCCACAATATGGCGCTTAGTAATATCAGGTGGGACCACAATTATTTTTAATTTTTTTGCCAAAAGAATAATGGATGTAATTCCCACACTATTACCTAGCACTAAGCAAATAACTATGTTTCTTATCAAATCTACTTCTAACGGAGTATCACTACTTAAAAGCACGCCTGCATTAGCCAATGCAAAAATTGGAATAATAAAATACGCTACCCAATCATGCAACTTATGCTCCAAATGCTGCAAGGGCGATTGAAATTTACTGGTCCAGTTTTCTAGATTATCAATCTGACTAATTTGCTCTTTAGACAAAACAGGATTTCGGGATACGGCAGATTTCCTTATGTTCTCTGTAATATTTACCAGGTTATCAATAAAAGCGGCGGTGTATATTTTTTGCCGCACGGGCACAGAAAAAGCTAGAAGTATACCAGCCAAAGTAGGATGCACTCCAGATTTAAGAAACAAGAGCCAAACAATAATACCTACTGCTATTAAAACAAACTTAGAATAGAACCCTTTGTAGGATAAAAAATACAAGACACCTAAGAGTAGAAATGCAATGAGTAATAAGGTAAAATTGATACTCCCACAATAAAAAATAGCAATAACAAGCACCGCCCCAATATCATCGACTATGGCAAATGCTGTCAAAAATAATTTGAGACTCAACGGTACCCGCTTACCCAAAATATTAAGAACAGCCAGCGAAAAAGCAATATCAGTAGCCATGGGTATACCCCATGCCTGCGTTGTTTCAGGGTTTTGATTTAGCACAAAAAATAAGAGTACCGGCGCCAACATCCCGCCAAGCGCACCAAAGATGGGAAACGATATTTTCTTCAGCGAGTTTAGCTCGCCAATCATCATTTCTCGTTTGATTTCTAAACCAATGAGGAAAAAGAAAACAGCCATCAGCCCATCATTAATCCAAAGCAATAGTGGCTTGCTTAGTTCAAAATTTTGGGTGGTAAATCCTACTTTATATTGCCATAGAGATTGGTACGAATCTCCCCAAGCAGAGTTTGCCCAAACCATCGCAATCACCGTGGCAATTAGTAAGAGAATACCACTGAAACTTTCAATTTTTACAAACTTTTGAAAGGGCGATAGAATTTTTTTTGGGATCATAATTTAATGTTCAATTGATTGGGTATGGATATTCTTCTAATTTTCTAGTCGGCATTAAAATAATAATCTGGATAATGATACCAATAAGTATCAAAAAAATAATTTCTAAGTTGGCTAATGAAATCACTTTATTAGCTGACTCCGTTGATCGGCGCATTTCTTCTTTTCCTTCTTTCATCTGAATTTTAGAAAGTACGTACAATTCTCTGCTCAAATCTGCTATAGGGCTTACCATTAGTATGCGTGCTTGCTGCGTAAGGGCATCTTGATCATTCGTTATAAATTGTTGTTCTGTTTCTATCAAGTTTCTCAAGTGGCTGCTAAAATCTAGTAGACTTTCTTCTTCTGGATTCGTCAATTTTGTTTGTTTAAATTGTTCAATTAGCTGATTTAATTCTCTGTTTATTTCGTTGTTTCTAATAGCAAAAAAAGTTGCATCACCTGATGCTACGGCGACACTTTTCTGCTCAAGCAATAAAGACATTTTAAAAATTAAATCTTGTGCTACCATCTGATCGTTATAAATTGTGCGCACCGATTCATTAATTATTTTAAACTCTTTGCGATCTAATAAATTTGTAGTTAGTATCAATAAAAAAACTACGGCCAATCCTATTACCCATTTTAATTTTTTCATAGTTATATTTTTATAAACATTCGTGACTTAATGTTCTGTGTTCCTTTAATTTGAATTACTCTCTAGATTAATTTTATCCAATATGTAATCAATATTTTTTGTCACACGATTTAATTCTTGAATAAAAAAAGTATTGGTTTCTTTATTCCAAATTGTATTATTTTTTTCTACGGCTCTAAAACTTTCACTGAGTGCTTTTATGTATTCTTTTTTCTCTATTTCATCTTTTATAAATATCGGCGGGTATAGATTATACATCATGATCCAGTTCTTAGCGATGCGCGTAGTCCGGCCGTTCCCGTCGATAAATGGGTGTATTCTTATCAATTCATGATGCAGGTATATCGCTCTTAGTAGTGGGTGTGTTATTTCTTTTAGATTATAAAATAATTGTGTCACCAGGCTATTCAGCACTTCAGGATCGGGACAGATATAACCGCCTATTTGTACCAAGCTTCTGCGGTATTGATTCGGGTGTAATTTGTGGGCCTCAGGCGATATTAATCTAAAAATTTGGAAGAGCTGAATCTGTGATTCTAAGGTTACCTCATTTTTTATTTCGTTTATTATAAACAAAATAGTCTTGTGTAAATTCTTTTGGTATAGCACGAGTTCCTCTTCGGTTTCGGCTTCCATTTGTGCATTTTTGATCGATAATAATTCCGTTAAGCTATTGGTACTATTAATAAAACTGTCTAATAATGATTTAGATGATTTCTTCTTACAAAACGTAATCGCCCTATAAATAGATTTCGCTTTTGCATCAATATTCTCCAATAAAGTTGGGTCTACTTTGACCACTTCTGTAGGAATTAAGAGCATCTAGTTTTTCTTTTCTTTTGATAAACAAAAATCAATTAACTCAGTATCCGCATAGGTTCCGTAGGCGCTACTCAAAACTCCTTGGGTGCCATCGGCACATTCTATTAAGAATAAAATAGATTGATCTGCGGGGTTGCTCATCCCTTCGTGAATGAAGTATTCTATCAAGTAACAATCCTCTTTTTTATAAGATTGCATGTTATTCCTGCCTATGATTTTTTTATCCCGATACATAAACTCTTCTGTAAAACCCATTTGTTTTGCTTCGCTTATTCCCTCTAATAAAGTGCTACTATTTGTTGAAATCATTTGATAATTGGTTTTAATAAAAGGGACTTTAACTAAAGCGTAAAGTCCCTTCTTCTATTTTTTCTATTCAGTTTTTAATTCAAAAAATCTACTTTCCCGTTATCCATATCGTAGAGTGCGCCAACTATTTTGATTTCTCCCTTGTCTTCCATCTCTTTTAGGATAGGGCTATTTGCACGAATCTCCGTCAAGGTATTTCTTACATTACTCTCCGCTACTTTATGAACAAATTCTTGATTGTCCGCCGTGCGTTCACCGTCATAATCTACCATGAGTACAGAAGGAATTATCTTTTGAAGCATGGCCGTTATATTGCCCAGTTTAACATCTCCAATAGCAGCTTTTACTGCACCACAATGTTCGTGACCCATCACTAATATGACTTTGGATCCGGATACTTTACACGCAAATTCCATACTGCCGAGTATGTCTTCATTTGCAAAATTACCAGCCACACGTGCTACAAATAAATCGCCTATGCCTCTATCAAAAACATCCTCTACCGGAACTCGACTATCTACGCACGACAGTACGATTGCTTTGGGATATTGTGCCAAGGTGCTTTTTCTTACTTGCGCAGAGTGGTCTCTAGCTGTAAGATTATTATTCATAAATCGTTCGTTACCATCTTTGAATGCTTGTATTACAGCATCGGGCGTAAGTGCATCTTGTTGCTCTTTGGTCAGTACATCTTC
>CAZTCQ010000141.1:0-3702 GCA_964612525.1 uncultured Chitinophagaceae bacterium | reverse complement strand
TGGAGCGTTGCTCTGAAATATCAAGTCCATTTTCTTTGCATACCTTTTGTGAGCTTTTGTGGGGAGGTTCACCTGTATGCAATCCATTCGTTCCCGAACTATGAACTGTCCAGCCTAAGCCTTTTTCATCAGCTAGTTTTTGAAGGATTCCTTCAGCCATTGGTGAGCGGCAAATGTTACCGAGGCAAGTCATTAGTATTTTCATCGTGACTGTTTCGTTGTTTTTTGTTGAGTTGCTTAGTTATTCTCAAATTTAATCAGAAATCTGTTTTTACATCTTTATAAATTATTCTCATTTTTAACGCAGCTCTATCATTTCGGTATTCAACTTCCCAATTTGTTCTTTTGGTATCTCCTACAATTGTATACAGGCTATCCCTTTTTACAAATTTGTTCTTTTCGAGATAGTCAGCTATATCCACTTTGACTGTATCGAGGGTAAAGGTAACATTCTTGATTCCATTGTCATAAATACAATCCACGTTAGTGATTGCAGGGATGTCAACACCCGTGCGTACTTCAATATTATCGATATTGAACCGTTCACAATCATTAAAGTTTCCGATCGTGCTAATTAAGGCTCGACAACCGGCCATAAGTAATCCAGTGAATAAGGCCAGGGAGCCTACAATTATAAATACTCTTTTCATTGGTTTGAATTGTTTGCAACATCAAACGTAGTATTCAAGATTTTATTACATCAACTCCAACTTCAAGAACTTGCCTGTTATACTTTTCTTATTCTTTATAATTTCTTCAGGAGCTCCTTCCGCTATTATTTCTCCGCCCCCGTCACCTCCTTCGGGACCTAAATCAATAATATGATCGGCTACTTTTATTACGTCCATATTGTGTTCAATTACGAGAACCGTATTTCCCTTTTCTACTAAAGCGTCTAGTACGGCAATGAGCATTTTAATATCTTGAAAATGCAAGCCTGTAGTTGGTTCGTCCAAGATATAAATCGTTTGCCCTGTAGCTTTTTTTGCTAGCTCGCTACTTAGTTTTACCCGTTGCGCTTCTCCGCCGCTGAGCGTTACAGAGCTTTGCCCCAGCGTAATATAACCAAGACCTACATCTTGCAAAGTTTTTATTTTTCTATGGATATAAAAGACTGGCTCAAAGAAATTAACCGCTTCATCTACTGTCATATCCAGCACATCTGATATTGTTTTTCCTTTATACTTTATTTCTAGCGTTTCTTTATTAAAACGTTGGCCACCACACTTTTCGCAATGCACATGCACGTCTGGCAAGAAATTCATTTCAATGGTTTTTACTCCGGCACCTTCGCAAATTTCGCAACGACCCGTTTTTACATTAAACGAAAAACGACCAGGTTTATATCCTCTGATTTTACTCTCAGGAATTTCGGCAAAAAGCGTGCGAATGTCCGTATAAAAACCGCAATAGGTAGCAGGATTAGAACGCGGTGTTCTGCCAATAGGCGATTGATCTATTTCTACAACTTTATCTAAATTCTTTAATCCTGTAATGCTTTTGTAGGGCATTATTTTTCGCTTGCTTTTGTAAACGTGCTTTGCTACTAAAGGATAAAATGTTTCGTTTACCAAAGTAGATTTACCACTACCGCTCACGCCAGTTACGCAAATAAACTTCCCCAAGGGAAAACTCACATCAATATTTTTGAGATTATTTCCGCTAACACCTTTTAGTGTGATTTTTTTACCGTTCCCTCCTCGACGTTTTTTGGGTACCGCAATTTCTTGCTTGCCAATTATGTAGTCGGCTGTGGTTCCTTTATTCTTTAAAAACTTTTTGGGCTCGCCTTCTCCTACCATTTCACCGCCGCGTGTTCCCGCTCCCGGACCAATATCTATTAGATAGTCCGCCTCCAGCATAATGTCTTTATCATGCTCTACTACGATTACTGTATTGCCAACATCACGCAAATCCTTAAGCGCTGTTATCAAACGTTGATTGTCACGCTGGTGTAAGCCAATGCTTGGCTCATCCAAAATATAGGTAATGCCTTTGAGCTTACTGCCAATCTGAGTAGCTAATCGTATACGTTGACTTTCACCACCACTCAGACTACCGCTTGGTCTATCCAGGCTTAAATAATGTAAACCCACATCCAACATAAAACCAATGCGCTCATTAATTTCCTTTAGAATTTCTTTGGCAATAGTTTGTTGTTTTTTGTTGAGGTGTTTAGGAAGTTTAGCTGTCCACTCTCCTAATTGATCTAAATTCCAAGCACTAATTTCCGCGATGTTTTTATCGGCTACTTTAAACCAGAGTGCTTCTTGTTTTAGGCGCGCGCCTTCACAAGTTTCGCACGGCATGACTTGCATATATTCTTCAGCCCAACGTTTTACCATAATGCTGCTGCTATTATGATACCATCGTTTTACCATATTTACTACACCTTCAAAATCGCGGGTAAAATTTCCGCCATATTCTTCCCGATAGTTATCGGGATCATTATCGCCATCGGTTTCTCCGTACAACACAATATTTAATTGTTTCTCCGTCAATTTAGAAAGTGGCACCGTGAGTTTTATTTTATTTTCTCTTGCTACTTGCTTAATTTGATTAAACGCATGGGCATCTCTCTTTTTACCTAGTGGTAAAATCCCACCATTATTTATCGATACGGATTTGTCCGGCATAACCAATTTCAAATCCACTTTTGTTTGTACCCCTAAACCTTTACAAGTAGGACAATAACCATAAGGAGAATTATAAGAAAATGTATTGGGCGACGGCACTTGATATGAAATGCCTGTATCAGCGCACACTAAGTTTTTAGAGTATAAGGTATCCACGCTATGGCGTGGCAAGCCCTTCTCAGCGTCCAAGTCCATGATAATAATTGTCCCCTTCGCTTGGCGCAAAGCAGTTTCGATACTTTGGCTAATCCGCACTGAATTTTTAGTATCTGCTGTTAAGCGATCAATTACAATTTCTATATCATGAATCTTAAAACGATCCAATTGCATTTTAGGTTTCAGTTCTTCTAGCTTCCCATCTACTCGCACACGTACATGACCTTGCTTCCGCAATTGCTCAAATAAATCTCTATAGTGCCCCTTGCGCCCTTGAATGATCGGTGCTAAAATGCCAATCTTCTTTCCTTTAAATTTTTGCTTAACCGTTTTTACAATTTCTTCTTCGCTATACTGTACCATCGGCTTGCCTGTATTAAAACTATAAGCAGAACCTGCACGTGCATATAACAAACGGAAAAAATCATAAATCTCAGTAATCGTACCTACTGTCGAACGAGGGTTTTTACTCGTTGTTTTTTGCTCAATACTTATGACCGGTGAGAGGCCTTTGACCAAATCCACATCTGGTCGTTCCATATTACCCACAAACTGCCGAGCGTAGGCGCTAAAACTTTCCATATAGCGGCGCTGGCCTTCGGCATGAATGGTATCAAATGCCAAGGAACTTTTTCCGCTGCCACTAATGCCCGTAATAACCGTGAGTTTATTCTTAGGGATATCTACATCAATATCCTTGAGATTATGCATCCTCGCCCCGCGTACTTCTATGTTTTTTTGCAAGGGGTAAAGGTAAATGTTTTTGCTGTTTAGGTGTTTTTTGTTGAAGAGTTTAGTTGTGGTTAGCGTAAGAATGTAGCTTAGCCTTGTGCACGGGGTTCTTGTGCTTGGCTTGCTTTGATATAGATTCCGCACAAGTTGCCCTCGCTAAGGCCATCGCCTCAAACTT
>CAZTCQ010000140.1:0-3753 GCA_964612525.1 uncultured Chitinophagaceae bacterium | reverse complement strand
AACAGCAATGCAAAATTGAAATTCTAAATGCAATAGAAAACGCTGGGTACTGAATTCAAAAATAATTTATACTTGCTTGTTATAGATTTTAGCCAAAAGGTGGCCATACTTTTCCATAATTTTTCGACGCTTTAGTTTTAAAGTAGGTGTTAGCTCACCGCCATCAACAGTCCATTCATTTGTAATTATCTGAAATCGCTTGACATGCTCATGGGCTGCGAAGAATTTATTATATTCATTAAGTTCTTTCCGAATCAATTTAAGAATATCCTGATCAACGGAGAAGTCAATATTCTCTGCCAACTGCATTCCTGCATTTTTGAAATACTCCTTTAAATTTAAAATAGCTGGAACAATCAAAGCACCCACAAATTTTTCATTGTTTCCCACAACCATAATCTGTTCAATAAAAGGCGACTCTTTGATTTTATTTTCCAGAGGTAAGGGAGCAATATATTTCCCTCCGCTTATTTTAAATAGTTCTTTTTTTCGATCCGTAATTTTGAGAAAGCCTTTGGCGTCATACTCTCCAATATCACCTGTATGCAACCAACCGTCTTTTAAAACTTCGTCGGTGGCTTGTTGATTTTTATAGTAACCTTTCATAACATTATCCCCTTGAAAAAGTATCTCCCCATCCTCTGCAATCTTCACCTTCACATTCTTGATAATTTGCCCAACAGAACCAAATCGACGACCTTCCTTTTCATAAGTATTCACACTAATCACCGGAGAAGTTTCTGTAAGTCCATAGCCTTCCATGACTACAATTTTGGCTGCGGTAAATACGCGCAACAATTTTACCTGACAAGCTGCAGACCCCGTTACTATTGCTTTTGCCTTTCCTCCGATTGCTTCTCGCCATTTCGAATAAACTAGACTATCGGCGATATAAAATTTCAAACTCTGAAGTGGGGAGCGTTTTTTATCCATGTCATAATTGAGCGCTAGTTCCATAGCCCAATCAAAAATTTTGCGTTTGAACCCGGACAGTTCTAATCCCTTTTTTTCTATTTTTTCATAAACTTTTTCTAAAAGCCTTGGCACTGTCGTAAATACGGCGGGCTGAACCTCTCGTAAATTTTCGCCTATGGTTTCCATGCCTTCGGCATAGTAAATACTTACCCCTTTATACATATATAAATAGGTAACCATGCGCTCAAAAATATGGTTGAGCGGCAAGAAACTGAGTACGTTACTATCTGCATCACACATGCTAAAACAATGGATACTGTTTTTAATATTAGAAATAATATTTCTATGCGATAGCATGACTCCCTTCGGATTTCCTGTAGTGCCGGATGTATAAATAAAAGTCGCCACATCATCTTCATCTACAGCATCTTTTACCGTTTGAATTTCTTGTCTATCCTCGGAAGAAATTGGCTGAACTAAATCCGTCCAATGCATAACGCCTTCCACTTTATCGTAGGTATATACATACTGAAGACTAGGCACCTCCTTGGCGATTTCTTTCACTCTTTCATACAGTTTTTTCCCTTCAATGAACAGAACTTTTGTTTCAGCTTCATTTAATATATAAGCTAATTCTAAGGTACTGATTGATGGATAGATCGGCACTAAAATTCCACCCAGTTTTTGAACGGCAAAATCAGTTATGAGCCATTCTGGACGGTTAGCCGACAAAATGGATACCTTGTCTTTTCCAAGGGTGGTGCCATCGCCGCCACCGAGACCGAGTTGTCGCAGGGTCACGGCCATTTGAGTACTCTGCTCATCTATAGTGGCTGCGTTGATGCCGATCCAGCTTCCGTCGTTTTTTGCAAAAAGCATCTCTTTCTCTCCAAATTTTCTCTGGTAGTATGAGAGCAAGTCGAATAATCGCTTAGTTTGTTCCATAGCTATTTATTTATAATACTGACCGGGGGTAGTTGTAAATTTATATGAGCGGTAAAAGGTTTCAAAGTCTTCGAAGGTCGCTGAATTTTCATTGACCCAATTTATATATTCTGCTGAGTCGGCTGCCTTGCCAAACAGCCATTGATTGTAAGCTTCAAAATGACCAAAGGCCAGGAGATCATTGGTAAAATCAAAAAGTTGAAAGGGATATTTTTTTCCTTCAATCTGATTCCAGCGAAGTAGAAATCGAGTTCGAAGCATGACCACATTATTAATGTCTACACCGCCCAAAACGATGTTTGACAACTCACTGTACACATCATTCACTTTCTTTTCGAAATCAGATTTTCCGCGTCGAATATTTTTTTGCTCTGCTTCGCTGGCGTGACGTGTCAACTGATTATTGGCTATTAGTTGCTTATAGCTATCAAATACTATTTTTTTTATTTCTTCCGAACGACTGGAGTAGCGCTCCATATTAATAAAAGTCTCTCCATAAATGATCGCCCACAAAGGGCGCTTTGAAACGAAATAACTCTTGGCCAATTGATAATAATTTAAATGATAATTGGGTTCGTACTTCACTCCTTTTTCCCAAGCGGCTTCCGCCTTTTGATATTTCTTTTTAGCAGAGTACAAACGTCCTAAATCAGAATATAACAATCCGGACTCAGGGAATTTTTTAATCCCACGCTCTATCGCTCCCAGGGCAGCCTTGTTCATTTTACGAGCACTAAAAATTTGAGACGCCGTCAAGAAAGTAGCCTCATCCGCTTCTTTGGCTTTGAGCAAAGGCGTGATAACTTGTGTGGCTCTAGACAAATCTCCACCGAGGTAGTAAGCGTAGCTTAACTCTCTGCGATATATTAAATTGCGTGGCTCCAAACTCGCCAGTTGATTGTACACCAAAATAGCATTCGGATAATCCCTTTTGGCAGTATAGCCTTTTGCTTTGGCGTAGAGCTCTCGGGCCATTTCGGAATTACCCACTATTGGCTGAGCTTGAACCGAAGCACACGAAATCATCAAAAGCACAAACCAAACAATTTTTTTTTGCATATAGGCTCACAAATTTAATCGAGAAAATGAAAAGAAGGTGTTAGAATGTAAATTTGTTCTATGACCAAAAAAGAGCGTTACCATGGCGTACTAGATTATTTTGAGAAGAATATGGGCGAAGCAGAAACAGAGCTACTGTATGATACACCCTATCAATTACTCGTGGCCGTAATTCTTTCGGCTCAGTGCACCGACAAACGGGTCAACCTAACCACACCCAATATTTTTGCTAAGTACCCCACGGTCAACGATTTAGCTACCGCTACTTTCGATGATTTGTTTCCGATCATCAAAAGCATAAGCTACCCAAACAATAAAACTAAGCACCTAATTGGCATGGCGAATATGATGGTGAATGATTTTGATAGCATCGTTCCTATGACAGTAAAGGAGTTAATGCTGCTGCCCGGAGTGGGCAGAAAAACGGCTAATGTGGTGACGAGCGTGATAGACGGACAGCCGAATATGGCGGTAGATACCCATGTATTTAGAGTAAGTGCTCGGATTGGACTTACGACGAATGCCAAAAATGTAGTGCAAGCGGAAGAACAATTGATTAAACACATCCCCAAAGAACAAGTACATAAGGCACACCATTGGTTGATTTTGCATGGACGATATGTTTGCTTGGCTCGCTCCCCAAAATGCGACCAATGTGGCATTACCGAATGGTGTAAATATTTCAGTAAATTGAAAAAATAAGTGTGTATCCGATTACAAACGGAAGTAATCGGATCATACGGCTAAGGGCTTCGTGTGACTGAGTTTTCTTGAATTCTTGTTTATATTTGGTATAGAATCTGTTGATATGCGGTTGCGTTTATACAGATGTTA
>CAZTCQ010000139.1:0-3780 GCA_964612525.1 uncultured Chitinophagaceae bacterium | reverse complement strand
CATTCTACTACTCATATCATAAATTTCAAGAGCCTTAATTTCTTCGTCCGAATTAAAATAAAGTACATTTCTCACAGGGTTAGGATAAACCGATAATTCACCGTTCATAGTAAATTGCACAGTCCGTGTTTCACTGTAGTTGTATTGACCATCGATATCAATCATTTTTAATCGATAGTAATTGATGCCCACCAAAGGTTCTGTATCAAGAAGTTCGTATTGCTTTTTAGCTCGGGCATTTACGGCCCCTATTTTTTCAAAACTAAAACCATCAGCACTACGCTCTACATCGTACATCGATAAGTCTTTTTCGTTTTCTGTAGTCCATGCTAAGCGCACCGTTTCATCTTGCTTTACAGCTTCAAAACGTAAAAGACTAACCGGCAACGGATTATTGGTAGTAGAAGAACCCAAGGTAAACGGACTAAAATTCATGACTGTATTTGAAGTTACCGTTCCATTTGCAAAGGTTCCTGTGTTAGATGCTTGGCCTTCATCTTTCCATGTAGAGCCATCCCAACGGCACACTAATAAGTCTCCTAAATTATTTACTACACCACTTCGTAATGCTGCGTCCCAACTTAGAGTTACATCCACATTTGAAGTTCCTGCAGTACGATCACAAGTCCAATATTCATTCCGCGAAATATGATCAATACTCGCATCATGCAAACTAGAATCATAGCCGCTTATGTGTGGCATGGCTTCGAAGTATTCTGCGGTAAATTCATCTGCTGTATTTGAGGGTACTGAAATTCCTAGTGGTGCATACTTATTATTTTTTCCTATTGGAAATACAAAAGCATCATTGCCTATTTTACTCACCACACCATCCACATGGCTGGCGTTAGAAGCTCCTGCCGTTGTGGCATTATCATCAAATGTCAATTTATTAAGTGCATCACTTATTATATTTCCGCTAACAAAGACTGCTGAATTATCTATAAGCACTGGCTTATTTAAAGTAAGAATTGCCCCTGTTTTATCCATAATTAATTCATCAATTATTATGGATTGAGTACCTACTTGATCAACAACGGCATTCGTTGCTCCATCGAATTTTATAGTTCCCAGAGTAATATTGGACGCAGAGCTTAAAATTAAATCTCCGCTTACGGAAACGGTATCACCCTGCCCATAACGAATATCTCCTTGTACTTTATTCAGCGTCAAATTGCCATTGTAATTTCCGCCGTCAGTGATTCCATCACCGGCATAAAATATATTGGTTGCGTTATTCGTTATCGTTGTGTTTCCAATTATAGTATTACGCTCTAACTCAGTATAGTATCCTCCTCCATAAGCCGAGTCGCTGGTTAGGGTGACATCTCCTTCAATCCTATTATCTTTCAGATTGGCGTTAGCCGCACCCTGATAACCAATTAAGTTCAAGTTCAATACGTTCAAGGTATCATTGTTTATTTCAAAGCCTCTTGAATTTTGTACATCAATGGTACCGCCTGCCGTTAGATTAGTCACTCGATTTAGACGAAAAACGTCCGGCACCGTATCACTCGCATTAATATCTAGCGAGCCGCTAATCAAAGTTGGATCTGAATTGGTACCGATATATTTGAGTCCCGTAGCAGTACTTGTAAAATTAAAATTACCAGTAACTACTCCACCATTTTCAAAAATTCTCGTTTGCCCATCTTGCGTCCGATTAACTTGGAGGTCACCATTAAAAGTCGAACCATTCCAAGCACTTACCCTTAAAGTACCTGAACCATTTGCATTAAAAATGGTATTTCCGTTAAATACATTACCCAATGTTCCGCCATAATCGGAGTAAAAATTATTGTTACTATTTAAAGTGGCCACAGTATTTCCCGTAATAGAATTATCCTGTAGATCTGTGAAATAACCTCCGGTATAAGTGCTATCATCGCTAATGGTTACATCGCCCACTATTTCATTTCTATAAAAACGTCCGAAGGCATTTCCGGTATATTCGCTCAACGAAAAAGTTGCCACGGTTAATGTGTCATCTCTAAAATTAAACCCTTGCGTACCCCGAATGTCAATGTTACCTCCTGATGTCTGATTCGTAAATTCTAAAACAGAAAAGGTTGCTGGACTTATATAATCGACGTTCATATTAATCATCCCCGTAATAAGCGTGGGGTAATTTGCAAAGCCAAAACTAGCATTACCACCGGCTGTATTTGTATAAGAAAAATTACCGTTTACAAAAGCGCCACTGCCAAAAATTGTAGACGTTCCAGCAACGGTTCTAGTAATGGAAACATCGCCGTTATAAGTAGAAGTATCATTCCAACCCAATCGAATTTCTCCGCTACCATTGGCTGCAAAATTTGTGCTTCCCGTAAAAGTATTAGCAGAATTTGCAGTGTTTGCTTCGTTTAGATTGTTGCTACTATTTATAGTTATCTGCGTATTGCCAATAATTGTATTTCGACGAAGATCGGTGAAATAACCGCCAACGTATGAACTATCAGAGCTCATAGTTAAATCACCGGTAATATGATTATCATAGAAATTCGCGAAAGCATTCCCGGTGTAAGCATTAAGATTCATAAAATTTAGCATCAACGTATCTGACCGTATGTCAGCACCCAGCGTGTTGAAGGTACTGATGCCACCAGAAGCCGTTTGGTTCTTTATATTGTGCAATCTAAAAAGACCTGGTGTGACCAAGGGCATATAAATATTTACATTCCCATTAATTATAGTTTGATTAGAAAGACTGCCTATGTTTGAGTTACCCGATGTGTTATTCGTATAGGTAAAATCTCCAACTACAGTTCCTCCATTTTTAAATATAACTGAGTTACCAGCCACGGTTCTATTCACCTCCAGATTTCCATTGTACAAGGACGGTGCTGCATAACCAATATCAATCGTTCCGCTTCCATTTGCATTTACGATTGTATTTCCATTAAAAACATTCCCACCGCTTGAAGTAAACGTTTCATAAAATGCGTTGCTACAAGGATTGGAAAAAGTAGAGTTCCCAGTTATGACACTCCCACGAACAGCGGTGAAATACCCTGAAGAATAAGAAGTGTCTGGGCTAATGGTAAGATTTCCGGTTATGTCATTATAATAAAAATATCCATAAGCCGCACCAGTGTAATTTGTGAGTGATAGTTGATTAACTAGGAGCGTATCATCCTGAACAGTAAATCCTTTAGAACCTTGTACGTCTATCATTCCGCCGCTTGTTAGGTTTTTTAAATGACGCATCGAAAAATTATTGGTTGTGGTATCATTTACTTGAACATCTACTTTTCCATTAATCAGTGCAACATTTGATGAGCTACCGATTCTAGATAGACCCCCTAAATTATTTGTGTAGCTAAAATCGCCAGCAATCGAACCACCATCTTGTAAAATATAAGACGCTCCGGCAACTGTTCTATTAACGGTCATACCCTCACCATAAACCGTTTCAGAAATATAGGAAGTATAAAAGTTTAGGGGGCCATTTACGTTGTAGGTTACATCGTGATTAAAATAGTTCGGATTAGTGTTATAGCCTTCAAAAAAAGCATTGGTACCTGTTAGATTAAAGACTACCGTATCCTGAAAAACGCAGCGTGAAATTCTTGTAGAAAAAGCACTGGACCCTCCTATATTAAAAACAATATTGGTACCTGGCGCACTATTATAAATTGTATCGCTCGAAAATTGAATATTTCCTGAGCCTCCTAAAATTGTTACTTCAAAGCCATTTACATCCATTTTGGCACCACTGGACATACTCAGCGTTGCAATACTAATGTTGGATGTCAACTGCGGAAAATTAGTAATGCCAAA
>CAZTCQ010000138.1:0-3833 GCA_964612525.1 uncultured Chitinophagaceae bacterium | reverse complement strand
AACGCCTTATCTACCTGAGAGTATAAGAGCGTGCTCTCCCAAATATTTCCGCGGAGTAGCTCATAATCTCCTATGTCTAGCTTTGAGCGCCCCATCAATGGTTTAGGCACCCGAGGTGATTTTACGACTTCTTGCAATACGGCAATTGCATCTCCAGGATTGTCAAGATATCGAGCTAATAAATCGGCATACTCTCGGCTAGAAGGCGTGAGTTTAAATGCTGGCTGAGCAGCTAAAAAAGTTTTATAATCATCTGCCACTGCTTGCACATCCGCTTGGGTATAATTGGGCTTGGCCAATAATTGATTTTTTAGGCAGGTCAATCGCTCGCTCGCCGCATATTTATAAAACCGCTCTTTTTCCCCTTGATCCATTACATATTGATAGCTTTTGAGGGCGGCATCATACTTTTTCTCTCGAAGACAAGTTCTAGCAAAACCCAAAACGCGTCTTCCCTTTTCGTTCATACGCACGTCGATACTTTTTATTTGCCGATAGGCATTGGTATAGTCGTCCAATTGAATATAAATCCAAGAAAGTAAGTCGTAGTAGCGCAGATTTTCAGGATCTTTGGCACTGCGCTTGAGTACTTTTTTTCTCAGATTGTCTGCGGCACTTTTGTCAGCAAACATTTCTTGAAAACTTGATTTGATGCTTTCTTCCTTGCGCTTGTCTAACACATATAAGTCAAGCAAACTTTCCGTGGCCTCTTCTTGTCTGCCGGTTTTGCTATACAGTAGCGCTAATTCTTCTGCAAAAAGATAGGGATTCTCTTTGTTCTTTTTTCTGCCATATTGATAGAGTGCTACCGCTTCTTCTAGAAAACCATTTCGTTCTAGTTGCATGGCTGTGGCTTTCACTTGCCGGCTGTCTTGGCCAATTCCGTTCGTAAACTTAGCAATTGCTTTTCGCTGCTTTTTAGATTGCTTTTGTTTTTTATATAAAGAAGCGAGTAAGAGATAATTGCTTTTGTCTTTCTTATTTTTTTTGATACGCTTTAGAATAAACTTTTCGGCTTCTTTAAATTTTTCAAGCTCAAGAAGTGAATTGTAATATCCACTCACTACTTCGGCATTGTTACTCTGGTAGGCTAAGAGTTGTTTATAGGTTTCTGCCGCTTTATCAAATTCACTGTTGCGATAATACTCGCGAGCAATGTTTAATAATTGATCTTGCCCCGCTGCCCACAGGGTGCATAACAGAAAAGAGAATATGACAATAATTCGTTTCACTTGATTCAAATATCTTACTTATTTGTCACAATAAATTTCATTTAACGAATCCTTATACTTACTTCAAGCTATCTAGTGTAGCTTTGAAAGAATGGTAGGGGGAATATATTATTCCTCTTTTTTGTTGCAAAGCAGAGAGGGAATATGTAATTTTAGGAAACCTATTACGAAGTTTTAAATTTATAAATATGGCTACGAAAGCAGCTCCCAAAAAGGGAGCAACGAAAGTAAACCTGAAATCCGAGCTCAAGAATCGATTTGGGTTTGCCTCTTTTAAAGACGAACAACAACAAATCATCCAAAGCATTTTAGGCGGGAAGGACACATTTGTCATTATGCCCACGGGTGGTGGAAAATCTCTTTGCTACCAGCTTCCTGCATTAGTTTCTGAAGGGGTGGCATTGGTTATTTCTCCGCTAATTGCCTTGATGAAAAATCAGGTGGATTTGGTAAGAAGTTATAGCAGCGACGACAGCATTGCTCATTTCATGAACTCTTCTTTGAACAAAGGGCAGCTCAAAGAAGTAAAGGAAGATTTAGTAAAAGGCGGTACCAAACTTTTGTACGTAGCCCCCGAAACACTTACTAAAGCCGCCAATGTTGAGTTTTTTAAAACACTCCCGATTTCATTTATTGCGGTGGACGAGGCTCACTGTATTTCTGAGTGGGGTCATGATTTTAGACCCGAGTACAGAAAAATTCGTCAGATTGTAGAAGAGATTGACCCTACACTTAATATAATTGCTCTTACGGCTACAGCCACGCCGAAAGTACAAGACGATATTCAAAAAAACTTAGAGCTGAAGAAGCCGAATATCTTTATCTCTTCCTTTAACAGAACAAACCTTCACTATTCTATTGTACCTAAAAAAGGCCAAGAAAAAACTATCCGACACATGGTTAAGTTCATAAAGGGCATGAAAGGGAAAAGTGGAATTATTTATACGCTAAACAGAAAGTCAACTGAGGATTTAGCCACTTTACTAGAAGCCAATGGCGTAAAAGCCGTAGCCTATCATGCTGGATTGGACGCCAAAACACGCGCCAAACGTCAGGATTTATTCCTGATGGGTGACGTGGATGTAATTGTGGCTACCATTGCCTTCGGAATGGGTATTGATAAACCAGACATTCGGTTTGTGATACATTATAACCTTCCAAAATCTATTGAAAATTATTATCAAGAAACAGGAAGAGCCGGTCGTGACGGACTAGAAGGAAAATGTGTGTTGTATTTCTCTAATAAGGATTTGCAAAAGTTGGAACATCTGATGCGTCAAAAGCCTCTCTCAGAAAGAGAAATGGGCACACAACTTATTGACGAAATGGTGGCCTACTCGGAAAGTAGCAATTGTCGTCGCAAGGTGCTACTTCACTACTTTGGCGAAGAGTATGACGAGAGTGCCTGTGACGAAAAATGTGATAATTGTCAGAATCCAAAAGAAAAAATTGACGTAAAGGATACTGTATTTTGCGTACTCACCGCTATTAAACAACTCAAAGAAAAATTTGCAGTGGGCTATGTAGTGGATATAGTTTTGGGCAGAGGGAACTCTCAAATCCAATCGTATAAACACGATGCTCTAAAATGTTTTGGGAACGGTGCTGAATTCGAAATGGATGACCACTTTTGGTTTTCATTGGTTCGTCAAATGATGATTGAAGGATTAATCAAAAAAGATATTGAGGAATATGGCTTACTAAAACTCACAAAGACAGGTAAAGAGTTTTTGAAAAAACCCTATACTTTGAAACTAGCGCTCAATCATCAATTTATAGATACTGATGATGAAGGCGGCGAGGACTATGCCGAGGCAAAAACTGAGCCAAGTGCTTTGGACCCACAACTCCTGCAAGATCTTATGGATCTTAGAAAAAAAGTAGCTTCGGAAAAAGGAGTGCAACCTTGGGTCGTTTTTGATGAAAACTCACTCAATGAAATGGCTACCATGTATCCTACTAGTGTGGAAGAACTTGGTAAAATTTCGGGAGTGAGCGAAGGAAAAGCTAGAAAATATGGACGCAAATTTATTGCGCACATTGATGATTATGTTGAGGCTAACAATATCGTGAAGCCTGAGGATTTCGTCATGAAAAGTGTGGTGAACAAAAGCGGAAAGAAGGTCTATATCATTCAGAGTATTGATAAAAAAATACCCTTAGAAGATATAGCCAGTGGAAAATCTATGAAAATGGATGAACTATTCCAAGAAATGGAAACGATTGTACAAAGCGGTACCAAGCTAGATATTGATTATACCCTTGAAGACTTTGTAGATGACTATGATGTTGAAGATATTTTTGAATATTTCAACGAGAGCGATTCTGGCGATATTGAAGAAGCCGTTGACGCTTTGGAAGAGAATGACATATCATTCGAACAGATTCAGCTGGTGAGAATTAAGTACCTGAGTGAGGTAGCCAATTAACCTTCTCAATTAGTTCCAATATTATTAGGCAAATTTTGATTTTTAATTACATTTGCGTTTCTAATAACTGGTTCAATATTCTCCCGATAGCTATCGGGATGGTAGAGCACCGAAAAGGGTTCGATAGCTCAGTTGGTAGAGCAATGGACTGAAAATCCATGTGTCGGCGGTT
>CAZTCQ010000137.1:0-4025 GCA_964612525.1 uncultured Chitinophagaceae bacterium | reverse complement strand
AAAATCACTATTTCTAGTGATACAGCGCCTTCACTCTCAGCTTAATTTTGTGCTTAAATAAACATAAATCATGAAACAACTAATCACAATCCTAACAATAGCATTCAGCGCAATATTTATTACGCCTGCTGCAACTCAAGCGCAAAACATTCAACAAATAGAAATTGTAAATGCACCAAACAATTTAAGCAAAGCACAATTTGGCAAAAGCCTTTTCTCATTATTGGGAACTACATATTTCAATACTAATAACTTTCATGCAGCAGTAAAATCTCTGAGAAAGAAAAACGGCAAATGGTATTTTTCGGCATCTAAAGCGCAACTGCAAATTCTAAAACAGAAAGCAAAGATTATAATACGCCTCGACAAAATAGATTGGGCAGATATCGCAGTAGGCGGGACGAATGTTTAAAATTTTTAAAATCACTTGATTATTTCATATTTACATTTACTTCTTACTATCCAAACTAATAAAAAATTGAAAAAAATAATCTTAGTCTTCATACTATTTTTTGTTTGTGGCAGTATCTACGCACAAAATCAAGCGAAAGATTCTACTCGAATTTGGAAAAAAATTTCAAGCCTAAATAAGGAAGTTAATAAAACAGCTGATGTGCCCGATAGTCTTATTACTGCCTTAATCCAATGCAGAAAAGAAGCTATAAAAAATAAAAGTACCATACTAATTGGCATTGCGCGCAACTCAATCGGCCTTGCCTATATGAGAAAAAAAGACTTTGAAAAAGCAGGTAAAGAATTTCAAGATGAAATAGATTATCTCGAATCTGTGATTCCGAATTTAGATTCTAAAACACAAGCTGAAGAACAACTGATACGAACAAAACTTAATTATGCTAATACCTTGGGGCGACAAGGATTGGATCAAGAATGCTTAAAATTACGCTTGAGTCTGCTAGACCAACTTCCAGAAGACAAGACCACCCGCTCACTAGTCCTTGGCGGAGTGGGTACTTCTTACAGAGATATAGGCGAGCATAAAAAGGCAATAACATTCTATAAAAAAGCAGTGGCGGTTTATGATACTGTAGAAAATAACCCCAGTGCTAACAGGCTTTTTGCCCTTATTGGCAAAGCGTATAATTTCACGGGCGATTTAGACTCCGCATTGTACTATTATAGTAAAGCTAAAGAATTGAGCAAAGACGAAGTGCACGTATATAATGCATGCGCCGTAGGAATGGCCTACATTTATAAGGAACAAAATAAATATGCGCAAGCCACTGAAATGTATCTGGAAGCGGCTGCCTCTTATCCAAAAAATAGTCCGAATCGCTTCGCCAACGAATTGAATCTATTGATTGCTTTAAATTACAGTGAACAAGGATTACATGAATTAGCGATTCAATATTTTGAGAAAGCCGAACCGGTTCTCCGCGATGCAGAGCTCAACATTAAAATGGAAATAGGAAACGTGGGCACAACGGTTTATTCCAATGCAGGAAAATATAAAAAAGCATTTAAATATTTACAACAATATAAGTCATGCAACGACTCCCTTACCGCTACTGAAAAACTAAAGGAGTTTAAAGAAATAGAAAGCAAATACGATGTAGCTAAAAAGCAAGAAACGATTAATGCACAAAAAGTAAAAATCAGAAATTATGGTTTAGGCTTATTGGGTTTATTAGCTATTGCAAGCATTGCAGGCATGTTTTTCTTTAACTATCGTAAACAAAATATCCTAAAAGATAAAATTGCGGCACAAGAAGTAAAAGCAAAAGAAACTGAGATAGAAAGCCTCAAAAAAGAAAACAAACTCATCTCCATGCAGTCTATGATAGAAGGTCAAGAAGAAGAGCGTAAGCGCATAGCACAAGACTTGCATGATAATATAGGCACGCTGATGACTTCCATTAAAATGAAATTCCTGAGCATTCAAAACGAAATAGAGTCTATCCAAAAAATGAATATTGCTGACGAGTTAGATGGCATGATTAACAATGCATCGCAAGAAGTTCGTCGTATCAGTCACCGTATGACACCTAAAATTTTGGAACATGCTGGTTTGCATGATTCTGTAAAAGAACTCGAAGTGCAACTTACAGAAAATAATATTGAGGTAAAATCAAATATTGAAGCGCTTCAAGGGATTTCTAATGAAAAAATGGAATTGAATATTTATAGAATCGTTCAAGAGGCTTATAACAATATTATTAAACACAGTGGCGCTACTAAAGTTTCTATCGTGACCAAAAAAACCGAGAATGAATTAGTCATTCGCATAAGAGATAATGGTAAAGGAATGAGCCAAGAAAAGTGGAATGACAAAAACACGCTCGGATTAAATGGAATAAAGAGCAGAGTGAATTATCTTAACGGTGAAATCAAATTAGTAGAAGACAGCGGCACCCACTTTAAAATAACGGTACCTTTAGTATGAGTATAAAAGTTTATTTAATTGACGATCATAAAATCTTGATTGACTCCTTTACGGATCACTTCAAGGATATTCAAGACATTGAAGTAATCGGTTATTCATTGAGTGGCTGCGAAGCTATAGAAGCACTCAATCCAAAAGAAATCAAAGATTCTCCAGATATTGTATTGCAAGATATAGACTTAGAGGATATGACGGGCATTGAATGCGCCACCGCTCTTTTAAAAATTAATCCCGATTTAAAAATCATTGGCGTCTCCTCTTATACAGAGAGTGTAATTGTAAAAAAACTATTGAAGGCAGGCGCCAGAGGTTACATTTCAAAAGCAACGGATATTGAAAATCTAGAAACTGCCATTCGTCAAGTGTATGCGGGTGAAAATTATATAGGAGATTATATTTCAAAATCATTACTAGCCGAAGAAACTGGAGACAAAAAAAGTGGACGCAAACCCATCATCCCTATCATATCCGACCGAGAAAAAGAGGTGCTTGAACTCATAGCCGAGGAGTTAAACACGAAAGAGATAGGTGAAAAATTATTTATTAGCGCCAATACTGTCATGACACATCGCAAAAGTCTCTTGCTAAAATTTGATGTAAAAAATTCAGTAGGGCTGGTAAGAAAGGCCCTGGAGTTTGGATTATTGAGTGGATAGCTGTTTCTTCTTTTTTTCTTTACGCAGTCTTCGTTTCTCTTTACGGCTTATTTTTTTTCTACCTAACTTCCGCTCCTTTAAATCAAATATAATAGGTAGGGTCACTTCTATCCGAGCTGGCTTATTATTAACCTTTCCCGATTTCCATTTGGGCATAAGGCTCACCAATCGCATAGCTTCTGCGCCACAACCACCTCCAATATCTTTTAGGATATGTGCATTTACTATTTTACCCGTTGGTAATACCGTAAATCTAACCTTCACTAATCCTGTAATCCCAAGCATCTGTGCTTTGTCTGGGTAATGCATATTAGAATAAATAAATTTCGCCAAGGCTTGTTGTCCACCCGGAAATTGTGGCAGAGCACTTCGGTCGCTCCTTGATTGACCACTGACCAAAAATGAGCAGCAGAAGACCAAAAGCAACGTGCTTATTAATTTATAATTTTTCCCACTCATTTTTTTAAAAATCAATCGAAACGAAAATATAGAATTTTCAGGTCTTCTTAAGCATTCAAAAATTGATTTGCATTACTTTTACCATAGATGTCTAACCCACACTTACAAGGCGATGCAGAAAATTCGGACAAAGAATTTGAAAACAGCATACGGCCTAGTTCTATTGAAGAATTTTCTGGTCAGAAAGAATTGATTGAAAATGTGAAGATTTTTATTCAAGCAGCCAATCAACGTGGAGAAGCCTTGGACCATGTTTTATTTCATGGACCACCCGGTTTAGGAAAAACTACTTTGTCAAGAATTGTAGCGAATGAACTAGGCGTGAACATAAAGGAAACGAGTGGACCGGTTATAGAAAAACCAGGTGACCTCGCGGGACTATTAACTTCGTTAGAAAAGCGCGATGTGCTTTTTATAGATGAAATTCACAGACTCAGTACGGTAGTGGAAGAATATCTATATGCAGCAATGGAAGATTATAAAATCGATATCATGATTGATAGCGGACC
>CAZTCQ010000136.1:0-4325 GCA_964612525.1 uncultured Chitinophagaceae bacterium | reverse complement strand
AAGGAGTGCAAATATATACTTTTTGATAAAAAAACAAAGAAAATACTACTCGTAAAATACAGTTTTATAAGGATAGCGTTCACGATACAAATCCTTAACCAAATTGAGTAGCATCGCCCGAAATTCTGCAATATTCGTCTTTTCTTGCGCAGAGATGAATATGCATTTGCCATCAAGGCGTTTTTCCCATGACTGGATCAGCTCTTTAAGTAATTGTTCCTTTACTTCTGGCTCGAGCCACTCGTCGTACGCTTGTTTTTCATAAAGATCTAGTTTGTTGAATACCACAATTACTGGTTTATCAAAAGCGTTTAAATCTTTCAGCGTCCCGTTAACGACCTTAATTTGATCTTCAAAATTTGGATGTGACAAATCTACCACGTGTAATAAAATATCAGCCTCACGAGTTTCATCAAGCGTACTTTTAAAACTTTCAACTAGGTGGTGGGGGAGTTTTCTAATGAATCCTACCGTATCACTTAGTAGAAAAGGAGTGCGTTCATAAACTACCTTTCGGGTAGTGGTATCCAAGGTGGCAAACAATTTATTTTCTGCAAATACTTCTTCTTTGCTCAGGACACGCATGATTGTGCTTTTGCCAACGTTAGTGTAACCGACTAGAGAAACTCGTATTAATTCTCCGCGTTCTTTACGTTGTGTTTGTCCTTGCTTATCAAATTTGGCGAGCTTCTTTTTCAGCACTGATAGCTTATCTCTGATAATTCGTCTGTCCGTTTCAATTTCGGTTTCACCGGGACCTCTTGTCCCAATACCACCACCTTGTCTTTCGAGGTGCGTCCACATGCCACGCAGTCGTGGAAGTATGTATTGATATTGCGCTAGTTCTACTTGTGTACGAGCCTGAGCGGTGGTAGCTCTTGCCGCAAAAATGTCGAGAATTAAATCACTTCGGTCCAAGACATGTTTATCCAAAGCTTCTTCAATATTTAATATCTGCGAACCAGTGAGTTCATCATCAAAGATTAAGATATCCACGTCCGTATCTGCGCGGTCTATATATTCTTTTATTTCTTGGAGTTTTCCTTTACCTAAGAAAGTTCTGCCATCGGGTTTTTCGCGTCTTTGTGTAAATCGCTTTACCTCAATAGCACCAGCCGTTTCTGCCAAAAAAGCCAATTCGTCTAAATATTCCTCTATTTGTTCATCGGTTTGATATTGTTGTATCAATCCTACCAAAATGGCCTTCTCAGCTTTTTTTATTTTTTTACCCTTATCTATCACTTGAGTAAAAGTAATTACTTAAATCCAATTTTCTTCTTTCTAGAATGGACGTCTACTTTAGTAAACATAAAAAAAAGGGAACTCAATCAAGCCCCCTCCCCACTTTTTTTTAAAAAAAAATCTTACTGCTTATGAATCGGGAAAGTGTAAACCTTTTGATTCATGTCTGATACTTTCAAAATATATTGTCCAGCTACTATGTGCACCAAGGATATTTTCTGATTGAACGAATTATTGTCTAGTATGTGTTGACTTGAATAAATTACTCGACCTTGCAAATCGTACAATTCAATCTTGAGATTTTCGATTTCTAATTCGTTGATCGCTAGTGTAAGAACATCAGATACAGGATTAGGAAATACTATAATACTTCCTTCTTTGCCAATGTAAAGGTTTAGCACACTATGCGCTTTCGTGGTCAAGTCATAATCCACTGAACGTAATTGATAGTAGTTGTTGCTACCAAGGCTCGCGTTACTATGCAAATATTCATAAGCATAATCACCAGAAGTATTTAGAGCTCCTTGTGAAGGGATAACTGCTATTTTCTCCATTTGATCCACTTCGGTACCATGGTATAATTCGAAGTATTGATTATTAAATTCATTAATAGTTTCCCAGTTTAAGTGATTCGCACCGTTTACTGTTTTACCATGGAAGTTCACATAATCAACAGCCAAAGGAGCATCTGTTGAAACTAATATATGCAAGGTTGCCTCGGCACATGCTTGAGGAGTACCATCATCACAAGTTGTATACGGGAATTCTACAGGTCCTGTGAATCCAGTTACAGGCGTAAATGTATATGAACCATCGGTTCCTAAAACTAACGTTCCTTTACCCGGAATAGTAGTTGTCTGCGCAGTAACGGTTTGATTATCCTCCTCCGGGTCTGTATCATTATCTGATACATTAGCACTTACTGGAGTATTCAATGGAGTATAAGCAAAGTCATCAGCTGCAGAAGTTGTATTGGGAGCATCATCACCAAATACTTGAATTATTTGTAAAGCCGTTGCGCATTGTGCTGGTGTTTGATCATCACAAACTTCATACTCTAAGGTATCCGTTCCAATGAAATCAGGACTTGGTGTATAGGTAATATCTCCTGTAACAGGATCAACGGTTACCGTACCATTTGCCGGTGAGTCTACCACACTTACTGATGTAGGATCTAATTCATCATCAATACTACCAGCGGCATCATTATCTAATGTTCCTAAAGTAACTGGAGTATTTACTCCTGTGGAAGCAATATCCGTATTAGCAACCGGTGGATTGTTCGCTGCTTCATCAAGTACGGTAATCGTAAGTAAGGTCACTTGACAATCAGGCATAACTACACCTGGTGCGCAAACAGGGACCAAAAATTCAAACACACCCGGTACAGGACTTACGAAAGTATATGAACCATCGGGATTCATAACTGGGGTAGAGCCATCAGGATTCCCTGGAGCTGCTGTTGGTGTACCATAGGTAGTTCCTGGTGGGAAATTTTCATCATTTGTACTTACGTTCCCCGGTACAGGCACATTTACAAATGTGGCATTAATATCTGGATCAGGAGTAATAGGATAGGCAATCGCTGTATCATTATTATTACTTAAATCAATATCAAATAAAGTTCCTGAAATTGATGTAGTATTTACATAACTACCCGTTGGATTAACCGTAGCTGTAATGGTTAAAGTTTCTGTTTGACCAGGATTAAGTGTTCCGATATCCCAAGTTCCTGTAACATCGTCATAGGCACCCTGAGTAGCTGTAGAGCTTACGTAAGTAAATCCTGCAGGTAGCACATCTTCCACTCTTGATCCTGTATCAGCGTAAATTTCGGGCGCAGTACCATTATCGGCTGTTAGGGTAAAGGTTACATTTGAACCGACAACGGGTTGGTTATTATTAATTACTTTATTGATTCCCAAATCAGAAACTGTAGAGGCTACAAAGAATTTACCATCGCCGTGGTCAAATGTAGCTGCAGTAAGCGTAACTTTTTTAACGATTGAGTTTAAAGGTGCAATGTCTGATAAGTAGAATAAAGCTATTCCAATTGTTGCACCTTCGCCTGCACCATTGGTGTTGTCGTTGGTTCTTCCGCTTTCCCAATAATCTACATTGGCTGCCGGAGGAGCAAAGTTAGCACCGAATAGAGTTGAACCATTACGTACAAAGGTTCCACCAAGTATCTGGTCAGGACCACCACCTGCGGGGGTACCACTTAATTCAACATAGAAGCAGTTATTAGCATTACGCTCTACCACAGCCACAACAGCACCAGGAGTAGATCGGATACCTTGATTGTAAAGTAAGGATTGTTTTTGTGCTAAGGTAGTAGAGTAGGCTACTGAGTCACCACAAATATTTAATCCGTTTTGGCTACTTTGAAAATATTGATTCAAATTAAAGTTTTGGAATGCAGCAAGAGCGTCAGCATTCCAGTTTGCTGTCCCACTATTTATAGTTGTTTGCGTACCATTTGTTCTTATGGCATTGGGGCCGTGTCCGTTTGGTCCAAGTTGCGTCATTTCATAGCCGTCAGGAACTACAAGTTCACTGTAAACTAAACCGTCAATAGTAATGCTGCTTAATACAGTTGGTGATGTTACTGTTGGTTGTGGGCCGGCCCATTGAAAGGTGACGCCGGTGCGAACGCTCATAGCTTGTTGCGCAGAAAGTTGATTTGCACTTAATAATATAATTATTAATGATAAAGAAGCGTAAATTTTTTTCATGTGTATTTTTTGTCTTAGCTGTGATCAGTTATTTATGCCACGCAAAAGTATCAACCAACTTGTTTATATGCAGTTAATACACATGTTTTCGTCGTTAAGGTCAAACAAAAAAAGCCCCAAAAAGGGGCTTTTAATAAATCAATTTTGGTCTTTTTATAAAGCCGATTCGTATCGCTTACTCACCTCTTCCCAATTCACCACATTCCAAAAGGCTGCGATATAATCAGGACGGCGGTTTTGGTAGTTTAGGTAATAAGCATGTTCCCAAACATCAATTCCTAGGATAGGCGTTCCGCCACAACCATGACCCATTACTGGATTATCTTGGTTAGCCGTAGAACAAACCAT
>CAZTCQ010000135.1:2695-4331 GCA_964612525.1 uncultured Chitinophagaceae bacterium | reverse complement strand
TATTTTCGTCAAACAGAACAACAAATGCCTTACAACAATTTACTATTGATATGAATGCTTTGGCTAAAGGTATTTATATACTAAGAATTGAGGGTGAGGGGCAGGTATGGAAAGAGAAGGTGGTGAAGGATTAAAAAAAAGGAAGCCGTTCAGCTTCCTTTAAGAATAATATCAAGGGGAGTCTTCTCCGATGCAGGTAAGCTGCATATCGTGAGCCTTCTCCAGCGCAGGCAAGCTGCTTGCTGTTCGAAGGACTACTTCAAACTAAAGGCCTTTTTAATCTTAGAAACAAAATCTAGTTTCTCCCAAGTAAATAACTCAACCGCTACTTTCTTTTCGTTGGCTTTTCCTTTATTAAAAACTTTCGTTACTTTTTGTGGCGTACGTCCCATGTGTCCGTAGGCAGCTGTTTCGCTATACATAGGCGAACGTAACTTCAAACGTTTTTCAATAGCATAAGGACGCATGTCAAAAATACTTTCAATCTTACGTGCTATTTCTCCGTCTGTCATTCCCGTGTTGGCGGTACCATAGGTATCAATAAACAAACCACAAGGTTTGGCTACACCAATCGCATAAGAAACTTGAACCAACACTTCATCACAAAGCCCCGCAGCTACCATGTTTTTTGCAATATGACGAGTAGCATAAGCCGCACTACGATCTACTTTACTTGGATCCTTACCGCTAAAAGCCCCACCACCGTGAGCGCCTTTACCACCGTATGTATCTACAATAATTTTACGACCCGTCAATCCAGTATCACCATGAGGACCTCCGATTACAAATTTCCCAGTGGGATTAATATGAAAAGTAATTTTATTGGTAAACAATTTTTGAAGCTTTGCGCTTAGTTGTTTTTTTACGGCTGGGATTATAATCTCAACAATGTCTTTTTTGATTTTTGCTAGCATCTTTTTGTCAGCAGCAAAATCATCATGTTGTGTAGAAACTACTATAGTATCAATACGAACGGGTTTATTATCGTCAGTATACTCTATAGTTACCTGGCTCTTTGAATCTGGTCGCAGGTAGGTCATTTTTTTACCTTCTTTGCGCACACGAGCTAGCTCTTCTAATATTTTATGAGAAAGATCCAAAGCCAAGGGCATATAGTTTTTAGTTTCTTTGGTAGCATAACCAAACATCATACCTTGGTCTCCAGCTCCTTGTGCATTCGCTAAGGTCTCAAAATCTTTTTTCTTCACTTTGCGATCTACGCCTTGGTTGATATCCGAGCTTTGCTCATGAATGGCTGAAAGCACTCCACAAGAGTTGCCCTCAAACATATACTCACTTTTTGTGTAACCAATTTTATTAATTACCTGACGTGCTATGCTCTGCACATCTAAATAGGCTTTTGAATTTACCTCACCTGCCAACACAACCTGACCTGTAGTTACCAATGTTTCCACGGCAACTTTAGAGTCTTTATCGTAGGCTAAAAAGTTATCGATGATGGCATCTGATATTTGATCTGACACTTTATCAGGGTGTCCTTCGGAAACTGATTCGGATGTAAATAAATATGGCATAATAATTGTCGTTTATAAGTAAAGAATTGGCAAATGTACTTACTGTAAGCTTTTCTATAGAAGGATAGAGTGATTTATTATCGGTATATTTGTTAGAACCA
>CAZTCQ010000135.1:0-2595 GCA_964612525.1 uncultured Chitinophagaceae bacterium | reverse complement strand
TTTTGATTTAATCCCCAACAGCGCCGCCGACGATTATGATTTTGCCGTGTGGGATTTGACGGATAAATCATGCAACGATATTATGTCGGGGCAACCGCCGATTCGCTGTAATTATGCCTCACTGGCTAATTCTTCCGCTGGTGGAAATACGGGTCTTAATTCTACCGCTACCTCGCCTTCACTCGGAGCTTCAGGACCTTCCTACAGCAGTGCCATTAATGCTAGTATAGGACAAACTTTTTTAATTTTAATAAATAATGCATCCGCCTCTAGTAGTGGTTATAATTTAAATTTTGGAGGCACAGCCTCAGTAAATGACAATGTAGCACCCACGATAAAGGCAGATACGCTTGAGGCATCTTGCACATCGCCTACCTACATTACTTTATTACTCAGTGAAAACATCCGCTGTAATACTCTGGCGGCTAATGGAAGTGACTTCAGTCTGACTCCGGCTAGCGCTACTATTTCAGGAGCCGTTAGCCAGTCTTGTACCAATGGTAGTAGTTTCACTAATTTAATTCGAGTGAATTTCTCCGGTGCCTTGCCTCCTGGAAATTATACGTTAAATATAAATAATGGTACGGACGGAAATACCTTAATCGACAATTGTAATAATCCAATGGCTCAAAGTGCCTCTGTTTCATTTGTGGTGCAGCCGCCTGTGAATGTTACCGTATCAGCCCAATCGGGTTGTGCAAATTCGAATAGCGGAATCATCACGGCAGGAGGGCAGTTCGGGACAGCACCTTATCAATTTAGATTAAATAATGGAAGTTTTACCTCAAGTAACGTTTTTAGCGGATTGACACCCGGGACGTACACCGTTCGTGTACGTGATGATAATGGTTGCATTGATGATACCACCATAACGTTAGCCGCTCCTAATCCGATCGTGATTAGTAATCTAATGCTGACGAATCCAGTTTGTTTCGGTCAAAATACGGGTTCGGTAACAGTAACGGCATCGGGAGGAAACCCTCCTTTGCAATATACCGTTAACTCACAGCCCTATCAAAATGGTAATACGATTAATGGTTTGAGCCCAGGAAATTATTTTGTTCGAGTTCGGGATGCCAACGGATGTATTCAGGATTCAATCATTTTTATTTCGGCACCCGGTCAACTTTCTTTTACTAATATTAATACTTCACCCGCTACTTGTGGTCAGAATAATGGAAGTATCAGTTCAACAGGTTTTGGTGGAACGCCTCCTTTGCAATATTCAATCAACAACGGTCCCGGGCAAGCAAGTGGTATTTTTCAAAATCTAAGCGCGGGGGCTCAAACACTTCGTCTCACGGATGACAATGGTTGTTTTATTGATACGGTGATTCAAATCGCGCAACAAAATGGTGTCGTCATTACTTCACTTTCCTTAGTGCAACCGACTTGCACCTCAAATTCGGGAAGTGTGACAGTAAATACAAATGGTGGCTTAGCTCCCGTTCAATATTCTATTAATGGAGGAAATCAACAAGCAGCTTCTGTCTTTTCTAGCTTAGGTTCTGGCACATACACGATTGTAGCAATAGATGCCAACGGCTGTACGGACACGGCTGTGGCCAATTTAATTTCACCGAGTAATTTATTTTATACGGGCGCTACTATCGTTCAACCAACTTGCACTTCAACAGGCAGTATTAGCGTACAAGGAGGTGGTGGAAATCCGCCGCTCACTTACGCTATCGGTACGGGTCCGTATTCTGCTAATTCAACTTTTACAAATTTGTCAGCCGGAACGTATACGATTCATTTGCAAGATGCAAACAACTGTATTCATGATACCATTATAACGCTAAGTGCGATTCAGCAACCTAGTTTCTCTTCTGTGCCACGAACGCAACCGACTTGTAGTTTTCCAAACGGAGGAAGTATCACAGTAAATGTTTCGGGAGGCACACCCGCTTTTTCTTATGTAATTAATGGTGGTACGCCACAAGCAGGAAATACTTTCTCGCCATTGGGCGCCGGGAGTTATGCAGTAACGGTGACAGATGCAAACGGTTGTACGCTGTCTACCACGGTAAATTTAACCGCAGCTAATACCGTTACTTTTTCTCAATTTACAAGTAGCGATGTAGGATGTTTTGGAACTCCTTTGGGTTCAATTAATGCTACAGCAACCGGTGGCAATCCGGCGTATCAATATTCTTTAAATGGAGGAACACCGCAAGCTAATGGGAATTTTACAAATATCAACGCAGGGGTATATACAGTGGTTGCCACAGACGCAAGTGGTTGTTCAGTAACTTCCAGCGTTACGATTGCTAGCTCTGGTACCGTGCAAATTAATTCAGTGAATACTACCAACTCTCCTTGTTTTAATCCTGCCACCGGTAGCATTACAGTGACAGGTACGGTGAGTAATCCGCCTATTCAATATTCTATAACTCCAGGTGGGAATAATGCCAGTGGAAATTTTACGGGACTTGGCGGAGGAATGTATGTAGTAACGGTAAGTGATGCCGCTGGATGTACAGCGACTTCTTCTGTAACCATCACAGCCCCCCCTGCCATGTCTTTCACGAATGTACAAATAGTTTATCCGCCTTGTTTTGGAGGAGTGGGTAGTATTAGTTTGATGGGTCAAGG
>CAZTCQ010000134.1:0-4402 GCA_964612525.1 uncultured Chitinophagaceae bacterium | reverse complement strand
ATAAATTTATTAATCTGGAAATGGTAAAAGGCGGCTACGCTTGGAACTTTGATCGGTTTTCGCGCGACGATGCTATCATGCACGCGGAGGACAGTGCGCGAGAGGTAAAAGTAGGCTTATGGCAGGATAAAAATCCGCAAGCACCATGGAACTGGCGCAAAAGTCATAGGCGTCGCTAAGTATTTGACTTTTTTATTGAACAAATTCAAGTAATTGATCGATGATTTTTCGATCATTACAAAGACGAGGGATTTTGTGTTGACCGCCTAGTTTGTTTTTTGATTTCAACCAAGCTTGAAACGTACCGGCCTTAACGAAGGTGACTTTAGGCATTTGCAAGGCGAGGTTTTTAAAACGTTTCGCCTCGTAGTCCGAGTTTACATTCTGTATTTCTTTATCTAAAATTTCTACGAAGGTTTGTTGTTTCTCCTCGGCAATGTCTGCTTCTATTAGCCATTCATGACTTCCTTTTTGACTATCGCCAAAGTAAACGGGTGCGGCGGTGTAATCATGAAGCAATGCGTTGGTTTTTTGACAAGCAATCGTAATCGCATGGTCGGTATTTTCTATCATCACTTCTTCTCCAAAGGCATTAATAAAACTTTTGGTCCGTCCGGTTACTTTTATTCTAAACGGATTGAGCGAAGTAAACGCAATGGTATCGCCTAGCATATAGCGCCACATACCAGAGTTAGTAGTAATGACTAAGGCGTAACTTGTATTCAATTCAACTTCCTCCAATTGTAAGGTATGTGGGTTTGGTTTACCAACTTCTTCCAGCGGCATGAACTCATAAAAAATACCATGTTTTAAAAGCAGCAGCATACTATTATCTCCTTGGCCAATAATATCTTGCCCAGAAATAAATCCTTCAGAGGCATTGTACGTGTCGACTGTATTTACTTTTTTGTTTGGAAAAAAACTCGCAAACTGTTCGCGGTAGGGTCCAAAGTTTACACCACCGTGAATATACAATTCTAAATTAGGCCAAATTTTGTGCAGGTCTGCTTCGCCTGTGTTTTCTTTTATTTTGTTTAGCAGTACCAAAGTCCAAGTTGGTACACCGGCTAGGTAGCGCACATCTTCTTTTATGGTTACTTCGGCCATTTTTTCTAACTTCTCTTCCCAGTCTTCAAGTAGTGCTATGTCTAGGCCTGGGGTACGAATCATGTTTTGCCAACTAACCATGTTTTGCAATAACACGGCTGATAAATCTCCATAAGAAACGCTGTCATTTACCTCGTGCACTTTGTGGCTCCCGCCCATTAAAAGTGCCTTGCCGCTCATGAACTCTGACTGAGGAAAGTTTTTGAAATACAATGCCAATACATCGCGAATGCCTCGGAAATGATTTTCTTCTATGCTCTCATTGCTAACGGGAATAAATTTGCTTTTATCAGAAGTGGTTCCACTACTTTTTGCAAACCATTCTATAGGGCTCGGCCACAAAATATTTTTTTCTCCGTCCATCATTTTTTTGATGTACGGGAAAAGATCTTCATAGGTATGAATCGGAACATTTTTTTTGTATTCCTTATAATTATTAATCCGGGCAAAGCCGTGTTTTTTTCCAAATTCGGTAAACTGTCCTGAGCTAATTAGGTCATTAAATGTTTGTATCTGGGTATTGATAGGATTATGAACAAACTGGTCGATATAGCTCCAGCGTAATTTGATATAACTGCGAATGGCTGGATTAAGAATTTTCATTTTAGGAGACCGCTAAGATAGCTTATGCCTAAGACTATTGAAAATAAGTTAGGCCTGATTTTCCTCGAAAATGTAGTCCTTTCGTTTTAGCTCAAAGTTGCGGCCAAGATATAGTTTTCTTACTTGTTCATCTTCAGCTAGTTCCTCTGCTGAGCCTGAGCGAAGAATTTCACCTTGAATTAAAAGGTAAGCCCGGTCGGTGATAGATAAAGTTTCTTGTACATTATGATCTGTGATTAAAACCCCGATATTTTTATGTTTCAGTTTCACTACGATACTTTGAATATCCTCTACCGCAATTGGGTCAATCCCAGCAAAGGGTTCATCTAATAATATAAACTTTGGGTCTACTGCCAAGGCTCGGGCAATTTCAGTTCGTCGTCTTTCACCTCCACTTAGAACGTCGCCCATATTTTTTCGTACGTGGGTTAATCTAAATTCACTAAGGAGTGTTTCTAGCTTTTCTCTCTGTTCTTTTTTGGTCAGCCTGGTGATTTCTAATACTGCCGCAATGTTTTGCTCTACGGTCATTTTTCTAAAAATCGAAGCTTCCTGAGGAAGATAGCCTATGCCGAGTTGCGCCCGTTTATACATGGGTAGTTTTGTGATTTCTTGATCATCAATGAAAACACGGCCCGCATCTGGTTTAATCAAACCCACCACCTGATAAAAAGTTGTGGTTTTACCTGCTCCGTTTGGCCCTAATAATCCTACAATTTCTCCTTGACTTACCTGAATTGAAATTTCATTGACGACTTTTCGATTCTTGTAAATCTTAACAAGTTTTTCTGCGCGGATGCTTACCTGAGACATGGCTGTAAAGTTGCGAAAGGATTGTGATAAGTAGACTGTCGTAAGCCTAATTTATTGTGAAGACGGTACTTTCTCTAATCGAACACCGACACTCAAGATTTCCTCTAACGGGTTTTCGCGCATGACATGTTGTAGTTTGATTTTATAAGTTCCTTTTTGAGTGAACTTGGTGTAGGCGTTGCCTGAGAGTCTAATTTTATGTTCGTAAATTTCATTCATTCCCTTGCCGGTCCAGCGTCCTGAGCTTTCTGCTAAGGGTAGCTCTACTCGTTGTTTGCTGCTTTTCCCGTCAGGTTTTATGGTTTCTAAATTAATCCAGATATTGGAGTAGTGATAGGCATCGGTATGTCGAAGAGTGAGAAATAGTAAATATTGACTGGTGGTGTCGGATATCTTAATGTCAAAGGATTTTACTTTTTCCTTTTTCCAACGATGATGAAGGATAGACTCATTTTTTTCATAGGTATTAGAAGGGATGCAGCTGCTCACTCCTAAAAGAAGAAAAACGATTAAGATTTGCTTACAATACATTAGCGATTTGTTCTTTAGCTTGTTCCAACTGATCCTTCATTCCAACGACTAATTTTTGTATTGCCGCATCGTTTGCTTTCGCACCCATGGTGTTAATTTCTCGTCCAATTTCTTGACAAACAAATCCTAGTTTTTTTCCAACTAAGGATTCTTTATTTTCTAAGAGTTCTAAGAAATATTCGCAATGATGAGCAAGCCTAGTTTGTTCTTCACTAATGTCAAGTTTTTCTATGTAATAAATTAGCTCTTGTTCTAGACGGTTCTTGTCAATTTTTTCATCAGTACTTACTTCATTCAAATGATTTTCTAGTCTTTCTCTTTTATGAATTCGTCTCTCTTTTTCCAATGGTTCAATTTTGGCAACCGTTTCTTGTATAGAAAGAATATTATTAGTCAATGTTTTTTCTAACATACTTCCTTCTTTTTTTCTTTCTTCTATCACTCGGTCACATATTTCTTCACAAAGTGAAATGATTTCATTTAAATTTTCTTCGCTGAGTTCACCATAAGAAGTGGTAATTACCTCCGGAAGTTTTAAAAGAGTGTCCAGCGAAAAGTCTGCCTCCATTCCTAGTGCACTTCCTAATTCGGCGATATTATTTTTATAAAAAAAGGCCAATTCTTTATTAATACCAATCGGCTTGCTATCACCAAATTGTTTGAGGTTAATTATGAGTTCTACGCTACCGCGTTGTAATTTTTTTTTGATAGCTTGTCGCAGCTGTATGTCAATGCATTTAAGGCTTTGCGGTATTTTAGCGTATACGTCAAATTGCTTGCCGTTGAGTGTTTTTATTTCTAGGGCACATTGCAAATCTCCTATTTTTTTTTCGGCACTTCCGTAGGCCGTCATGGATTGAAGCATAATTTTTTCTATAGAATATTGAGCGATAAAAGTACGATGCTAAAAAAGAAAGCAGCCTAGTTTTAAAATAAAAAACCGACTACAATCGCAGTCGGTTCTTTTGAATTTATGGGTTAGTAAGCGCGTTAACCGATACAAGTATAGGTGTAAGTTTTTAATCCATGGTTTTTTATAGAATAAAAGTTATTCACAGTTTTGGGGAAAAGGATGTAAAGCTTTTTTGAAGACAACTTTTTTTTAAGACTTAAAAAATATTGAACCCATTATATTTGTAACTAATAAGTGATTCCTTAATGAAATTTAAAAAACCTATAACCATCGACTGGGTTCGTGATTTTGTAAAACCAAAAAAAATAATTGGTTCTATAGAAGCTGAAATTACCGGAATAAATGAAGTGCATAAAATCACAACGGGTGATATTACTTTCGTAAATAATAAAAAATATTATGAGCGAACTTTTACGAGTGACGCCGCTATCATTT
>CAZTCQ010000133.1:0-4436 GCA_964612525.1 uncultured Chitinophagaceae bacterium | reverse complement strand
TTAAACTCTAATTGCTCTTTGTGCAATACGGCATCACTAGGCTCTCCTTTATACTCCCATGCCGCCACATAGGCATACTCATCATCCTTACGTTTTGCTTCTCCTTTCTGTTCGCCATCAAGCTCTACACTTTCTTCACGGAAGTGTCCTCCACAAGATTCGTTTCGGTCTAATGCATCTTTTGCAAAAAGTTCTCCTAATTCTAAAAAGTCCGCCACACGGCCTGCTTTCTCTAATTCTGCATTTACCTGATTGGCACCACCTGGCACGCTGATGTTTTTCCAAAAGTCTTGACGCAATGCTTTAATTTCAGCAATCGCCTCTTTAAGCCCTTGCTCGTTACGACTCATTCCTACTTTGTTCCACATGATCAAACCAAGTTTTTTATGATAATAATCTGCCGAATGATTGCCGTCATTATTTATGAAGTAATCAATTCTTTCTTTGACTTCTTTTTCTGCTGCTTCAAACTCAGGAGTATCTGTAGGAATTTCACCTGTTCGGATATCAGCTGATAAGTAATCACCAATGGTGTAAGGTAATACAAAGTACCCATCAGCTAAACCTTGCATCAATGCAGAGGCACCCAGGCGATTGGCTCCATGATCAGAGAAGTTGGCCTCTCCAATAGCGTAGCAACCTGGAATGGTAGTCATTAAATTATAATCGACCCAAACGCCACCCATAGTGTAGTGTGTAGCTGGGTAAATCATCATAGGTGTTTTGTATGGATCTTCAGCAACGATTTTTTCATACATCTGAAATAAGTTACCATACTTTGCTTTTACAATTGCAGCACCGAGTTCCACAATTTTTTCGTGCGATGCATTTTCTAAATTTTGCAGTTTGGCCTGCTCCTTACCATATCGCTCAATGGCAGATTGGAAGTCAAGATAAACAGCTTCTCCTGTGCTATTCACACCATAGCCCTTATCACAAACTTCTTTGGCTGCACGAGATGCAACATCACGTGGTACTAAGTTTCCAAAGGCAGGATAGCGTCGTTCCAAATAATAATCTCTTTCTTCTTCGCTTAACTCCGTTGGCTTCTTCTTTCCTTCACGGATTGCTTTTGCATCTTCTAAAGATTTAGGTACCCAAATACGACCATCGTTCCGTAAAGACTCTGACATCAAGGTCAATTTAGATTGATAGTCTCCCGAACGTGGAATGCAAGTAGGGTGAATTTGTGTAAAGCAAGGATTGGCAAAATAGGCACCTTTTTTGTGCACCTTCCAAGCCGCTGTTGTATTACTACCCATGGCGTTGGTGCTCAAAAAGTAAACATTTCCATAACCACCACTTGCTATGACTACTGCGTGTGCAGAGTGTCTTTCTATTTCTCCGGTGATTAAATTACGTGCAATAATTCCACGTGCTTTACCGTCTATTTTTACAACGTCTAACATTTCATGACGGTTGTACATTTCGATTTTACCACGAGCTATCTGACGATTCATGGCAGAGTAACAACCTAATAAAAGTTGTTGTCCTGTTTGACCCTTGGCATAAAAAGTTCTTGAAACTAATACACCACCAAACGAACGATTGTCTAATAAACCACCATAATCACGAGCAAAAGGAACACCCTGCGCTACACATTGGTCGATAATGTTGGTAGATACTTCTGCCAAACGATACACATTTGCTTCGCGAGAGCGATAATCTCCACCCTTTACCGTGTCATAAAATAAGCGATAAGCAGAGTCTCCATCTCCTTGATAATTTTTGGCCGCATTGATTCCACCTTGCGCTGCAATAGAGTGCGCACGACGTGGCGAATCTTGATAGCAAAATGCTTTTACATTATAACCCAACTCAGCCAAAGTAGCCGCAGCAGAACCTCCTGCTAAACCAGTACCTACAACAATTACGTCGATGTTACGCTTATTGGCAGGATTTACTAAGTCAATTTTGTTTTTATAGTTTGTCCACTTATCAGCTATTGGGCCTTTTGGAACTTTTGAATCTAACGTACTCATAATTTAATCTTTTAAAGTTTAGTGAGTAATTGGGTTTAAATAATGATAAATGGCAATAAAAGCAAATACGGCAGGAACTACAATAGCAAATGCATTACCAGCTTTTTTAATCAGTGGGGTATACTTCGTATGGTTAAAACCAACGGATTGGAACGATGATTGAAAACCATGTAATAAGTGCAAAGCCAAGGCCACAAACGATACAAGGTAAATCAAAACGCGTATTGGGTCTTGAAACTTCTCTACCGTTTCATGAAAATATCTGTTTGGGTCTTCTGGCTGGAATTCAATATACTTCACCACCATTTCATGCATCCAAAAATCGTACAAGTGCAACCCAAGGAATGCCATGATCACCGCTCCGGTATAAATCATGTTTCGACTCATCCAATTAGAATTGGCACTCGGTTTGTTAAATGCATATTTTACCTCTCTTGCCTTGTTGTTTTGAAGCTCCAAAATAATACCCATAATGAGGTGGAAAAACACACCAAACATGAGCACCGGCTGCATCACAAACTGGATCACCGGATTGGTGCCCATGAAGTGAGATGCCTCATTAAAAGCCTCTTCGCTAAAGACCGAAACGAGGTTAATGGATACATGAATTACTAAAAAGGAAACGAGGAATAATCCCGAAAGTGCCATCAGCACTTTTCTACCAATTGTAGAAAATTTAGAGTTTGCCATAGTTGTTTTCTAAAGTTGTACAAAGATAAGATAGGAACGTTTCTTAGTCAATTTTTCGGCTTAAAGTGCTTTTGATATTTTTAAATCGCCCTTTATATTTGAGCCTGAATGAAGAAAATAATACTCCTGCTTATTCTATCTTGCTCAATTTTCACCTTCTCGTGTAAGAAATGGCGCAATGAAGGTTTTTGTTATTGCAAATATTTGACCGGAACTAGAGCAGGACATAACTTGAATGAGCTAAGTCGAACTGAGCAAATAGACAGTTGCGCCCTACTTCATGCCGAGGCTAGTGCCGTTGGTGGCGAATGCCAGTTAGAGTAGGAACTATCATAATACGACAACTCATATCCCAATAACTTGATCACAAAATAATTGAGCATTTGCTCTACCTCTGTCTATTTACTGTTTGCTACCTTTATATCAATAAGCTGTAGCAAATTCTATGCAAGGGAGATATGATCGTTGGCCATTTCAAATAAGCTCGTAGCTAGGGAATGCGGATATTCAAATTTGGGGTCAAGCTCTGAAATCACATCGGCTACAATGGCTATCAATAGTTTATAGTCCTGAAAAAACTGCTTCTTATTTTCTTCGCCAGTTTTTTTAAATGTAATATTTTCAAAACCAACCTCTTCGATAAGGAAAATACTATACTTACTAATTTTTTGACCCAAATTCGAACCTTGTGGGTCTCTAAAATCAATGCATTCATTATAGTGGCAAACTAATATTTACAGACGAAATAAATGCGATGTTACTACGGTTTCTTTTTTTGATGAAAAAGTAAGGGTCACGCTATTGTCATATTTACTATTATATATAATAGTAATACTATTATTAATAATAGTACTAGTATATTTGTATTGTAAAAGGAACAAGTATCACAACCGCAAAATAATGAAAGGGTATTTTTTAATCGCACTTATAGTACTTCCACTAGTAGGCTTTTCGCAAGAGAGCGATTTGGGTAATTGGCTAATATATTTCGGTAATAAGCAAATAAATAAAAAAATAAATTGGCACCATGAGGTGCAATACAGAAATTATAATGGCATTGGCGATTTAGAACAACTACTACTTAGAACTGGAGTGGGTTATAATCTCACGGAAAATAACAATAATATTTTGCTAGGCTATGCATTTATTAATAGTCAAAATTATATGAACAATAGCGACGATAAAGTGGCGGTAAACGAGCACAGAATTTACCAACAATTTATTACACGTCAAAAAATTGGACGAGTCGGCGTGCAGCACCGCTACCGTTTTGAGCAGCGTTTTACTGAAGATGATTTTCAAGTGCGTTTCCGATATTTTCTAGCGCTCAATCTACCGTTAAATAAAAAAACTATGCAGGATAATACGGCTTACCTCTCCACATACAACGAAATATTTTTGAACGCACAAAATAACGCCTTTGACCGCAACCGATGGTATGGCGGGGTGGGTTACCGGCTCAATAAAACATTCCGATTTGAACTAGGATATATGAATCAATTTATAAACAAGGGTAATCGGGACCAGATAAATATAATCTCTTTTGTAAATTTTTAAAACAAAAAATCATGAAAAACAAAAACAACAGCACAATGAAAAACACTTTGAAAATGACCATCCTTGCTTGCGCATTATTCGCATTTGCATCTTGTAATGAAGCGGAAAGCAGAATGGACAATGCACACCATGAAGAGGCAAAAGCATTGGTAGAAGATGTACTGACCAAAGAGCAACAAGATGCACTTACGCCCGATGCTGTAATAC
>CAZTCQ010000132.1:2907-4536 GCA_964612525.1 uncultured Chitinophagaceae bacterium | reverse complement strand
CTTGGGCGTTTTGATTTCCTTTTAAACTTCCATTGAAAAGTGCTACTTTTTTACCATTCGCACGAAGAGGTAAGTTCCGCAAATAAGCTGCAAAAGTTTCATTTCCTTTTTTCAATCTAAGATAGCCTTCTGGTGTGTTAAATCGACCCATTACATTCACTCCCTTGACATTAATTATACTTTCTTTACTTTCAACTTCTATCCCGGGTGCAACGGCAGAATCAGATAATCCACAGCCCGAGAATAGAAACAACGCTATTAAAAAACACTTCATAGAATTGAGATGCTGACAGGAAGGCAATTCCATAAACGGAATAAAGATATTCTCTAATTTCCCCAAAACAATTCCCTATCCTACTTTAGCGGTATGAAAAAAGCATTTGTTTTTCCGGGTCAAGGAGCGCAATACCCTGGTATGGGAAAAGAACTTTATGATAATAATTCTAAAGCCAAAGAATTGTACGACCGAGCCAACGAGATTCTAGGGTTTTCAATCACCGATATCATGTTTGAGGGAACTGCCGAGGATTTGAAGCAAACCAAGGTGACACAACCTGCTATTTTTCTGGATTCTATTACAAAATATTTATGTTTGGAGCATGACACGCCCGATATGGTTGCCGGCCATTCATTAGGAGAATTTAGCGCTTTGGTGGCTGCCAATGCACTAAGTTTTGATGACGGATTAAAACTCGTCAGTGCGCGCGCCAATGCCATGCAAAAAGCTTGCGAAGCAAATCCCTCAACTATGGCGGCGGTGTTAGGCATGGAAGATGCTGATGTAGAAAAAGTATGTTCGGAGATTGACGAAGTTGTGGTGGCAGCGAATTACAATTGTCCTGGTCAACTCGTGATTTCTGGAAGCAACAAGGGCATAGAAATTGCTTGCGAAAAACTAAAAGAAGCAGGAGCACGTCGTGCTTTACCCTTACCAGTGGGAGGAGCATTTCACTCTCCTCTGATGCAACCTGCGCAAGAGGAATTAGGCGCAGCAATAGGAGCAACAGAAATAAAAAATCCTGATTTTCCTGTATATCAAAATGTAGTGGCCAAGGCGGTGACTGATGCTTCGGAAATCAAAGAAAACTTAAATGCCCAACTAACTGGACCCGTGCGCTGGACGCAAAGCGTTCAAGCGATGGTCGCTGATGGCGGAAGCAACTTTACAGAGTGCGGACCAGGAAAAGTACTATGCGGTTTAGTCAAAAAAATTCATCGCGAAGCAGAAGTTTCGCAATTGCAATAAATGCGTGAAGACTTAAAAGAATATTTCAATTTTTCAAGATCACAGAGCCAAGGTATTATCCTGCTCAGCGTTTTGTGTTTACTAGCTATTGGATTTTATTTTAGTCTGGATTATTGGGTTTCCCCACCCAAACAAGAAGCTATAAATGATGCAGAAATAGAAAAAATACTCGCCTCGATTTATGTAGATACGAGCGCTTATAAAAAAGAGTTCAAACCCCAGAAACTCTTTCCTTTTAATTTTAATCCGAATACGCTCAGTGAAGCAGGATTTGTAAAGTTGGGCTTACGTCCTCGCTTGGCAAAAACAATTCTCAATTACAGAAACAAGGGCGGCCAATTTTATAAAAAAGAAGATTTTAAAAAGATTTGGGGCTTGCATGA
>CAZTCQ010000132.1:0-2807 GCA_964612525.1 uncultured Chitinophagaceae bacterium | reverse complement strand
ACCCGTTTTCGCAAAAGTCAAGATTATGAAATCAAGACGCTAAAAGATTTAAAACAGATTGAAGGAATGACAGATGCTTTGTATAATAGGCTTGTTCCTTATTTGCGTTTGAAGTAAATTTGCATCTTATGAATTTTGGATACACCGACATGCAAAAAGAGATTGCCACAATGGTTCAATCTTTCGCCGAAAAGAACATTCGCCCTAAAATGATGGAGTGGGACGAGAGTCAAACCTTTCCTGTAGAATTGTTTCATGAGATGGGTAAACTTGGTCTTATGGGGATTATTATGCCCGAAGAATTAGGTGGCACAGGTTTATCCTATTTTGAATATGTGACGGTAGTTTCAGAAATTGCCAAAGTTTGTGGTTCCATTGGCCTTTCGGTTGCGGCTCACAATTCTCTTTGTACAAATCATTTATATAAATTTGGTAACGAAGAGCAACGAAAAAAATATATCCCAAAATTAGCGAGTGGAGAGTGGATTGGTGCTTGGGGACTTACCGAAGCCAACACAGGGAGTGACGCTGGCAATATGCAATGTACGGCTACTAAAGAAGGAGACCATTGGGTATTAAACGGAACTAAAAATTGGATCACCCACGGAAAGAGTGGAGAAATCGCGGTGGTGCTTGCCAGAACGGGTGAAGCACGCGCAAAGAATAATGCGACTGCCTTTATTATAGAACGTGGTGATGAAGGGTTTAGCGCCGGAAAAAAAGAAAATAAACTCGGTATGCGCGCCAGCGAAACCACTGAGCTTATTTTTGATAATTGTAAAATTTCTGATGATCGAAGATTAGGTGAAATAGGCGACGGTTTTAAGCAAGCTATGAAAATATTAGACGGTGGTCGTATTTCCATTGCGGCTCTCTCTTTGGGTATTGCGAAGGGAGCTTATGAAGCTGCCCTAAAATATTCAAAGGAGCGTGAACAGTTTGATCAGCCTATTAGTAATTTTCAGGCTATCCAATGGAAATTAGCGGACATGGCTACTGAAATAGAAGCAGCAGAACTTTTAATTTACCAAGCCTGTGATTTAATCACAAAGGGAGAAAAAGTAACAGAGAAAAGTGCCATGGCAAAATATTATGCTTCAGAAGTATCCGTTCGGTGTGCTAACGAGGCAGTTCAAATATTTGGTGGATATGGTTACACCAAAGATTTTCCTGTCGAAAAATTCTACAGAGATTGTAAACTATGTACAATTGGCGAGGGCACAAGTGAAATTCAGAAACTGGTAATTGCACGTTCTATATTAAAATAAAGTCACTGATAAATTATTTAAAACATCCTTACTCTTTGCTCTTGGGAGGTTTTTTAGTTTGTGAAACATTTTAATTCGTTTAACGCTTCGTGCTGGTATCCGGTGGTAACTTTATAGCAAATACTTCTCATGAAACGCTTACTTTTTTTCTTTCTCGCTTTTTTTGTAACCACCTCTTTATTTGCCGTCGATGAAATCGGACTAAGTGGGAATTGGGACAAAAAGAAAAAAAGAAGAAACACTCGTTTTGATAAGAACCGATTGATTGTAGGTGGTGGACTGGGTGGTGGAAGCTTACAAGGTGGATACATTTTTAGTGTTACGCCTAGTATTGGTTATCGAATCACCGACCGTTTTCATGCGGGAATCAATCTTGGGTATTTTTATTCCAAACAAAAAGTATTAACCGATAATATTGGTAGTTTCTATCAGCAGAATAATCGAGTGGTTTCAACTGCTTTGTTTGCTCGTTATTTCCCACTTCATGTAGTTTTTTTACAAGTGAACCCAGAGCTAAACTTCTCAAATCAGAAGTATAAAGAGTTTTATGCTTTTCAGAACGAAACATTTGAAAATAATAATAAAAATACAATTCCTGCTATGCTAGTAGGCGGTGGTTATGCTCAACGTTTGGGCGGCAATTCGTATATGATGATATCTGTTATGTATGACATTATTCAAAATCCAAACTCCCCTTATTTTCGCCAACCTGTTTTTGGCGGAGGTTTAGCCTTAGGTCTTTTTGGTAGATAAGTTTAGCTTATTTTCGTGCCACTAAACTATGGCAGCCTACAATCAACTCACCGCTTTAAAGTCTCTCATCAAAGCAAGTTTTATTTCTTTGTTGAAGAGTCCGGCTTCTGTGTTTTTTAGCATTGCCTTCCCGCTCATCTTTATTGTTGCTTTTGGCATTATGAGCGATACAGGTACTAAAGTAACCTTAGCGTTCGATCAAGATAGTGATCAGGATAACCCAATTTACAAAGCTCTTGAAAACAGTCCTGTCGTAAAATTTTATGAATACGAGACGGAAGAGAAGCTTAGCGAAGATTTAAAAAAAGGCAGCATCGCTTCTGTTTTAAATATTCAAGTGAATCGAATTGACTCAGCCAGTACTCCAATTGAGATTATTATGCAATCGTCTATAGCCTCAGGCAACGATGCTGCGATTGCGAATCAAATCGTGGAAAGTACCATTCAAGAAATAGATAAAACAATGTTTACCAACAATCAAAGCATTGCGAGCATAAAGCAAGCACAACCTATTGAAGGTCGCGCTTATCGATACCTTGATTTTTTCTTGCCGGGCATGCTAGGTTTTTCTATGTTATCTGCGGGAATTTTTGGAACTGCTTTTATCTTTTTCAATTTAAAGCAAACTTTGGTGTTAAAACGATTTTTTGCTACACCAGTCAAAAGGCTTTATATCATAATTGCGGAGGGTAGCTCACGCCTTATACTTCAAATGATAGCGGCTGCCATTATTATTGTTGTGGGCTACTTTGCCTTTGATTTTACTCTTCTTAATGGAGCTCTTAC
>CAZTCQ010000131.1:2901-4665 GCA_964612525.1 uncultured Chitinophagaceae bacterium | reverse complement strand
TTTTTAATCTGCAGTGTAATTGTTTTATTAGACTGTGCTTGTGCTGTGGTGCCCATGGCAAATATGCTGAGCAGGATAGCGAGTGTGGTGATGATTGTTTTCATTGTTTTTTTTATTTTTTGATTAGAATGTAAAATTATTTTTAGTTGTTGGTTTTTTTATCACTAGAAATAGTGATTTTATAAAAAAAGCCGCTAATCAGATTAGCGGCTTTTCATAGGTTGATTTGTGTTTTATATTCTAAAATTTAAATTTGAATCCTTTCTTGAAGTAAAAGCTGATATCCATTTTCACGTTTTTATGGGTCGCCTCTTGTGCTCCTTTTAGGCTCAGGTCTGGAATGGTGCAGGTGATTTGTCCTTTCATTGTTTTTTCATCTCGCTCTGTTATAACAACTTTTCCATCCAGGATTTCTGTGCCGGAATAGATTGTTTTGGCTACATCGTCGCCGTGCGTATCAAATTCTATACGAGAGTATCTTTCTTTGCTAAAAGCGTATTCGCCAGGGGCCAACTTATAATCGTCTAGATAAATATGAAAAAAAGTTTCCTCTTGCTCCTTGGCATCTTTGGTGCGCAGTAAAATAGCCGATTGGTTTTTATCTTCAAATTGATAAACGGCCATCCAAATGCGTTCTTTTTCACAGATGGCTACATTCCAATGAAGTGTTTCGCATTGCAAGCTGGCGGCCGCATAGATTTGTTGTCTGGCACTGGCAGCTTTGGCTAGGCATTTGTCCACTTCTTCCATGGTGTTCATTTCAGACGCCGAGTTGCAAGCCGTAAAAAGAAGTGTAAGGCTTGCAAAAAATAGAATTACTAATTTGTTCATGATATTATTTTTTAAAGGTTTGCGTTATAAAATGCGAGTTCAATTTTTACGTCCTCGCTGGTGGATTCTTTTGTTCCGTTTTTAGTAAAGTTTAGTTTGGGTATGTTTAGTTTGGCAGTGCCTTTTAGTTTGTTGTCGTCGTTTTCTAGTATCTTAATCGTGCCTTTTACCCAAGACTCGGCTGAGGTGATTTCATAAGCTGCACCGTCTTTTTTGTAGGTTTCTATAAATAAGCTCATGCCCGCTACATCAAAAGTGCCTGTTTCAGGAGCTCCTTTATCAAACTCAAGTACAAAGCGGGTAACGCGTTCTTTAAAGCTTGACTTTGTTACGAGCGTTACTTGTCTTTTGTTTCCTTTCGTTCTAATTTCTACTTCATTGTTGCTACTTAGTGAGCTCATGGTTCTGGGTAAACCTTCGCCATCAAATAGTGCAATAATTGCTTTTCTGCTATCACCGTCTTTTACCGATTTGATTTTCTTTTCTAATTTTTCAGCAATAGAGCTTTTAGAAGCAGAGTGAACGGCAGCAAATGCTTCGTCAATATTTTGCGTTTTCTTACTTCTCTTGGCCGTAGTGCCAGATTCTTGATCTGTAGAGCTGTTGCAAGCCGTTGCCAGCAACAAGCTCAAAAGAATAATGTAATTTATAGTTTTCATATTTTTAGTATTAAGAATACAAAGTTGTAGAACGAAGTCCGTGTTTTGCTCACTAGAAATAGTGATTTTTATATAAAAGCTAGGGAGTATTTTTTTTCATTTTCAACGTTCACGTAATCTTGAATCCTTACTTTTGGCTCATGAAAAAATTGATGTTGGTTTTGGCGGTGCTTTTCACATTTCAGCACGTACGCTCTCAAGATATTCCGTTTCGTTCAAAAGCAAACCCACACTATTGGCAGAGCCGTAAACCATATCCTGGCTATTGGCAGCA
>CAZTCQ010000131.1:0-2801 GCA_964612525.1 uncultured Chitinophagaceae bacterium | reverse complement strand
TATGGTCGATTTGATGTAGAGCTAACATTTGCTGATAATTATGTGGTGGAAGCGACCGGACAATTAATGAATAAATCAGAGGTGTTTCCGGGTGATTTACGAGCACGTTTGGATATTAAAAACTTCGCCAATAAGAAATGGGGAGAGAAGCCTTCCACGATTACCAAATATGACCCTTCGAAGAGAAAAACATGGAAATACATCGGAGTCAATGTACATGATTTTGCCTTTACCGCCGATCCCGCTTATCGCTTGGGCGAAGCGACTTGGAATGGCGTAGAATGTGTGGCTATTGTTGATGAAAGTCATTGCAGTGGTTGGCAAAAAACACCCAATTATATGACCAAAATTATCAAGACGTTTAGCGAGGATTTTGGGATGTATGAGTATCCAAAAATTGTGGCAGCTGATGCACGAGATGGCATGGAGTATCCTATGTTAACCCTTGACGGGGGCAGAGATCCTGATAATCATGGTTTGCTTGTACACGAAATTGCGCACAATTGGTTTTTTGGAATGATTGGGAATAATGAAACCTATCGAGCTAGTTTGGATGAAGGTTTTACCCAGTTTTTGACCTCTTGGGGCCTTGAAAAAATTGATGGCAAGCACATGATAAAAACGCCACCCAAAAGTAAATATTTGCAAAAGCATGCTAAGCCTGTGGAAGCTAGGGAACGTTCTGTTTTTTACAGATATGTAAATGATATGCTTCGCGGTACGGATCACACCTTGAACACACACTCAAATGATTTTCACTCTGCCATTGGTCATGGCGGAGGGTATAGTTTAGTGTATTACAAAACAGCGACCATGTTGTACAACTTGCAATATGTATTGGGCGATGAGCTTTTTCAAAAAGCTATGCAGAACTACGTAGCGCAATGGAAATTTGCACACCCTTACTTTGATGATTTTAGAAAATCAATTGTAAACTATACGCATCAAGATTTAGATTGGTTTTTTGATCAGTTTTTAGAAACAACGAAAACCTTAGACTACTCGGTAGAAAAAATTAAGGAAACAAAAATTAGTGACAAATATGAAATTACGCTAGGGCGAAAAGGCGAAATGCAGATGCCCATCGACGTCCGAGTTATTTCTAAAAGAGGTGAAGTAATGGATTTTTATATTCCAAACCAGCCTTACAACAAAAAAACGAATGCTACTATTCTGCCGAAATGGTATGGTTGGGATGTGATAAACAAAGAATATACCTTCAGTGCGAAAGTGCCCGGTGGGATTGAGAGTGTCGAAATAGATCCGACTCATCGTTTGCCCGACATGAACCCAATGGATAATAGTAAGCGTCCGGGGAAACTTTTGAATAAAGGATATAGTGTAGGCTTAGATAGAGGGATTAATCAATTTCCAAACCGAAAACAATATGTCGCTACTTGGCGTCCGGATGTATGGTGGAATCCCGTAGATGGTGTGAAAATTGGCGCTCATATTGAAGGAAGTTATCTCAACTTTGCCAAAAAGTTTGATGCTACCGTATGGTATAACTCTCACCTTATACAGGGCGATGATTATTTGGTTGGACCCAATGAAGGTTTTTATGAAAAGCATAGAATGTTTGATTATACCGTAAATTTTGCTAATCCAATTCGCTCGACTGAGAATAAAGTAGAGTGGGGCTTGGGTAGTAGAATGATGGAAGGATTTGCAAAGCATTATTTATTTGCATCTTACAAGCCAAATAAGAAAAATACTTTCCGATTGGGTCTAAACTCGTTGTATAGATTCGGGAACTTTAATCGAGATTATCTATTCTTCCCTGACGAGTGGAGTAGTGATGTAAGTGATAATGGTAATGGACGAACCAATACGTTTTTGCAAGCCGACTGGTTCAAAAATTATCGTCGACCAAAATCTGCGGGAATGTTTAGAGCGAGCATGCGTTTGCCTATTCCGACTCGTTCTAAGATAGATAATTACAATTATACTTATGTAGAAGGTGAATTAAAACATCTCACATTTTGGAAAAAGTTTGATATTAAAACTAGACTGTTTGCACGTTTTGGTATGGGAGCCCTGGCGCCAACAGAAAGTGCATTGTATATGCAAGGTGCTAATCCTGAAGAGCTCATGGAAGATAAATACACGCGAACGCATGGTATCATGCCTTCAGACTTGGGGGGCTTTTCTACCGCAGGCTTTGCGAATATGCATGCAGGTGGCGGTCTAAACCTAAGAGGATATAATGGCTACTATGCAATAGATGAAAATGAAAATGGTGATTTATTTATCAACTATAAAGGATTGAGTGGTGCGAGTGCAAGTATCGAGGTGGAATTTGACCGCTTCTTTAAAATTCGCCCTAAGAAACTTCGCAATTGGTTGCATTTTGATTCTTATTTATTTGCTGATGGAGGAGCCATTACAAGAGGAGAGTACAACCCAGATGATATAACGGAAAATAATCCAACGACACAATGGAGTAAATTTAGAATGGATGCAGGAGCGGGCTTAGCCATGACGATTAAGAAATGGGGTAAGTTTCAAAAAGCAAAACCTTTGACTGTGCGCTTTGATGTGCCTTTCTTTTTGAGTGCGCCACCGTTTGGGCAGGAGTATCTTGATTTCAGGTGGGTTTTGGGAGTGAATCGTGCATTTTAGAATATTGTATTATTTTAGAGTTTCAAATCAACCAATTGACAACAATATTAATTTACGAGGACAATAAAGACTATGCCGAAAGTCTCATCGCCTTTTTTGAAATGGAGGAAGACCTGAAAGTAATAGGACATTATGAAAATCCGTCCAAAGTGGCAACCCAGATAGGAGAGTATAATCCC
>CAZTCQ010000130.1:0-4697 GCA_964612525.1 uncultured Chitinophagaceae bacterium | reverse complement strand
TTAGAATATCAGATTTCGGCTCTGATGATAGGGGTTCGAATCCCTTCGGGGTCACAACAAAAAACTTCCTAATCATCTTAGGAAGTTTTTTATTTGTCTTTACCGCATGTACTTTTATACCAATGTCAAATTCTGAACCAAGTACATTTGATAAAAAAAGACTGAGCTTTCGCCAAAAATGGCATGAAATCATCTTTGGTCATCATACCAAAGAAGGAAAAGCCTTTGACGTTATTTTACTATGGGCTATTCTTTTAAGTATCGTCGCGGTAATTCTGGAAAGTGTTGGGAGTATTCGCCAACAATACGGAAGTTTACTCACCGCCTTGGAATGGGTTTTTACAATTCTTTTTACGATAGAATACATTCTCAGAATTATTATTACCAAAAAACCGATTCGCTACATTTTTAGTTTCTATGGCATCGTAGATTTACTCTCCACAATTCCTACTTACCTAGCGCTATTTTTTATTGGGCCACAGTTCTTGGCTACCATTCGTATTTTTAGATTATTGCGCGTCTTCAGAATTCTAAAATTAACGCGCTACATGGGCGAGTCAAAATCTCTTGGACAAGCCCTGCTAGCTAGCCGTGCCAAGATTATCATTTTCATGGGCGTTATTTTAAGTATCACCGTTTTGATTGGTACTGTCATGTACATTATTGAGGGCTCCTATGAAAACACCGAGTTCACCAGTATACCTCGCAGTATTTATTGGGCCATCGTGACCATAACTACGGTTGGGTATGGAGACATTGCGCCGATAACGGCCTTTGGACAATTTTTATCAGCCGTACTAATGATTTTGGGTTATGCTGTAATCGCGGTGCCCACTGGAATCGTCACTACGGAAATGGCAAAACACAATCCAGACCAAGTAGATTGTCCTCGCTGTGGTTTTATGAAAAATGATGCAGACGCTCGTTATTGTAAAATGTGTGGAGAACGCCTTTTGGCGAATTAATAATTAATAATTGACGATTATAAATTATTAATCCTTAATTTTTCATCCTTAATTAAACTTACATGAATTACACTTCCACCGAACGTTTTATGCGTTATGTTCAAATTGATACACAAGCCGATCCCGAATCTGAAACATTTCCGAGTACCGAAAAACAAAAAGACCTTGGGAAAATTCTTGCCCAAGAGCTAAAAGAAATGGGGGCCAGCGAGGTAGACTTTGACCAATATGGATATGTATATGCGACGATTCCTTCTAACATTGAAAGAGAAGTACCTGTGATTTGTTTCTGTAGCCACATGGATACAGCACCTGATTGTAGCGGCGCAAACGTGAAACCTATTCTTCATGAAAAATGGGATGGAAGTGATATCGTACTTCCAGATGACAACACACAAGTTATTTCTAAAGAAGATCACCCTTATTTAAAAGAACGAATTGGCGACGATATTATTACCGCCTCCGGCACAACCCTTCTTGGCGCTGACGACAAAGCGGGTGTGGCTATCATCATGGACTTAGCACAAATTCTTTTACATGATGACAGCATCAAACATGGTAAAATTAGAATCCTTTTTACACCCGATGAAGAAGTAGGCCGAGGTGTAAATCATGTAGACATGCAAAAGCTAGGTGCTGATTTTGGCTATACGCTGGACGGTGGCACTCGCGGTTCTTTAGAAGGTGACACCTTTAGCGCCGATGCCGCTGTGGTAACGATTCATGGAGTGAGTGCGCACCCGGGGTATGCCAAAGACAAATTAGTCAACTCATTAAAAATAGCAGGCGAATTTTTAGATGCCTTACCCAAAGAAGAATGGAGCCCAGAAACTACGGAAGGTGCTCAAGGTTATGTACACCCCATTAGTATGAAAGGCATAGCTGAAAAAACAAGCATTGATTTTATCGTACGCGATTTTACCACGCAAAAACTAGAGGAACATGAAGCCCGCCTGAAAAATATTTTAGACGAAACTATGGCGCGCCATCCAAAGGCAAAAGCAGAGTTTGTTGTCACAGAGCAATACCGAAACATGCGAGAAATGCTAGACAAACATCCCGAAGTAGAAGCCAATGCCGCCAAAGCAATGGAGCGAGCCGGTATAGAAGTAAAAAAACAATTAGTACGTGGTGGTACCGATGGTTCGCGACTGTCTTTTATGGGTCTACCCTGCCCTAATTTATTTACGGGCGAAATGGCGATTCACTCCAAGCATGAATATGTAAGCGTGCAAGACATGCAGAAGGCAACAGACATGTGTGTGGAGCTCGTACAGATTTGGGCTGAGTAATTTTAGCGGTTTAGCGAATCACTGTAATATCTCCTTTTAAGAAATAATTTTTTTTGTCACTATCACATTGATAGCGCAAGGCATAAAAATAAGTACCGACGTCAGCGGGTGTTCCATCAGGATAATTTCCATCCCATCGATCCAACTGATTATTGGTTTCCCAAACTTTCTGACCCCAGCGATTGACGACAGTGAAACGGACTTCGTTCATCGTCAGCGGCGTGCGCAAATTGAAGGTTTCATTTACACCATCACCATTGGGCGTAAAAGCGCTTGGAATAAATACTTTTTCGCAACAATTAGCAGGATCTACAATAATGTAGGCCTCCGCTTCGCAACCTATCGCATCCGTGACGACTACCTTTTTATAACCTGAGCGTTGATTGATAATTTCCTCACTTGTGCCTTCCGTTCCATAAATCGAAGTCCAGAAATAGCTTACGGGATCAACTGCTCCGGACACACTAGCTTGTACCGAAGCATCAAACCCATCGGATTCACAGCTCACATCTTCCTTTGTGAGCGCAACTTGCAACTGAGTAGGATCTTTTTTTATTTCTAACAAAGTGTCTTTGTTGCAACCATTTGAATCGCGAACGGTGATGATATAAAACCCTTCGGTTAGCCCTCCAAAAATTCCGGTGGCATTCGTTTCTTGACTAGGAGAAATAGAATACTCGGCAGGAATTTGAATGTTGGTATTGATTCGAATACTTCCCGTATTCAGCTCACAACGGTTGTCACTAATAATTGTGGATTCAAAATTAATAGAATCTGGACCACCCACATCAAGCGCAACGGTGTCACTACATCCTAAAGGAGCATTGGCTATTACTGAATAGCTACCCTTTGGCAAGTTAGGAAACCGTCCTGTGTTATTCACCAAACTAGTCGGCAACAAACTGTATTGAACCGATAAAGTATCCGGCACAGCCGTCACCTCAATCGAACCATTGGACTGGCCGAAACATCTTACGTCTTTACTGATTGCATCGGTAATCCTTACGGCCAAGGTGGTGTCTATCACAATCGTTTCTGACAAAACACAGCCAAGAGAATCTTTTATTTTAATGAGGTAAGTTCCCGCATTTAAGGAAGCAAAGGTATTTCCAACTTGATAAGGACCATTGTTTAGAGAATAGGTAAGCGCGGCAGAATTCGTACTACTGCCGTTCAAATTTATCACAGCATCATTACCCGGAATACAACTTTCACCGAGTACTGTTTGCGTGACAGTAATCGGCTCTATCACTTTGATAGTAAATGCTTGTTGCTGCTTGCTACTAATGGGACAATTATCATCCTCAAACGAAACAAAAAAGGTGTAAGAATCTCCTGCCAAAATGGGCTGCGGAACTACAAACTGCATCTGTAATGCTGGGCTGGGAGAATTATTGTTTTGAATAGTATAGGATAATCCTGTCGGTGGAGCCGAAACGGTAACAGTCACATTTCCGCTATCAGGATCAAAACCAGAAATTGAAAAATTGACGATCGAATCTGCATTGCAAACCTCAATGATCGTATTTGAGGCTAACTTGCCTACTTCAGTAGTATCGATACCGCCCGTGGGTGATACATTGCTACAATTATCCAATACTATAAAATTCATCTCTCGCATCATAGTTCCCACCAGTACCCCATTGCGAAACTCTGAAACCTCATTCACAACGACTGATTTCTGAATTAGGTTTGGAGAAAAAGTGAGTTGCCCACTAGTTACATTAAAATTAAATGCGGTCGCGGACAACGGCTGCGCTCCTGAAAAACCTGCATTGTAAGGAATGCTAACCACATTCCCCAAGGGGTCAAATTGCGAAGCATCTATCAAGGCAAATTGTAAATTATCTTGATCCACATCAGAAGCCCCGTTATTGTAAGACTGAGATTGGTTGATACAAAAAAACGGAGTGGGAATCGTAGTTAATACTGGCGAACTATTAGGACCATTTAGATTGTTCAATTTAGCCTCAAGATAAATGAGTGAATTACCGGCGCTTGTATTGGCATTGGTAATGGCCGCCGTTCTTCCTGCACCCGCAGTTCCACCCAAACCTCCGTTAAACACAAATCGCCAATTGGCATTGGCTCCAGAAAGCGTAACTCTTTTTTTAAATTTAAATTCCGAAATCCCCGGTAAGGCTCCTCCGTTGCAAGCTGTATTCAAACTATCTCTGGGACATACGGGTGTAATTTCTTTTCCGTACTCACCGAAGCGGTCGCATGTAATGCTTGTAAAAAGTGAAGCGCCCAAATAGACATCCACTTCTGCTACCGTACCGCCGCCAAATAAAGCAGGATAAGAAGATCCATCACAGTCTCCGTATAAATTCACAAAGACTTCATACTCCATTCCGGTGACATGCTCATAACGAATTTCTGCTCCAATAATGTGGGAGGCTTGACTAGAAAGCGCACCAGTCAAAATGAATAGAAGTAA
>CAZTCQ010000129.1:0-4770 GCA_964612525.1 uncultured Chitinophagaceae bacterium | reverse complement strand
TAATCCCTTTCTTACTAACCCATAAAATTCAATACGAAGGTATATCTCATTTTTCTGATAACAAATTATTTTGTGAGAATCTCACTAACTAAAAACGTTAATTGCAACTCTAACTTGCCATTATTGCGCCATTTGTTCACATAATGTTAATTTTTACGGACAATCTGTCATTATTGCGATATAAATAATCTTGGACTTAAATTTGTTCTATACTAAGAAAAGAGAGTTATGGGTGAATATATGGGGTATTATGTAATTGCAGGTGTCATGTTTTTAATAAGCATGTTGGTAAGCAATAAGCTGAAAAGTAAATTCAAATTTTACTCAAAAGTAGGATTAGGCAATGGCCTCAGCGGTAAAGAAATAGCCGAAAAAATGTTACAAGACAATGGAATCAACGACGTACAAGTTATCAGCACGCCCGGTTTTTTGTCCGACCATTACAACCCAGCCAAAAAAACAGTAAACCTAAGCCCTGATGTATTCGAAGGACGATCCGTAAGTGCTGCAGCGGTAGCTGCTCACGAGGTAGGTCATGCCGTACAACATGCCAAAGGATATGCTTGGTTACAAATGCGTTCTAAAATGGTGCCCGCGGTTCAGTTTGGATCTCGATTTGGACAATGGGTTATTTTAGCCGGTATTGGAATGCTAGGTTTTGGCGGCGGAAACAATACAATTTTATTAATCGGGATTGCCATGTTTGCTATCACTACCCTATTTTCTTTTATAACCTTGCCGGTAGAGTTTGACGCTTCCAATCGCGCAAAGGACTGGTTGAAAAACACGGGAACCGCAGGAAGTAATGAAATGGAAGGTGTAAGCGATGCCTTAAAATGGGCAGCTCGAACCTATGTAGTAGCTGCAATAGGAAGTCTAGCAACCTTGCTTTACTATATTATGATTTTTATGAATCGTAGGTAATTTGGTGGAAAGTTGATAGAGAAAATTTGATAATTCGTTTAGGGTTACTTCCCATTATGCTATTCAGTAATATTAAATTTACCCTTCTCCGACTGCGGAGGAGCTCGAAAGCTGGACCCTCTATTGATTACTATCCAATAGCCTTCAAAGCCGCAATCGTCTCCGTTGGATTTTCAGCTTTGAAAACCGTACTCCCTGCCACAAGCACATCGGCGCCAGCAGCGATAATTTCACTGGCATTATCCAGTGTGACTCCGCCGTCGATTTCAATTAAGAAATTAGCACCTTGCTTCTCTCTTTCAGCTACCAATTGCTTTACCTTTTCCAAGGTATTCTGAATAAATTTCTGACCACCAAAACCCGGGTTCACACTCATCAGACAAACTAAATCAATGTCTCTTACCACATCAAAAAGTTGATTGACATTCGTGTGCGGATTCACCGCTACACCCGCTTTCATATCCAAGCTTTTTATTTGTTGAATATTTCTATGTAAGTGAGGACAAGCTTCAATGTGAACGCTTAAATACTCAGCGCCCGCCTTCTTAAAATCTTCAGCATACTTACCCGGCTCTTCAATCATCAAGTGAACATCCAATGTTTTTTTTGCCTCTTTGTTCATAGCAGCTACCACCGGCAAGCCATAGCTAATGTTCGGCACAAAACGTCCGTCCATAATATCCAAATGAAACCAATCTGCTTCAGATTGATTTACCATTTCAATCTCAGAGGAGAGGTTCAAAAAGTCAGCCGATAACATGGAAGGTGCGATAAGTGCCATAGTTGTAATTTTACTCGAAAGTATTCTCTACTCGCGGATTGACTAATTTGTTTTACAAATTTTTCTTCACACGCTCTAAAGCAGTTGTGGGCAAGTCAAACTCCGGATCAAATATGAGCGCCTGCTCATAGTCCTCTTTAGCCTCTTTAAACTTGCCTAAAATTTCTTGACTCAATCCTCTGTTGTAGTAGGCTTGGGCATTATCAGGGTCAAGCGACAACACCCTGTCAAACTCTCGCTTCGCTTTAGCATTCGAATCTTGCTGCAACAACATCCAACCAATATTGTAGTGCGCTTCAGCATAGTTTTTATCAATACGAATTGCATTTTTAAATACTTTTTTAGCTTCAGCATATTTTTTTTGATTCTGAAAAAACATTCCTTTGGCATAATGCCCTTCGTAATTAAACGAATCAATTTTTATCGCGTTATCAAAATACTGGAGCGCCAAAGGATCTTTCTTTTTGGCATATAAAATCCCTAATTGAATAAAACCATCATAATAAGCAGGCTCAGTTTGCACGGCCGTTTGAAAACTACTAATCGCTCGGTCCGTTTCACCCATATCTTTATAGCATAGCCCTTTTATGAAATAAGCTTCCGCATTGTAAACATTTTGGCGGAGGACTGCATTGATTTCAGCAAAAGCCTTTGGGTAATCTTTTGTATATAAAAAAAGATTCGCCATTTTTAAATGAGAAATTTCGTCAGCAGGATTTATATCAATTGCTTTTTTAAACCATTTTACACTCGCCGCAATATCTTTTTTATCAAATAAAAAATCACCGATTGCGCTAAAATAATTTGATTGAGAAGAATCTAGAGAAACCGTTTTGAGCAAATCCAAAAAAGCTAAACTGTCTTCATCAATTTGTCGATAGAGATCCGCGCGAAGAAAAAATAACTTTGCATCGGTTGGTGTTTTTTTTATCTGATTACTGACTTGATGAATTTCTTTAGGAAATGATTTTTGTCCTCCTTCTTTTTGATTGGAATCGTTACAAGCCGAAACAGTTAAAAATAGCACCAAGAGAAAAACTAAATTTTTCATAGAACGGCAAAACTAATTTTTTTTAGGCAAACGATTATCGTATCAGTGTCACATCTCCTTGCTTCTGTTCCACTTGACCTCCCTCGCTACATTTAAACTTAATTACGTAGAAATAGGAACCCATTTCGGCGGGTAAACTTTTATAGTAGCCGTCCCAGCCATCGGTTAGTATGTTCGTTCTAAAAACTTTATTCCCCCATCGGTTGAATATTTCAAAACTCACTAATTTAATCTGACCGTAGTCAATCACCCTAAAAACTTCATTCAGGCCATCTCCGTTGGGCGTAAAAGCATTCGGCAAGGTGACCGTGCAGCAGGGTTCATAATCAACTGTAAATCGAACCGTATCGGTACAATTCAAATTATCCTGAACAATGGTAAAATAAGTTCCTGCTCGTACTGGATACACACTATCCGTGTTGATCCCTACATTGCTACTCCAAATGTAGCGATAGGGCGCTTCGCCGCCTATAACCATCGCTCTGGCTCCTCCATCGTCACCCGTTCCTTCACAGCTGGCTGGAGTGGTGGTCACGGACAGTTCAATCGGATTGGACTCTACGAAGGTGACCGTAGTGTCATCCACACAACCTCGGTCGTCTACGACTTCTATAGTATATTGTCCTACCCCTAAATTATTAGCAAAATCAGTAGCGCCTTGATTCGCGCCATTTACAGTGTAGTCAAAGGGTGGATAGGGGCTTAACGTAGTCCACTGCAAATAACCATCTGCATCACCCCGACAAAACGGACCGACTAAACTATCAATCAAAAGCAACGGTTCAATGGGCGTAAGGAAAACTTCATATTTCCCCGTGGACCGACAACCAATATTATCAACGACTTCGACAATGTAATTGCCCGGGGCTAGGTTATTGTAAAAGGTATCCGTGCCTTGAGAAACTCCGTTCAGAAAGAAAGTGTAGGGTAAGGCACCATATAAAGCTTGCACACGAATTGTTCCATCATCTACTCCGATACAACTTGTGCGTGTTACAATAGGAACTTGTAGCTGAACCGAAGTATCTGGCTCGCTGATTGCAAAAAGTGAATCAGTTTGACAACCGTTGGCATCTGATGCAAATATTTGATAATTGCCTGCCGGTAGATTTGAAAAAGAATTAGCTGCTTGAAAAACAGTTCCTCCTAATGAATACTGGTAAGGTGTTGTTCCGCCTGTGGCTTGCACACCAATAGAACCGGCACTATCTCCTTTACAAAGGTTCGGAGTCATGAATGTCTGCGTTAGTGAAAGCGCATTCGGTGGTTGTGAGATGGTAATCATCGTATCTTTTTGACAACCCAATGTATCCGTTACTAAAATAGAGTATTGACCAATTCCTAAATTAGAAAACGATCCAGAATTTCCATTGGGAATATTGTTAATGCTGTAATTGTAAGGAGCAGTTCCCCCAGTGGTAAACAATGAAATCGAACCGTCATTTCCTCCTGGGCAACTCACATCTTGCACTTGCACAGCTACAAACTGCATATAATTGTTAGCTACTAAAATTATGGTAGTATCAAATTGACAATTTTGCGCATCTACAATTTGGATTTGATAGGTTCCTTGCACTAAATTGGTAAAGGAATTATTGGTTGTAAAGAGCGAAGTATTAATAGCATACTGATAGGGCGGCACACCGCCTTGCACATTAATCGTGATTTGGCCATCCGTCGCACTACTGCAAAACGGTTGCTGAATAATAATCGAATTCACCACAATAGCTGGAGGTGCAAAAACAGTCGCCGGCGTATTGACTACACAATTAGTGCTATCTCTAACGGAGATAGTATAGGTCCCGCCGCTTTGATTTGCAAAATTTGAAGTAGCACCATAACCCGCACCATTGAGTTGATAAGATAAAGGCTGCACTCCGCCTTGTGCAAAAACACTAAGCGAACCATCGTTGGAATAAGAACATGTGGCGGGAGTAGCTACAATAGAATCAATAGTAATCTGTGGAGATTGCAAAATAGTCACCGTGCTATCCATATAGCAACCTTGATTATC
>CAZTCQ010000128.1:0-4845 GCA_964612525.1 uncultured Chitinophagaceae bacterium | reverse complement strand
CCGTTACGAGTAATAGAAAGATTATTATTTCGGATATCCACATTGGATGAACTTGATCCTGTGACAACAATTCCATTTGTAGCGGTATTCGCGAATATATTGTTGGATAAATCAATAGTATTATGAAAAATATCAAGGTAATTTGATGCACTTATATAAATTCCATTTTGAATGCCACCGCTATTGATGTCTTCGATTAAATTATTCTCTATGCGATTAGCATTACCACTTGTTACATTCGATTGAGAAAATATTCCAAAAAATTGAAAGGGTGTAGAAGGATTCGAAACAAAGGGATTGTGAATGTGGTTTTTTCCTACCAGCGTATTACGTGTTCCAGTAGAAAGTTGAATCCCATAAAAATCAGATGAGATTATGCGGGTGGGACGACTAAAATCATTGGCAGAAACAATAGTCTGATCACCGTGCGTAACACTTACTCCATAAAATCTAAAGTCCAGAAAAGTACAAGAGTCAATTATATTATGAACAGCTAAATCTGCATTAATTCCAATAATGCGAACCCCAGTATGCCCTCCAAAAAAAGTAGAATTTCGAACTATATTCGAGTCGCAAGCACTCAAGAGATTTGTGCTAGATTGTAAACTTGGAAGTACATTAATATTAAAACCTATTTGATTGGCAGACCCATTATTAGCTGGTAAAGTAAGATTACAATTAGTAAACACATTATTGTTTGCTCCATCGCACAAATGAGCGGCGATTGCATAATTGGAACCTAGCGCTCCAATTGTCAAATCATTAAATCGACAATAATCTGTCCCTTTCAAACGCAATGTATAAGGTTGCTGAGCAGAACATGCGCTATACAATAGTGTACTATTATTTCCGTTAAACGTAATCGTATTAATGGCCGATACTCCAGGCACTTCATCTAAATTTACTTGTCCCGTAAATATAGTAGAAGCTACTACATTGAAAACAACAGGAGCACTTACACCACAGTGTAATGCAAAGGAGGCTGTATTAAAAGATTGAAAGTTTGTAGCTGAAGCCGGCAAGCTTGGATTAATCGTATAAGTACCCGCAAGCGGAGAACAGTTGCCAGATTCTATGGCGCCCATATCAGGAGTTACAAGCGTTCGCGCCATACCGTTATAGTCATCGGCAATACCTACATTGCCACCGGTATTATAAATCAAAGCATTAGTCGGTGTAACATCTAAACTATCTTGATAAGCAAATCCAGGATTATAATCAGTAGAATTTTGCGCATAAACATTTCCAGCAGCAGTCTGAAAATCCGTGAGCGTACTATAATTAGAAGACCCTATGGCAGCATATACTATTATTCCTCCACCATTTAAAAACACATTATTGTAATTACAAGAATCTGGAGTTGTCGAAAAATCAAATCCATATTTAATCCCACCGCTTGTATTAGAACAGGGATTTCTGCTTAAATGAATAATATTATTAAGATAGTAAGAACCCGTTGTAGCACTCGTAGCAAAAATTCCAGTTGTATAAGAACCCGTTTGAGCGGGGTCATCAAGTACAATAGTGTTATGTAAATATTTAGTATTCGTTGCGCCAGCATAAATGCCTGTTTGTCCACCAGCACTTCTAAAATTTGTAACGATATTATTCGAAACAATATTGTCTTGCCCCGTGGGAGTAGTCCCTACAAAAGTAAAGCCTCTTAATGCTGCTGTGCTAGATATGTTTCCACCTGCGGGTGTATGTACAATATTCTTGTCTACGAGCGTATTACTTATGTTAATCAAATAATAGCCCAAAAAAGTTGAGGGTGCGGCAAAAGTAGGTCTTGCCATTTCATTCCCTTGCACAATCAATTCATCCTGCCCCGATACTTGCAAACCCGTTCTACTATGATTCAATAGTTGATTATTCTCGATCAAATTATTACGTCCTGTATCAGCTGAATGGGAAAATAGATAGATCCCACGACGTCCATTATTGAATATACAATTTGATATTTGATTACTGTCCGATGCTGCCAAAGAGCCCGTTGCTACGCCGCCAGATTTTGTACAGTTCATGTTTAAGCCAATTTGCCATGAACCATTAGAATTTACTGGAAGATTAAATTCACAATTATTAAAAATGTTATGATTCGCATTGTCCACGAGGTGCGCTGCATATCCGTAGGCCGTGCCCGTACCTTCAAATACGAGAGAATCAAATCTAAAATAATCTGCGCCATCCAAGCGTAATGTGTGCGCAGAGGTAGTGCTTGTTCCTGCATGGGTTAGCGTACTCCCATTACCATTAAAAGTAATCGTATTGGTTGCACTGGCTCCCGTAATTTGATTCAGCTCTACCTGCTCAGTAAACGTTTGACTAGCTGCAACATTCATAACAACAGGGGCCGAAACACCTTGTGTATTTAAAGCATTAGCAGCAGCGGTAAAACTCACAAAGTTTGTTCCGGCGGTAGGTAGAGTATTATTGATAGTATAGTTACCCGCTAGCTGTCCATGAGCACTTACCATAGCCAATAACAAACAACATAAAATTAAAAGTCTTTTCATAATACAAGTTGGTCAAATTTGACTTCTCAAAGTTGGTCAAACACAACGAATCCTATATCACTGAATTCAGTGATTTTTTGGTCAAAATCAAAGAAAATTCATATAAAACAGGCTTCTACAACAAAACGAGTGCTTACAATCTAAAAGGGGCTTGTGCTAAAATTGGTCTAATATCTAAAGCCGGTTGGTCTCAGTTGTGAGTTAAAATTAGTAATAAAAATTAATTAATCAAATTATCAGATTCCTACCTTTACCACCTTACTAATTTGCTCGACCTACAATCGACTCTAAATTTTTATAACAATGTCAGAACTAAGAAACCGACTCTCCAAAAAAGAGCTCAAGGAGAAAATACAAGAAGACACCACTCCGCGTAATACCCTCTCCTTTTATAAATACTTTCCTATTGCTGAAACCCAAGAGTTCAGAGATACGCTGTTTGTAAACTTTGATAAACTTGGAGTATACGGAAGAGTTTATGTGGCATCCGAAGGTATTAATGCACAGATAAATGTACCCAGTGAAAATTTGGATGCGCTAAAAAAATACATCTACTCCATTCCCGAACTAGATCAGCTAAGATTGAATATTGCCTACGAGGATAACAACAAAGCCTTTTACGTTTTAAAAATAAAAGTGCGCAAAAAAATCGTAGCAGACGGGATAGAACTTGAAGACTTCAATCCAAGCGATAAAGGCACCTATTTAAAAGCAAAACAATTTAATGAATTAGCCAAAGATGAAGAGACCGTTATCGTAGACATGCGCAATCATTATGAATATGAGGTGGGCCACTTTAAAAATGCGATTGAAGTACCCAGCGATACATTCCGCGACCAACTACCCATGGCCGAAGAAATGTTGCAGGACCAAAAGGATAAAAACATTATCATGTACTGTACTGGAGGTATTCGTTGCGAGAAAGCAAGCGCCTACCTAAAATACAAAGGTTTTAAAAATGTATACCATGTAGAAGGTGGCATTATCAATTATGCGAATCAAGCGAAGGAACTAGGCATAGAAAACTATTTTGTGGGTAGAAACTTTGTCTTTGACGATCGCATGGCAGAGCGTATCAGCAATGACATTATCGCCAACTGTCACCAATGCGGCGAGCCACATGATTTGCATACCAACTGCGCAAATTCTGGTTGCCATTTACTCTTTTTACAATGCGATAGCTGCAAAGAAAAAATGCAAAACTGTTGCTCGCAAGAATGTATGGACATACTGCAACTACCCGAAGAAGAACAAAAGAAAATCCGACAGGGCAAAGACCGCGGCATTATGATTTTTAATAAATCAAAGGATGCATTAAAAGAGCGGTTTGAGCAAGGTAAAAAATAGTTCCTCTTCCAAATTACTTTTTTTATTAATAAAATGTTGCTATTAATGAATTTTTATCTAAAACGAGTTTAGCATATTACATTTAGACATCTAAATACAAAATAATAAATAAAATGAATACACTATTGGTACTACTACAAACAAGCGCTGTGGGTGAAGCAGCAGGAACAGGCATTGGCGGATTAGCCAAATTTTTCTCAACAGTAACAACTACCGTGGGCGAATGGGCTCCCAAATTACTTGGAGCCATCGTTGGTCTAGTAATTGGACTTTGGATAATCAACAAGCTTATGAAATTAATAAGCAAAGGTTTTGAAAAAGCAAACACTGATGAAACTCTTCGTCCATTCCTTGTAACAATTATCAGCTTTGCTCTAAAAGTCTTACTGTTTATTACCGTAGCTGGTATGGCCGGAATTGAAATGACTGCATTTGCCGCTATTATCGCTGGTGTTGGTTTGGCTATTGGTGGAGCATTTAATGGTTCACTAGGTCACTTAGCAGCAGGTGTAATGATATTAGTATTCAAACCTTTTAAAGTTGGAGATTTAATTCAACTACCTGACGGTACGCTTGGTTTTGTTAGAGAAATTTCAGTTTTCGTAACCTTTATGGAAACATTCCAAAACAAAACAGAGATCGTGCCAAACGGTGCCATCACTGCAGGAAAAATCACGAACTTAAGTATGAAAGGAAACCTTCGTATTGATATGCCATTTGGTATTCGTTATGGTGCGGATATTGAAAAAGCAAAAAGTATCGTAATGAACATTCTTAAAAATGATGCTAACGTATTACAAGATCCTGCTCCACGAGTAGCAGTAAACAATTTAGGTGAGAACGGTGTTGAGTTATTAGCACTTCCATATTCAAGCGTTGAAGGATATTGGGATGTATATTGGGATACTCGTCAGAAAGTAGTAGAAGAACTAGGAAAAGCTGGTTATGAAGCTCCGTTACCACAACGTGTGGTTACTATGCA
>CAZTCQ010000127.1:0-4870 GCA_964612525.1 uncultured Chitinophagaceae bacterium | reverse complement strand
ATCTATATGCAGCAATGGAAGATTATAAAATCGATATCATGATTGATAGCGGACCGAATGCCAGAAGTGTTCAGATTGAATTAAATCCATTTACCTTGGTAGGCGCGACTACCCGATCGGGTTTACTGACCGCCCCGCTCCTATCTCGCTTTGGTATTAAATCTAGACTTCACTATTATAATACAGATATTCTCACAAAAATTATTTGGCGCAGTGCAGAATTGCTCGAAGTTAAAATCACCTCCGACGCTGCAAAAGAGGTTTCAAGAAGAAGTCGTGGCACTCCTCGTATTGCCAATGGACTTTTGAGAAGAATGCGCGACTTCGCTCAAATTTTAGGCAACGGCACCATTGATATGGGCATTGCCGAACATGGGCTAAAAGCGCTGAAAGTAGATGAGAACGGTTTGGATGAAATGGATAATAAAATTTTGCAAACCTTGGTGGAAAAATTCAAAGGCGGCCCAGTAGGCATTAGCAACATTGCCACGGCCGTGGGTGAAGAACGTGGTACGATTGAGGAAGTGTATGAGCCATTTTTAATTCAAGAAGGTTATATCGTGCGCACACCAAGAGGAAGAGAAGCCACTGAGAAAACCTACAAACATTTGGGCGTTTCGCTAAGTGAAAAGAAAAACGGGAACACCCTATTTTAGCAATACTAAAATTTTCTTGCTACTCGGCAGGCATAGCTCTCTGTGCTAACAAAACCGAATCTAGTTTAAACAATCCTCGCTCAAAGTCAGGACCAATGGCATTATCCATGGGTTGAAGCAAAGCCCACACTCGAAAAAATGCTCCTTCGTTTTTGCCAGTCATTCGCCAGGTTAATTTACTTCTTGTGGAATCTATAGATTCAATTTCGAATCTAGTTTTTGACTCAGCTTCAAAGGGCTTAGTGAATAATAGAATGTGCGATACTATTTCGTTCGGCAGCGCTTCCAGAATTTCCATACTACCCTCTCCGCTCTTATCGCCTTTCCACGTTTGCTTGGTGCCTACTTTCCCATCCTCTCCGATAATATTATAGGTAGCACCCGGATCCTTTTCGCGCCAGGCAGACCAGCTTTCCCAATTTTCAAAATTGACCACTTGATTATAAACATCGGCAGCGGATGCATTGATTTCTTTAGAACGCTCCACTTCGTAATCTTTGGGTCCTAAAAACGATAATACTACAAATGCCAAGATAAGAACTATCGCAAGACCAACTAAACCTTTTAAAATTTTCATAACTAAATCATTTGATGACTCAAATTATAAAAATTAATCGAGAAATCAAAATGGAGCTAGAACCCGCGGCTATTCGTAACAACCAATTGTTGGTGCAGCCGTTCTGCTCATATCAATAATGTCATCAATGATGGCAGCTAACGGATCAGCAGCGCCCTTACAAGGACTAGAGTCTTTTACACTATAGTCTCCCTCGAGTCGATCTTCAAATTGTGGATTTTGATTGAGAATATTATTACCTGTTCTCACATAATTTGGTACTGCCTCTTTACTTCTAAACAAACAATTTCGCATATTTACGTCGTGGTCAACATCTGCAACTCTGGGAAATACTAACTCAGTTTCTTGAGAACCGTAGATAATCGTATTATTCATTTCCACTTTTAAGTCAGCGGCAACTATTTCTGTTTGAGAAACCTTCAAAAAATTAGATAGTGCCATAACGGGTTCATTAATATGAGTAATTCCGTTGCCTCCAAAAGTAGAAAAAGTACAATAGTTAATTCGATATCGTCCGCCTTGTAAGCAAGCAAAGTTTTGTTTCCCGCATTGATACACCAAACAGTTATTCATATTGATAGCCGTTTGAAAAGCTAGCACGCCGAAACCTAGTGAATTATAAATTTTACATTTATTCATCTCCAGCATATACCGATTGGAGCTAAATGCATTCCAAGGTGGCTGCGCATAAACAGAGGCGTCGGACGCTCCTCCGTTTTTAATAATAACATGATTTAAGTTGCTCATCATGCTGGAACTTAAAAAATGTAATCCTCGCCATTCGCCAGGAAAATCTTGCCCGAAGTACTCGCGATCTAATCGATCTCCTTGGAATACAATGCTATCTTCTTTTGTTCCGAAACAATTCAGTGTTCCACCAACAAACAATTTACTGTTGGCGTGCATATAAATTCTACATCCTTTTTGAATCGTGAGCGTGTTCGCAGAATCGACTAAAGCACTATTGATAATTACATAAGGCAAATCATTGATCCAGGTTTGCGTAGTCAGCACACTATCCCGAATGATATGAGCATTTTGACCGTACGCTTGAAACGGGACTTCATAACTTTGTCCATTCAAAAATACCAATACTTTATCGTCTATTACAAATGGATTGGTCTCTAAGTTGGGGTCAACTGTTACCGCGGCAAAAACATACACACTGTCGTTGGGTGCAATTTCAATATCACTAATATCTTTCGTTGGCACGCCGTCTACGTTTAATCTAAAAAAAGAAGAACTACCTTTTTCTAGGCGAATAGAAGAAAGGTTGATTGACCGATCGTTTCGATTGTAAATCTTAAATTCTTTAGTCACACTCCCCATTGTGGTAAAAACGGTATCAAAGTAAAGCGTATCAGTAGAAAAACCGATGCGTCCTCCCTCGGTCAACAAGCGATCTTTTTTACAAGAGCTTAGCTGAAATACTAGGATGACACCTAATACACAACTTATCAGAACTACAAAACGTTTCATATTTTTATTTAGCTTCTCAATAGAATTTTGCAAGAAACAATCCTTACAAATTTATGATTTTAATGTAGCTTACTAACGGAGTAAGTCTGTTTTTATTGTAAAAAAAAGTATGCTAATTATCGGTCACGGCAGCCAATGAAATAATTTGAATTGAATTGTTCCATTCTTTTGGCATCGCATTTATCAGGCTATCCATGGTAGCGCCGGTAGTGATTACATCGTCTAGCAACAAAATATTTTTATTACTCAGCTTTTTCCATTGAAAAGCGTCTTTCATATTTTCAAAACGCTCGTTTTTATTTTTGTTCGTTTGAGAGGGTGTGTTGACTATTCTATGCGCAAAAGTCGTGCTGAGTTCCGTACCCAAAACTTCCACGAACCCTCTGCCTATTCGTTCAGATTGATTGTAACCTCGCTCTTCGATTCGACGTTTATGAAGTGGTACCGGAACTACGAGGTCAATATTTTGATAGGATTCTTTTAGGCGTTCTCCCATGAGCTTTCCCATATACTCGGCTAAGTATTCATTGCTGTTGTATTTTATTTGATGTAAAATTTGTTGCACTTGACTCTCGGTATTAAAATATAAAAGAGAGTTAGCACTCTGAAAATCAAAACGTCCTTTCAATTTTTGACTCAGAGCATTTTTATTATTCCTATGAAAATTAGTGAAAGGCAAACCCAGTAAACAAGTTGTGCAAATCTGCTCTTCTTCACTCAATAAATCTTGTTGACACAAGGAGCAAAGCTTAGGAAAGAGAAGCTTATAAACATCATTCAACCAAGCCAGTTTTTTCATGATTTAAAACAAAGCATTATACAATTCGTCCACTCGGCCCAGCTGAATAATTTTTATCCCCTCGGCTCGAATGTGTTTGCTCTTATTATATTTTGAAATAAAAATCCGTTCAAATCCAAGTTTTTCTGCTTCCTTAATTCGTTGTTCAATTCTATTGACTGCTCTTATTTCACCGCTCAGTCCTATCTCACCTACAAAGCAATCCGAGGTGAGAATCGGCATATCTTCATAGCTTGAGAGTATAGCGGCCAGAACAGCTAAATCAATGGCAGGATCTTCCACTTTTAGGCCACCCGCGATATTTAGAAACACATCCTTTACACCTAAATGAAACCCGCCTCGTTTTTCAAGAACCGCTAATAATAATTGTAAACGACGCATATCAAAACCACTCACCGTGCGCTGCGGTGTGCCATACACCGCTTGGGTTACAAGAGCTTGCGTTTCTATCAATAAAGGACGAGCGCCCTCCATAGTTGCCGCAACCGCAGTGCCACTCAGTACTTCGTCTTTCTGAGAAATCAGAATTTCCGAAGGATTGTCAATTTCGCGAAGCCCGTTTTGAGCCATTTCATAAATTCCCAATTCACTCGCATTTCCAAAGCGATTTTTTATAGCGCGTAAAATGCGATAGGTATAATGACGATCACCCTCAAACTGAAGAACCGTATCTACCATGTGCTCCAACACTTTGGGACCCGCAATATTTCCGTCTTTATTGATATGACCAATGATAAAAACAGGGGTTTGAGTTGCCTTTGCAAAACGAATAAACTCAGCAGCACTTTCTCTAACTTGTGACACGCTTCCCGGCGCACTTTCTACATAGGGCGTTTGCAAGGTTTGTACGGAGTCGACAATTACAATTTCAGGTTTAATCTTTTTTATTTCATTGAAAATTTTCTGGGTGTCACTCTCGGCTAATAAAAACAACTGGTCATTATTACTACCCACTCGCTCAGCCCTAATTTTTATTTGCTCTAAACTTTCCTCACCACTGATGTATAAAATTTTAGTATTCTTTAATCGAAGGGCTACCTGCAAAAACAAAGTACTTTTCCCGATGCCGGGCTCACCAGCTACTAGAGTAACACTACCTCTTACCAATCCATTTCCTAAGACCCTATGCAATTCTTTGCCAGGCATTTTAATACGTGCTAGGTTTTCTTCATCAATTTCGGAGAGTTTTTTACTCTGCGTCCGACCGTCCGATGATTCCACCCAAGTATTTTTATTCTTGGATTCTTTCACAACAATTTCCTCTACTAAGGTGTTCCATTTTTTACAAGATGAACATTGTCCAACCCACTTAGGAGATGCCACACCACACTCTTGACAGAAAAAAGTTGTTTTTTGCTT
>CAZTCQ010000126.1:3974-5030 GCA_964612525.1 uncultured Chitinophagaceae bacterium | reverse complement strand
TTAAAATAAAAACTGACTACTCATCATCATCGTCAGAAGCGTCATCCTCACCTGCATCGTCTGCATCATCTGTCTCCGTTACCTCTTCCAATTTCTTTAATAGTCCTCCTTTTTCGTCGTAAGTAAGCATAATAGTTGCCCCATTAGCCTCGATACTTACTTCGTATTGGTTCAACGCGTTTGGTAGTTCTACCAAAGTTGCTCCGCTAACAGAAGCATCTGCGTAAGCGGCTTTCAATGTTTTAGTTATGATTGCTGGGATTTGAGATTCGTCAATAAAGGTTTTAGTCTCCGTCCAGGAACCTGCTGCGTTAAACTTAGCTGTCTTACTTTGCTCATTTACATAAAAATAAGCCTCGTAGGTTCCGTCTTCATCATACCACTCTACATCTGTAGCTGTAGGGTATTTTGATTTAAATGATTCTTGTACTTTAGAAGGTACGTCTGTTGCTGTAGCCCCGAACTGCATGAGTACGAAAGCTAAAATGAAAAGTGATCTCATTGTTTACTATTTATATTAAGTACCTATTAGATGCAGGATTTGAAAAAAAGTCACACTTTTCAAAAAATAATTTCAATTTATTTTTTCTCTTGGGCCGCTCTTAGTTTCAAAAGCCTTGCCTTTGCACGCTTCAGACGCATTTTTACATTGCTCTCGCCCAGCTGCAAGCTCTCAGAAATTATTCTCAATTTCATACCGTCCTTGTATTTCATTAATAAAAGAGCTTTATCCAGTGGGTCTATTTGATTCAATAAATCCAGATTTCGATTCGTTTCCATATCCACATCAATATCTAGATCTATATAATCATAGGCTTCTTTAAGCTCTTCGATGTCTACACTTTTAAGAGTAAATTTTTTTGCCTCACGCAAATACACCAGGCAATCTCTGTAGGTAATGGAGTACAGCCAAGTTTTAAAAGAAGATTTCCCCTCAAAGCTCTGATATCGAGTATCTAGCTTTAGGAATATATGTTGCGCCATATCCTCGGCTTCGGAATAGTCTTTGATAAACCGCTTGCATTTTTTTAATACAAAAGGATGATAACGATCAAA
>CAZTCQ010000126.1:2600-3874 GCA_964612525.1 uncultured Chitinophagaceae bacterium | reverse complement strand
GAGCGGTTGTTTCAACAAGATTGAATAATACTGCGATAGAGCAAAAATTATTTAATTATGGGACAAGGATACAGAAACCGCAATGGTGGAGGTAATAGAGGCTACGGAGGACGTGGTCAACGATCGGGAGGAGGAAGAGGCCGCGGAGGATTTAAGGGCAAAAAAGGCCCAGGCATTAAACACGAACAATTACAGCATGAAGGGGTACCACTTGAAGAAGTGAAGTACAATGCACCGCGCTCGTTTGAGGAAATGCCCATTCACCCGAAGCTGAAACAGAACATTGCTGATTTGGGTTATGAAAACCCTACAGAAATTCAGGACAAAACATTTGAAACTGTTGCGGATATTGAAGACGTAATTGGAATAGCGAATACCGGCACGGGTAAAACAGGTGCTTTCTTGATTCCTATCATTCATAATTTATTAGACGAGGAAGATGATATTTTTCAAACCTTAGTGGTTCTGCCTACGCGTGAATTAGCGGAGCAAGTAGAAGAAGAATTTCGTAAACTAGCCAAGGGCCTTGGCTTATATACCATTTGTTGTATTGGTGGTACGCCCGTATACAAAGACATAAAAAAACTACGTCGTTTCCAGCATATTGTGGTGGGTACGCCCGGTAGATTATGTGATTTAGTGCGCCAAGGTGTTTTAGATCTTTCAGCATTTTCAATATTAGTTATTGATGAGTTTGATCGATTATTGGATATGGGTTTTAAAGAAGATGTTTTCTTCTTAGCCGATAAAATGAATGCTAGAGATCAGACTTTATTATTTTCTGCGACTATAGAACCGAATCAGGAAAAACTCATTCAAGAATTAATGGAAGATCCCATTGAATTAAAAGTGAGTAGCGGTACCACAACTGCTGAGCATATTACGCAAGAAATTGTAAGATGTACGCGGGATGAAAAATTTGATCGCTTACTAGAAATGCTGGAGAGTGATCAGTTTGAAAAAGTATTAATTTTTGCAGAAACCAAACGTACGGTTGGTGACATTGCATACAAACTAAAAAAGGAAGGTATCCGTGTAGACGAAATTCATGGTGATAAAAGTCAGGCGGCAAGGAAAAAGGCCCTGGCTAAATTTAAAGCTGACCGTGTAGATGTACTAGTAGCAACTGATGTTGCCGCGCGTGGTTTAGATATTAGTGATGTAACGCAGGTAATCAATTTTGAAATTCCTCGTACCTACGATTCTTATATTCACCGTATTGGTCGTACGGGTCGTGCCGGTAAAAAAGGTCATGCCTACACTTTTGTAACCAC
>CAZTCQ010000126.1:0-2500 GCA_964612525.1 uncultured Chitinophagaceae bacterium | reverse complement strand
AGCAACAAAGATCTTTTACAAGAATAAAAATGGAAAGCCGCAATGCTTTCAATTTTTCGGGGAATCACGTTTAAATCGTGAGCTGTCACGCAACTGTATTGAGCGCAAGCTCTAAGCCAGAATGCCGAACATTTTTATAGACTAAAATACTTTCGTGATTTGAAGTTATAGTTAGTAATTGGCATTTTTTTATCGCCATATTCTGTCTTTCTTTTTCATGTTATTATTTTTTCTCCTTGCGAAAAGCTTTAAAAAAAATAAATTATGAAAAACAATTTTACAAAAATTCTAAGTGTACTAGCCATGACTTTTGCACTTCTCGCGACAACAGCACAAGCGCAATCTGTAGCTGATTTTGAAAACAATACCTTGCCACAAACGGATACGTTTTGGAACGGAATTTCAACTCCATTAGGGACAACCTTTATGAGTGCCGATGCTATTTTTCCTAATAACTATGATACTTCTTTTGGAGGGTATTGGAGTGGCGGTTGGGCTTATAGTAATATGACTGACACGACAAATGGCACCTCTAGTAATTTATACGCTGCACGACCTGGTATCGGTAACGCAGGCTCTGCGACCTATGCCGTAGGCCAGCAGAACGCTTGGGTTAATTTATCTTCTGACGCAATAGGAAAAGTAGTAAATGGTTTTTATGTTACGAATGGCACCTATGCCGCGCGCGTAATTGAAAATGGAAATTCTTTCTCAAGAAAATTTGGAGACACTACGGGTACGGGACATACTGGAGCGCAAGGTTCTTATCCTGACTACTTTTTATTGACTGTTTACGGATATAGCAATGGTGCCCAAATTACGGATAGTGTAAATTTCTATTTGGCTGATTTCCGCGGACCAGATTCTTTAGATTATATAGTAGAAGATTGGCAATGGGTAGACTTAACACCGCTGGGCAATGTAGACAGTGTGCAATTTACAATGAGTAGCACCGATGTAGGAAGCTTTGGAATTAATACTCCTTTATTCTTTTGCATTGATGATTTCACAACGGCCAATGCCGCTGTTGCAACTTCTAATCTTATTTCGAAAAAATCAATCCAGATTTATCCCAACCCAGTTCAAAATGAATTGCACATTTCGTTGCAAGATATTGAGGAAGAAAATTTAGAACTGACTATTTATGACCTCAGCGGTAAAAAAATTGTTAGTGAAACAATTGTCAATTCACAAGCAGATTACCCTGTAGATTTTTCTAATCAACCAGCCGGAACTTATTTCTTACAACTAAGAAGTGAGGATGTGGTTTGGAGTACAAAAATTAGTAAGCAATAAAAATGCGTAAACTCGTACTTACCATATTATTTTGTGCCACTGGCCTTTGCGCAGTGGCACAATTTGCACCTCCTGCTGGACAAACGGGAAGTACAGCTATCCATAAAGACTCTTCAATTTTTGTGGCTTGGGCAACAGACTGCACGCTTCAACGAGGATATCGAGATATTTCAAATCCCAATTTAGGATTTGTAACCTACGGTGATAGCACAGAAGCAACCGGTGCGCCTAATGCAACAGGCGTAGCCAGTTTGGGCGATGGTGGCAGTGCGATTGTTCAATTTAATACTCCGATTTTAAATGGTCCCGGACCAGACTTTGCAGTTTTTGAAAATGCATTCGTTGATACTTTTTTAGAATTGGCATTTGTGGAAGTCAGTTCTGATGGTATAAACTTTCACCGCTTTCCCGCTGCTTCTAATACGCAAGACACCATTCAAGTTGGAAGTTTTGGCGGACTCGATGCCACCAAAATTAATAACCTTGCCGGAAAATATAGAGTAGAATATGGAACACCTTTTGATCTTGAAGAATTGGCTAACATTAGCGGACTCGATATCAATCATATTACTCACGTAAAAATTATTGATGTAGTAGGTTGTATAAATGACTCCTTTGCGCGTTATGATAAAAATAATAATAAGATTAACGACCCATGGCGCACTGACTTTTTAACGGGTGGCTTTGATTTAGATGCGGTGGGCGTAATTCATACTTGGCCAACTTCTACTGCAGACTTAAAAAAGAAAGAAGATGATTTCATCATCTATCCCAATCCGAGCTCTAATGGCAATTTTAACATCGAGTTGGCAGTTACAGAAAACGCTACAGCAACATTGAAACTCAGCGATTGGCAGGGAAAAACAATTCACCAAACTGCTTTTGAAATTAACGTTGGAGTTAACAAGAAACGCATGGTATTGCCAGATGTATCAAGTGGTAATTATTTTATTCAATTAAGCTTACCCAACAGAATACTAAACAAGAAGATTATTATTGAGTAGATTTGGATAGTGCAAATAGCTATTCTTTACAATACTTTTTCAGCCAATGGCAGTGGCAAAAAAATCGCCAAGGAAATAAAGGAATATTGTTCAACTAACAATATTCCTTTTTCTTTATACGAGAATGATTGGCCCGAAGATGTGACTAGCGCAACTTGCATAGCCCTTGTTGGTGGCGATGGCACAATGAATTACTTCCT
>CAZTCQ010000125.1:0-5133 GCA_964612525.1 uncultured Chitinophagaceae bacterium | reverse complement strand
GATTTGCGTCTTACCGAGATAAGCAACAAGCTAGGCTTGGCCAGCAATGAGCGTATGCACATGGTAGAGAGTAAACTAAAAGAGATTGATAGTACAAAGAGTCTCTTTGAAAAGACCCGTTTGAAACCAAATGAAATAAACCCATACCTAGAGAGTATAGAGTCTTCTCCCTTAAGAGAGCACTTTACCATAAAGAAAATACTCTGCCGTCCGGAGATAGAGCTAGACAATCTGCTAGAAGGCTCAGAAGTTGTACGAGAAATTGCCAAAGATGTTTCACGTGAAACATTAGAGCAGGTATCTATACAATTAAAGTATGAAACGTATATAAATAAGGAAAAGGACTTGGCTACGAAGGCAAAGCAATTAGAAGATTTAATCATTCCTGATAACTTTGATTATGATAAGCTACCCTCTATGCGTATTGAAAGCAGACAGAAGTTTAATAAAATTCGCCCACGTACAATTGGGCAGGCTAGTCGCATAAGTGGTGTTAATCCTACGGATATACAGATACTTATGGTATATATGGGCCGTTAGGTTTTCTCTAAACACCCATTCATATATTTATTTATATAATAAATAGCGAGTATTCGCTATTGTTTACCGTATTCTAACTACTTACGTTTGCATGCTAATTAAACAAAATTGCCAAGGAAGTATAGACTTCCTTCGCTCTTCAACCAAAAAAACAAAATTATGAAAAAGATGTACTCCTTTTTTACAAGTAGATTCTGTATACTGCTTGTCTTAACGCTTTGCTTTTCAGTAATTCAAGAAAATGTTTCAGCGCAATCGATAACGGTTTCAGGCCTTACGGGCAGTTGTTCCGGTGCCAATGGAACCTATAATGGACCCTTATTCAGCCTGCCATTGTGGGGTAAAACTACAGGTTTGAATCAATATTATATTGATAAAAGTGGTTCAAACTGGCAAATTAGGCTTGATGGTGGTGCTGTTTACGCGATATCTCCTATAACTAACCCAAACGTTCCACCTTGTGGTCCTTGGACAAGTGTGGGCGGCTGCGGAGGAACTGCTGTATTGAACGGTGGTTGTCAGGCAGCATCTGCTTCTTGTAGTATAAATCTTACAAGCGGACCACTAAGTCAAACCTTGTGTACTGGTGTACCTATTACACCTTTGGTTTTTTCTACGACTATTGCTACCAATGTTTCTACAGGAAATATGCCACCCGGCGTGAGTGCAATATTTACAGGAAATGCCACGGCTGGAACAATTACGGTAAGTGGAACACCTACCTCTATACCAACAGGTTATAACCCTTCGCTTTTTGTTACGGCAATTGGTGGAACTTGTACTGGTATCAACACGGTAAACTTTACCGTTAATTTATTACAATCCCCTTCTATTACGGGTCCTACAGTTGTGAATGTAGGTTCATCTGTTTCTTTAACAGGTTCAGGAACACCAAGCGGAACTCCTTGGACTATAAACAATGCCAATGCAACAATTAATGGATCTGGTTTGGTATCAGGAGTGAACGCAGGTAATAGTATTGTAACCTATACTGCAAGCAACAATTGTACAGCAACACAAAACCTGACGATTGCAACAGGTCCCACCGCCTCGGTTCTTTCAAGCGGAACAGGACCAGATAATTTCTGCTCAAGTACAAGTGGAAGTGCAAACCTTGCCATAAATATTACTGGCGGAACATCACCATTTACTGTAGTGGTGACGGATGGTACTACAAATTATACAACGACTGGCTACATGAGCGGTGCTGATATTTCAGTTTCTCCTGCAGTCACTTCAACCTACTCTATTGTATCTATAACTGATGCAAATAGTTTTGCAGGATCTGGAAATTCTGGATCAGCGACGGTTACGGTTAATCCAACACCTATGGCACCAATAGCAAATCCCGCAGTGGTCTGTCCTGGTGACGATGTAACTCTTTTAGCCACGGGAAGCACAACCGGCTATAACTGGTATACTGATTCTTTAAGTACGACGGTTATTTCGAACAGCGACTCTTTGGCCTTGACTAATGTAATAGCCGATACAACTTTCTATGTTGAAACTTACGGATTAGTCAATGAAACTGTAGGACCTGTTGATAATACCATTGGTACAGGCGCTAACTTTAGTGCACTTACGGCTCAGCAATTAATTTTTACTACGAACAGCGATATTATTATAGATTCAGTGACGGTTTATCCGCAAGGCCCAGGAAGTATTTCTATAGAAGCCAAAACATCTGCCAATGCAGTTGTTGCTTCAACGACGGTAAATGTTACTGCAAGTGGAGGTAACCCAGAAACAGTTTATTTAGGGTTTTCAATACCTGCCGGGGTGAATTATACCTTAGGTTGCTCCGCTAATGGCACAACAGGAGGATTGTATAGAAACAATACGAGTGCTATTTATCCCTACACAAGTGGATCTGGAGCGGTATCTATAACAGGGAATACTTTCTCAACTGGTTACTATTATTTCTTTTACGATTGGAAAGTTTCTGTCCCCGGATGTCCTTCAGCCAGAACAGCTGTTCCTGTAACGGTAAATAACCCAACAATTACAAGCCTTACAGCAACTGATACTGTGGTTTGTGCCGGAGGAGCTGTTACTTTATCAGTTAATCCAGGATTAGCAGGAGTTTCTGTACCTTTCTGTACGCCTACCTACTCTAACGGAACAGGTTTTGGTGATTATATTGATTCAGTAGGTGGTTTTGGTGGTTTACTACAAAATCAAACAGGAGCTTCAGCTGCGCCTTATTATCAACTCTCTCCAACACCGATTGCTGTAACGACTGCAACGCCTTATACGGTAACAGTTCGTAATGGAACTTTTGGTTCTCAAGAACAATCTATTTGGATAGATTACAATCAGGACAGTATTTTCCAAGCAAATGAACAGGTGGGTCAAGTAAATAATATTGCAGCAAATGTGCTTACAACTTTTAACGTGAACATTCCTTCAAGTGCTTACAACGGAATAACTCTAATGCGGATAATGGATGACTACAACGGACCAATACCTTTGATGGACCCGTGTAGAGCAGCTAGTTACGGAGAAACGGAGGATTATGTTTTAAATATATCGGGAGGAACAAACACTCCAGCACCCTTTGATTCAATTGCCTGGACACCAAGTACTTATTTAGATACCACAACGCAAGCAACTGTAAATGCTTTGAACATGCTTAATACTACAACCTATTCTGTTACAGGTTTTGATGCCGCGGGTTGTTCTGTGAGTGATTCTATAACAATAACGGTGAATCCCGCCCCTGTTGGAAATATATTTACTGATCCAATAGTTATCTCAAGCTTACCTTACGTAGACTCTAATACTAACTTATCAGCCAATTGTTGGTCAGATCAAGGTACACACACAGGAAATAGAGCAGGGAATGATGTGTTTTATCAATTCGTAATGCCGGGTTGTTCTGATTCTATTGAAGCAACACTTTGTAATACGGTAAACAGTTGGGATACTTGGATGCATTTATTGGACAGTGCAGGGGCAACGATAACACAAAATGATGATGATTGCGGACTACGTTCTACCATTAATTGGGGCGGCTTAGTAAAAGGAGCTACATACTATATTGTGGTAGATGGTATTGGCGCAACGAATCAAGATTCATTTATTGTAAATATTGATGCATATGAGCCTGTGGTCGCGAGTAGTTTGGCACAAACTTCCTTTACTCAAAGTATGATGCAAGGCGATGGCTCTTCTATTAATTATTACGATAACAACTGTGAGTTAATAGCCAATATTAATGATGGTGCCGGTGGGAATGTTTTAGGTACCACGTTTGCTGGTGTTGCTGTTGGTGGTGCACAGACACATAATGGTCAACCATTCGCAGGTCGTTGGTATCAAATTACGCCAACGAGTAATGGTCCGGCTGATGTAACCTTATACTTTACACAAGCAGACTTTGATGATTTGAATGCTGCAACCGTAGCTCCGTATTTACAATTGCCAACAACAGGTAGTAATACAGATCCGAACATTCCAAACATTCGTATCACGAAGAATGATGATGCTGGATTGACGAATAACCCAATTGTACTTACGCCAACAAGTGTTAATTGGAATGGGAGCTATTGGGAAGTAACAGTTGCAACGCCTAGCTTCAGTCAGTTTAGAGCACATGCGGTGAATCCGAATAATACGGCATTACCGGTACGCTATACAAACTTTACAGTACGTAAAGAACGTACGGTAGATGTAGTTGAATGGACAACGGCTAATGAGCAAAACAACAAGCTCTTTAATGTACAACGCAGTGCAAATGGTAATGACTTTACTACTTTAGGTACAGTAGAAACCAAAGCACAAAACGGTAATAGTGCTGGAGAGTTGAGCTACAGTTTTGTGGATCAAAAACCAATGACGGGTCATAACTACTATCGCTTAGAGCAAGTAGATATTGATAATAAAACAAACTTTAGTGAAGTGATTGATATTGTTTGGGGTACAAGCGGTAGCATAGTTTCTATTTATCCAAATCCTGCAACGCATGTTTTGAATATTGATTTGACTTCAAGCCAAGCAGCACAAACCGAAGTGAAGTTAGTAGATATGAGTGGCCGCGTGGTCAATTCGTTATCAATGAAAACAACTAAAGGATTGAATCATATGACATTGAACTTAGGGGAAGTAGCCACAGGTGTTTATGGTGTTCAGATCTTTGAGAATAATAAGCTAACTAACGTTGCTAAGATTCGTAAGAATTAAGATCATAATCATAATTAGATATTGCCTCGACCATTAAATTTGGTCGAGTTTTTTTTGTTTTTCTCTTTTTTGATTGAACAATGCCAATGGATAAATACAAATAATTTAGATATATAAGAACTTTAACTTTTTTTTTGATTTTTTTTAAAAAAAATATACATTCACAAGTTCAAACAAAATTGTACTTTTTTATGAAGAAAATATTCACACTAATACTACTCAGCATAGCTACGTTTACTATGCAAGCGCAGGTTGGTCCAGGTTCAACTGGTCAGGCCGTTGCACCCTTCGGTCCAGAAACTTTTTCGGCTGTAGCCATTCCAGCTGGCTGGGGAGTTTATAATACTTCTGGTTCGCAGTGGAATACAGCAACTAATCAAACAAATAATAGTTCTTGCCCGAACTCTGGCG
>CAZTCQ010000124.1:2409-5178 GCA_964612525.1 uncultured Chitinophagaceae bacterium | reverse complement strand
CTACTCAATCCAAGCACCCTTAATCCGACCTTTGTCAATATCAACTTTGATATGCTCCTCTACAGTCGTAGAAAGTTGCATCCCAATATAATCAGCACAAACGGGATAAGATTTATGCTTACGGTCTACCAATATGCATATTTGAATCCGCTTGGCAATTACATTCAAAAAAGGATTTAATGCATATAATAAAGTTCTGCCAGAGTTGGCTACGTCGTCTACGATTACAATTGCCTTGCCATCTAGTTTTTTTTTATCGCTTAGACTACTGTCAATTGGGTTTCGTTTGTCTATCTCAATAGAGATTAATCTGATTTTTGCTTTACTTAATTTCGCAATTTTCTGCTCTAGTACTTTGGCAATAGCGTACCCCCTCTTTTGCATTCCCGCCAGGATGATTTCCTTTTGATTCAAATTATTCTCATGAATTTCATAAGCCAGGCGTTCTAGCTTAAGACTGATTTCTTCTTCGGTGAGGATTTGTTTTTTATTGCTCATTGCTTTTACAAATTTAGTGTACTGAAGCCAATAGCCACTAGGAAATAGGCAATTGGGTTTCAAAAAATAACTATTTACTTATTTTACTACCCTAATTCCTATTAGCTAGTTCCTAATCCCTAATTTTTTGAGCTAAATTTGTAACCGATGCAAATACTACAGCAAATCTTATTTCTGCTTCTTTCTGGTTTTTCGATTTGGTTTCTGGTAAGAAACATGAAGAGGCTCCGCCGAAATATTTTTCTAGGTAAAAAAGAGGATATAAATGATAACAAACCCCAGCGTTGGCGCAATGTTTTGTTGCTAGCCATGGGGCAAAAAAAAATGTTTAAGAAGCCATTAGTGGCCGTGATGCATTTTATAATTTATGCAGGTTTTCTAATTATCAATATTGAGATTTTGGAAATCATTCTTGATGGACTCACGGGTCAACACAGAATGTTCGCTCCTTTCTTGGGTGGCTTTTATACTTTTTTAATTAACTGCTTCGAGATGTTAGCCGCACTAGTATTCATCGTTTGTGTCATCTTTTTAATCCGGAGAAATATCATTAAAATTCCTCGCTTGGTCACAGGTCAATTAGCCATGGGATGGCCAAAACTAGATGGTAATTTAATTTTGATTCTGGAGATTATTCTAATGAGTTTATTCCTAGGAATGAATTCAGTAGATTTAGTGTTGCAAGACTTGGGGGCTGATCATTATGCGCAAACAGGAACATTTGTTATTTCAGGAATGCTCAAACCAATATTTGAAGGTCTCTCTGTAAATACTCTAATTGGCTTGGAGCGTTTCTTTTGGTGGTTGCATATCATTGGTATTTTCTTTTTCATGAACTACCTCTATTATTCCAAACACCTTCATATCATTTTGGCCTTTCCAAATGCCTTTTACAGCAAATTGCAGAGCATGGGTAGCATGACTAATATGCCCGCCATTCAAAACGAAATTAAATATATGATGCAGCCAGAGTTGGCTCCTACAGGAGCTGATGCGACTGCCGAGCCCCAGCGATTTGGAGCAAAAGATGCGATTGACTTACCCTGGACAAATTTACTAGATGCCTACGCTTGTACAGAATGTGGTCGATGCACAGCCGCCTGTCCTGCTAATCAAACAGGTAAAAAATTGTCGCCACGTAAAATCATGATGGATACTCGTGACCGTATCCAAGAAATTGGAAAAAACGTAGATGCAAATGGCGAATTTGTTGATGATGGAAAGACGCTGCTAAATGATTATATAACCGTCGAAGAATTAAGAGCTTGTACAACTTGCAATGCTTGTGTGGAGGAATGCCCTGTAAGTATTGAGCCATTATCAATTATAAATGAGCTACGTAGATTTTTAGTAATGGAAGAAAGTAACTCACCAACGGAGTGGAATTTGATGTTTAGCAATATCGAAAACAATATGGCGCCTTGGAAGTTTAGTCCGGATGATCGAGATGCCTGGGCGAATGTTTAGAGGACAACTGAAAGTGTATAGATGATAGCTTTGTAACCCGACTAAACAAATCAACTCCTAAACGAATAAACAATAATAAAATGGAAGTAAAAAGAATTAATCCCTCGCAAGCCCCTGAAATACTTTTTTGGGTAGGATGTGCCGGAAGCTTCGATCAACGAGCTCAGAAAATCACAAAAGCTTTTGTAGAAATACTAAACGCTGTAGATTTAGACTATGCAATCCTTGGCAAGGAAGAAATGTGTACGGGTGACCCTGCACGTAGAAGTGGAAATGAATTTCTATTTCAGATGATGGCGTATAATAATATTCAAACATTGAATATGTACAATATCAAAAAAATTGTAACGACTTGCCCGCACTGTTTTAATACTATAAAAAACGAATATCCAGAGTTAGGCGGCGAGTATGAAGTGATTCATCACACTACCCTTTTGCAACAATTGATTGACGAGGGGAAAATTAAAATGACCGAAGGAGGCGCTTTCAAAGGAAAGAAAATAACCTATCATGATAGCTGCTATTTAGGACGAGCGAATAACATTTATGAAGCTCCTCGTAAGGTCTTAGAATCATTGGATGCTGATTTGGTTGAAGTAAAACGTTGCCGAGCAAACGGCTTATGCTGCGGAGCCGGTGGTGCACAAATGTTTAAAGAAGAAGAAAAAGGTGACAAAGGGGTGAACATTGAGCGCACGGAGGAAATGCTAGCGACTGGAGCCACCACCATTGCTTCCAACTGTCCTTTCTGCATCACAATGTTAGGTGACGGGGTTAAAAATTCTGATAAAGAAGATAGCGTTG
>CAZTCQ010000124.1:0-2309 GCA_964612525.1 uncultured Chitinophagaceae bacterium | reverse complement strand
GTTTGGATTTTTCAATCGTCACGACCCTTCAATGATAAAGAGACGCTGGAAATAAACGAACAACTAAAGAATTTCTACCTACAATGGCAAACGCATGGCGAGCCTGTAAAAGGTTGGAGCGAATTGTTATTTGGCACATTTGTGGTAGTAGTCGCTGATGAATCTGCCTCGCCAGTTAGTGGGTGTAGCATGGATGGCATGACTCGCATTATAAAAAGCTTAGAGCGTCAGTATTCAGTAAACTTTTTTGACCGTCTTACTATTTCTTTTTTACATAGGGAAAAGGTTCAAATGTTACCCATGAATCAGATTTCTTATGGTTTGGAAAAAGGTTTCATTGAAACGGATACACTTTTATTCAATAATTTAGTGGCGACAAAAAAATCTTTATTGGCTGACTGGTTAACGCCACTTGATAAAAGTTGGATTTGGCAAAGAATTGTTCAAAAGACAATCACTTAAGGAATAAAAAAAACCTCGTCAGAAACGAGGTTTTTAGTGATCCGGGCGCGATTCGAACGCGCGACCGTCAGATTAGAAATCTGATGCTCTATCCAGCTGAGCTACCGGACCAATTTAGAGAGTGCGAAACTAAGAATATTTTTATTTTTTTTGACCAAAAAAGACTGAATGTTTAATCTTTCTTTTTAGCCGAACCGATCATTACAATACCCTTTCACGCTATAAAGTAGAATTAGAAGCCTACGCCTTATTAAAAATAGAGTTTAAAAGGTCATAAAGCGCTGGGTGTTCTGATTGTAGTAGTTCGGGCCGTTCAAAAAAGAATTCACCAGCCACGGCAAAAAATTCGGACCGATTTTTACTTCCGTAAGGACGCAATTCGGACTCCCCTATTTTTATATTATGCATTTCTTTTTGAATTAAATCTAACCATGGTAATAGGTAGGGCTGTTTTAGAAGTACTTCTGGCAGTCCGTCAATTTCTCCATCCATTCCGTCAATTAAATGTACAAACTCATGAATAGCCGTATTATGACCGTCCTTTTCGCTAGCAAACCCATTGACAATGGCACGCTTTGATAAAAACATTTTATTACTATAAATGCCTGTTCCTACCATGCCTAAAATAGTTCGATCGTCTCCTTCGGTCTTAAAGTCAATTGTAAAGGTATCTGGATAAACTAAAATTTCCTTCAAATTTTGATAGCGCCACTCGGGGTAAGAGAATATTGGAATTACACCACTGGCGGCAATAAGGATTCGTTCCGTCTCACTGATTGAAGTGCTAATGGCAGTGATTTTATAATTCACCAGAAATTCTTCTATCTCATACTCAAATCGCTTTTTCTTTTCGGGCTTTAATTTATTATAAAACGGAACGTTGGCAATCAATATATCTCTAGTAGCCTCTGATGAAATTCTTTTCGGTTTATTCCATTTTCTTTTGTTTACAACAACGGTCAGAAAGAGAATGAACACTACTAATAGTGCAATTAAAAAAACAGGCATAGGTTTCAAAGGTAGCGGTATTCAAAAAATGTGGCCACCCCGATTTTATATTTTTAGATAAAAGTGATTTCCTAATATATGAGATGAAAAATGCCGCTCCAGTTTGGAGCGGCATTGCATAAGATATTGAGAATTTATTTTTTGATGAACTGAGTAGAATAATCTCCTTCGGCACTATTTATGGTTATAAAATAAGATCCAGCACTTAATTGGCTGGCATCAACTTTGTAAGTGTGAAGCAATCCTTTTTCTAAAGTACCCATTTCTACTTTTTGTAGAACACGACCACTCAAATCAGAAATCGTGTAAGATGCGTCATGTAAGTCTACGTTCAAGTTTAGGTCTAAAGCCATTTTATCTTGCACTGGATTAGGATAAGCCGTGATTTTCAAATTATTGTTTTTTACTAAATCTTTAGAGCCCGTTGGGAAAAGACCATCAATGCTAGCATTTAGGATATTACCCGTTTGAGCATCGATCAATAAAACAATAAAATTCATTTTAGAACCATTCGTTCCTGAAGGTTTGTTATAGGTAAACGAATGACTATAGGTTTGACCCGCTGTCATTGTTGACGGCAAAGAACCTGCTTGTCCTTGAGGTGTTCCTAAAACTTCGCGCGCTACAAAATCATAAGCCATTTGTTCCGCCGGAATAGGGTCTGGAGCAGCTTGGTAATCAACACCTCCTCCTACTAATGGACGATTATTCGTTTGGAAACTGTAATAGTTTCGTTGTGCCCAGCCAGTTCCAGTTCCGCTTACATCATGCTCAGTTACCACCATAGCTAATCTGTAGTCTCCTGAGAGGTCAACAGCCGGATTTACATCAATGTTCAC
>CAZTCQ010000123.1:0-5430 GCA_964612525.1 uncultured Chitinophagaceae bacterium | reverse complement strand
TCCGCGGAAATATTTGGGAGAGCACGCTCTTATACTCTCAGGTAGATAAGGCGTTCAAGCAAGATTTGCTAGGCGAAGAAGCACAATTTAGAAATGCAAAACTTTCATTTTATAACGGAGACTTTACATGGAGCCAGGCACAATTAGATATTTTAAAAGCATCTACTTCTGAGCTAATTTCAAATGATGCCATTGATTTATCTGTGCTCATCACAGAAAATAATCCCATAAAGGATAGCAATGATGCTCCGCTAAAAATGTATGCGCGTGCAGATTTATTAGTCTATCAACATAAATACGAAGCCGCTTATGTGTTGTTAGATTCTATCGCTACGGAATATCCTAAACATCCCTTGGCAGATAATTTATTAATGACCCGGGCAAAAATTAGCTTGGACAAACAAGAGTATAACAATGCCGCAAAGTACTTGCAAAAAATAGTAGATCAACATGCTAAAGATGTTCTCGCGGATGATGCACTCTTTCAACTAGCATCTATCTATGAAGTAAATTTTAATAATAAAGACGAGGCCAAGCGTCTATTCGAGATGCTCATTTTGGACTACCCAGGCAGCACCTTCGCAGAACGAGCTCGAAAGAATTTTAGAAGATTGAGAGGAGATAGTTTGTAGGGAGATTCAGACGTTTGTCTAGATTTTCTCAATTAGTTTATCAAGAGTTGTTATCATTTTTAGCATTAACTGCTCATCTATGCTGGATCTATTATCATTATAATTTCCTCAACCGACTTGAGCTTGGGAGTTGGTTATGCTGCCAATATGGAACGATTCTGGAAGATTGATTATATCAGTCGTTTGAACATTTAAACTTTTGGCTATTTCTTCAAGACGGCCGAATGTAATATCTGTAACGCCTCTTTTGAATGTTGCCATAAGCAGTTGTACTTAGTCCTATTTCTTTGGCAATAAATTCTTGCTTTAAATTCTTTAGTTCTCTTATCGTTTTAATTTTTTATCCAATATTCATACCTAATATATTATCAGTTTCACTTAATGTCAAATCACCGAAGTAAACATTCTTGTTATAAAGGTATTGTAACCTTTGCGCAATGAAAAAAATATCTCTACTAATCCTACTAATCGCAACCTGTTTTGTTTCATGCCAAAAGGAGGCAACGGTTCAGACCGAACAAGAAGAGTTTGACTATAGACTATTAATATCTGCAAATTTGGATTATCTTGACTATCCTGTCTTACAAAATAATATTTTGAAATTCCGCGACCATGAGCATTATTTTAATTTTGTGGAAGAGTTGGAAGAAATTGAAACCAATTGCGATGTGCCCGGGTCTACTGATACAGTTTCGTTTGAAGAAAAGCTGAACGCAATCGAGACGCATATAGGTTTTGTTTCTGTTAGAAAACAATTTTATTTGGACTACGAAGCTCAAAACGAAATAGGCTGGGCTAGCTTTGATCAGATTCCAAGTCTTGATATTCCCCTGGACGATATTACACTCTCACTATTAAATGAGGATATGAACATTATAGTAGGAGATACATTATTTAATTACTTCAATGATTCGACCCTGCTCAAAGTGTATGACGCCACGACAACTAATATTGACGTCATTAGAGATGCAAATGGTCAGTTGCCTAATCTAGAATAATATGAAAATTGTATTATAGTCCAGTCTTTGTTAGGTTGTACTATTTCAAGCAACAATAGTTCTTATAAAACCTTAGGCGATACAACTTGGGATAATGGATCAGTTGAAGTTGTTAAGGATGCCAATGCTTCCAATTCTACAAACTGTGCTGCTCCAAATTACGCATACAAAATTGATTATGGATCAATTACTTTTTCTACTGGTGGGTTAACTAGATTTTGGGCTGACAAATTTAACGGAATAGATTATCTTGTAGATTGGGGTGATGGTACTATATCTACAGGGAGTACAACTGTTTTTGGAACTGGAAATACGAGTCAAAGCGACGTTCCTTGGGCCTATCATATTTATACTAGTTCTGGTCAATATTCCATCAATATTAAATTTAAGCCTAAAGGTTACAGCTATTATCCAATAGACCGACAATTTACTCTAACAGTACCTCCTAATTCTTGCGCAAATCCTTACAATTCACAAAATAAATGTAAGGTGCAATCATTGCCTGCACCAGATAGTAGATATCGGGTTAAAGGACAGATTAAAATTTTCAAACAACTTCTAGCAAATAGTTACAAAGCTCAAGCAAAAACTTGGGCATACAGGAAGCTAAATAACAAATGGAGAAATAGAAGAACCAATTACATAAAGGCAAAGTTCGATGTAGACGTTTTATTTTCTAGTGATTGCAGTTATCTTTATCACCTTCCTGGTTTTTGGGCTAAGAACAACAGAAGTGTAGGAAGTACTAGTAAAGTTTTTAGTTTGGGAGGTCTTCCAAGTTCATTATCATATGGCGATCTTGGCTTTGAAGAAATTATTTCTGTACATGAGGTTGATGGAGGCTCTTCAGCCAAGTCGGCCAAACTCACATTAACTTTGAGAGCCTGTAATTATTAGATCAGATAGATTGTATGAAAAGTGTATTCTTAGTTGTTGTTATAATCTTTGTCGCTTTTCAGACTAGGGCTCAAAGTCATTGGGAGTTTCTAATTGGTGGTAAAGCCAAATACAACTTTCATAATCAAAAAGAAGTAAGCCTTACCAATAATGATGTACTTAATTACTCGAAAGAACTAACTCCATATAATATTTTGGATGCCATTGTTGAATTGGGATTGGTTTATAGACCAAAACAAAACTACTTTATTGAAGGAAGAGCCTCATTTGGAAGCGACAGTTATAAATATCTTTTCGGACTTGATTTATCTACTCTTGGGTTCGGAGGGATTTATAATGGTTTGCCCTTGGGTTTGATGAATATACAATCTAATCCGGCTATTTGGTTTAAATTAAATTCAGGTTATTCTTTTAAGCTAGATAAATTTATCCTAGATCTCGGTGGGGGCTTAGTTTGGCAACCCGCATTAGAAAGTGGAGGTTTAGCTACCACTGGGGTTTCTATAAAACCAACTAACCAATTGAAATTAGTTGCTTTTGCTGAACTTTATCAATTTCAAACTTCTCATATTTATCAAAACTGTTTTGCACGTTTTTTGTTTCAAAATTCCAAACACAATTTATTCAACCATTTAGGTTTGGAACTTGGTTATACGAATAAGCTAATCGGTCGATTTCGAAAAAGCGTCATGGACGTTACTTACACGGATAGCCAAGATAGAACGTTTGTCAATAAGCAATATGATTTCCAACGGTCTGTTAGCCTAAGTATTTTGTATCGATTTTAAATTTTACCCACCAATCGAAATCATACTCCGATTCTCAAGATTCTTATAATCTTCCGTAGAAAAATTATCAAAAAGCTGACCGCCCAGTTTTTTGCTAATTTTTCTGTCATAGTTGATATTACGTTTTCTAATTCGAAGATTCTCTGGAGATAGACTTGTCGTAGCTCTTAGGATGTGAAAATGAATACAAAAGAATAGTAGGAAGAGCCGCTGCCAGAAAAAATATTATAAGTTAAAGTATTGGAGTGATTGAGTGGCAACTTATTATCCTAAATGGATTACTTCTACTTTTATACTCCAATTCAGGAGTTTAATTTTATCTAATTTAAGTTCTAGCGCAAACTTATTCCAAATATTCTTGGGAACAATGCCTCTATGATTAGTCAATATCTCGTAAGTATAATTTTTTCTGTAACCAGCTGTATAGTGCATGGAAATAGTGCCTTCCTTGTTCGATAGAATGTTCTCCGCAACTATTAGGACGCCCAATGCCTTCTTAGCGTCTTGTGAAGATATATAAGTGATTATATCCCCTTCATAAATTTTATCGCTCACCTTAAGTGTATCAAATTTTGAAATAATTTTTTGAACGCTAGAATCCTTCCGTAATAAAAATATTGACATTTTTATTGGGACGTCTGTGTCTGTAAAGTTGATGTTGTAAGGATATTTTACACGAAAACCGTAAATGTCTTTGGTTAGTTTCTCTTTGTTAATATAAAAAGCAACATTTCGTTTTAAAAAGTGACGGTAGCCTCTATACCGGTTAAGTAAATTGAATTTTGGGTATTTTATTTTTTTTCGTTTTCTCTTTACATAAACTGGCTTTAATACCTTAGGTGAATCAATTAAAGCGTTGGTAACAGGTTGAGCGTCAGAATTAATATGAACAACTAAAAGAAACAGTATTATGATTTTTTTCTTCATTACTAAAATATAATTTTAAAAATCCAAAAAAGAGAGAGTTTCTCCCCTTTTTGGACTGGACTTATGATTGGTCTAATCAGGACCATTCATTTTGACATCAGTTTGTGTAAGGAACTTAAATCCAAAAACATAATAGTATCTAACATAAACAACACTGCCTGGACCATTTCTTTTCCACGGCCCCCAACCCCAAAATTTTGGTATTGGATCACTATTAATGTCGCCTGTTCCATCATATCCAATGTTACCATCAAGATAATTTTCTATTCCGTCATAATCATGTCCCTGTTTCAATTTTGACATATAGGTATCATCAAAGTTGCCGTTAACAAGCGCAGTGTATCTAGTGCTATTTAAATCATTTGCTTTCATAATGTAGACAAACCCTTCTACATCGTCATACTTGCAAACTATGTCTTCAAACTGCATAACATTGTCATCGTTTAATGCGTTTTGATACGTTGTTTCGTCGTAACTATCTAATTCTTCTGTTGTTTCGAATACTGTAAAATTATACGTGGTATTTGTGTATTGCATTGCTTCAACATCTCGTTCATTTTTTAAAGTGGGTTTATCTTGAATCAATGTCTCTTTCTGGCAACTCGTAAGGGACAAAACAATAGCCACAATGACTAAAACAGAAAGTGATGATAATTTTATTTTTAAATTTTTCATTGTTAGTTATTTTTTATTTGACCTACTCCATTGAGGCAGTTTCGGCATATTCACCTGAAATAATTATTTTGTTTTTCTTTCCAATAAATCACTTGAAACTTGTGTTTATTGCGATTACTTCAAACTTACGAATCATTTCAAATTTAAATTTACCCCCCCCCTTTTTTACATATTCCAAATATTTAACGGACAAATTACTCAGATACATTAACGTATTGTTTATTAGAGCCGTTTTCAAGTTTGAAATACCATTATTTTTTCAACTTTATTAAGCTCAACCTAAAAAAATCATCACACATCAACTAAAAATTAGTCAAAAAAACCAAAACAGCGCCGCCACCGCCGACGAAACCATAATCGTAAACGCCCTCATGAACCCCGAATAATTTTTTTTATCACAATCAGTCCAATGGATGGCCAAAAATCCCTCACCCAATCGTGAGGGATTTTTTTACCCCCCAATAGAAATCATACTTCGGTTCTCCAGCTTGTCATAATCCTCCGTAGAAAAAT
>CAZTCQ010000122.1:3820-5457 GCA_964612525.1 uncultured Chitinophagaceae bacterium | reverse complement strand
ATTATTTATTGTGACTAACTAATTATCCATTATCAACTATCCATTATCATCTAATATTAAATTTGCGACAAAATAGAATCAATGGGCTATATAACCAATATTGTAGGAAGACAGATATTAGACTCACGCGGTAATCCAACCGTAGAGGCGGATGTATATACGAGTGATGGTTTTCGCGGTCGTGCAGCCGTGCCATCGGGTGCTAGCACGGGTATTCACGAAGCGGCAGAGTTACGCGATAATGTTAAATCGAAATATCTGGGCAAAGGCGTAGAGAAAGCGGTTAAAAACGTGAACAATGCAATTCAAAAAGCCTTGATTGGTATGGAAATCAGCGATCAGCAAGCCATTGATGCGGCGATGCTAAAATTGGATGGAACCAAAAATAAAAGCAAGCTGGGTGCGAACTCGATTTTAGCGGTAAGTTTAGCCGTAGCAAAGGCAGCAGCCAATGAAAGTGGATTGAGTTTATACCGTTACGTTGGTGGCGTGCATGCCAAAACATTACCGGTTCCCATGATGAATATTTTAAACGGTGGTGCTCATGCTGATAATAAAATAGATTTTCAAGAATTTATGGTAATGCCCGTTGGTGCTAAAAGCTTTAGCGAAGGGCTTCGATGGGGGACTGAAATTTTTCATACACTCAAAGCGGTTCTAAAGAAAAAAGGATACTCAACGAATGTAGGTGATGAAGGAGGATTTGCACCGAATATCCAAAGCAATGAAGAAGCAATTGAAACAGTATTAGAAGCTATTGCTAAGGCAGGGTATAAGCCCAAGTCACAAATCGTAATAGCCATGGATGCGGCCAATAGTGAATTGTATGATAAGAAGTCGAAAAAATATGTGTTTCATAAATCAAGTGGCAAAAAACTCAGTAGCGATCAGTTAGTGGCTTATTGGGCTGATTGGGTAAAAAAGTATCCGATTGCTTCTATCGAAGATGGTTTGGACGAAGACGATTGGAAAGGGTGGGAGCATTTGACTCAAGAAATTGGAGATAAATGTCAACTCGTTGGAGATGATTTATTTGTGACGAATTCGCTACGTCTTCAAAAAGGAATTGATAAAAAAATAGCGAATTCATTATTAGTCAAAGTGAACCAAATCGGAACCTTGAGTGAAACGATTGACGCGGTTAGCCTTGCTCAGCAGAACGGATACACTACCGTAATGAGCCACAGAAGCGGTGAAACTGAAGATGCTACGATAGCCGATTTAGCGGTAGCACTTAATTGTGGTCAGATAAAAACCGGTTCTGCTTCTCGTTCTGATCGTATGGCTAAATACAATCAGCTATTGCGTATTGAAGAAGAGTTAGGTAAACAAGCTTATTACCCAGGTAAGAAACTAACATTTGGTACGAAGTAAATTGTAGTATTGGAGTTTCTGAAAAAATATAAACTGCATATCACGATAGCCATTTTGCTATCATGGATATTGTTTTTTGCCCAGTATGATGTGTTCACAATTTTAGGAAAACGGGCCGAACTCAATGATATGAAAGAAAAAATTTCATTCCTTGAGGAAGAAATTGTTCGTATAGAGGAACGTCGAAAGGAGTTAAAGACGAATCCTAAGGAAATAGAACGAGAATCACGAGAGCGTTATTTTATGAAGAAAGATAACGAAGA
>CAZTCQ010000122.1:0-3720 GCA_964612525.1 uncultured Chitinophagaceae bacterium | reverse complement strand
GCCCAGGCTTCTGACATTTCTTTACTCCAATGAATGTCATCGAAAATAATCAGTGAGTTCGGGTGAATATATTTTTTGAGCAAGTTAAAATATTTGATTGTAGGCAATTTTCTGTGATTGCCGTCCACAAAAATTAGGTCAAAGTTTGGGTGCTTCTCTAAGAGGTTTTCTAGTATATCATCAAAGTTTCCTTCGTAGGCGTTGATATTTTTTAATCCTATGCTTTCAAAATTTTTCTCAGAAACTTTCCTTATCGAAGGACAACCTTCGATAGTAATGATTTGACTTTTTTCTCTGGCCTTTGCTAAGTACGAAGTGCCCAAACCTAATGAAGTACCGAGTTCTAAAATATTATTAAGTTCAAAATAATTAGCAATTCTAAATAAAAGCTCGCCATGTTTTTTGCTCCGTCCTGCGTTTTTCGCTATCTCACTTATTTTTCGTGTATTTGTTTTGTTATGCAATGATCCGGCACCAAAATCTTTGATTTCAATCTCTGTATCATTTTTATGTAGCTCATCGCGCAAACCCTCAATTTGTTCAAAAGCATAAAACTGTCTTTTATCTTTTAAAACTTCATTGATAAAAGAAAAAACAAAAGGGGAGTGGGTACTATGCGCTCCCCTGGCAGAAAGCCAATACTTCACATAAGATAAAATTTGGTGTTGCTTACTCACTTCTCAAATAGGTCTCAAAGGTGTGGTCGTAATCGTTTTTCTCGTCTTTAGTATGAGCTTCTGCGCTTTCTAAGGTCCATTTGTCCCAATTCAATTCAGGAAAAAAGGCGGTTGCATTTTCGATTTCAGTATGTACTCGGGTAATGTATAATTTATCGGTCCAAGGCAAACATTCCTTATAAATCTGAGCACCACCAATAAAGAAAATTTCATTTTTTGCTTTGCTTTCGCAGTACTCAATAGCACTTGCTATGCTATGAAAACAGCGTACCCCTTCGGCTTTATAGTTTTCGTTTCTGGTTATCACTATATTTTCACGATTGGGTAATGGGCGCCCAATGGATTCATAGGTTTTTCGACCCATAATAATGGTATGGTTTGAAGTGGTTCTTTTAAAAAATTTTAAATCGTTTGGCAAGTGCCAAGGCAGTTCGTTGTCCACTCCAATGGCTCTATTATCAGAGAACGCTACTATGGAAGAAATAATCATAAAGGGTAATTAAAATTAAGTCGTAAAGTTACTTCTTTTCAATTTCTAACACTTTTTGAAGAGGCCTCACTTATCAACTGACTCTTAATATCCGCCGCCCTCGCCGTCTTTTAAATTGTCGTCTCTTTTTTTAGCACCCGTTTTTTTCGTTCCTCTACCAAAGGTTGTTTTTCCTTTTTTGGGAAATCGATAGCTCAGATTAAATCCAATGAACTGGGTTTGTCTATTTCTAAGCGTCGTTTGTTGTTGATCCGAGTCAATGTTGAAGGTGGTGAGCGTTTGATTACTATTAAAAATATCACTAGCTATCAAAGTCAAGTTGAGCTGTTTATCCATAAAGGATCGCTTGACGGCGAGATCCATAAATCCATAAGCGTTCCGAGTGCCTTGAACAATAATCTTGGGCGCATAATAATTCCCAGAAATTTGCAATTGCCACTTTTTACCCAAAGAGGTATTATTAATCACTTTTACAAAACCGCCATAGCCTTCAAAATCTTGATTGTTGCTCACTTCATTTCCTAAAATTACATTGCGAAACCCGTTAGCGTTCAAGGTAATATCCCAACCTTTTCTTACCTCATATTGATTGGTAATTTCAACACCCAGTGTAGCGCCGCGTGCTAGATTTTGTGTTTGAGAAAACGTAGAACCGTCGGGGTTAAATCGTCTGAACCGCTGGATAATATTATCCGTAAGTTGGTAGTAGGCGCTTAGTAAAAAAGTGCTGTTGCGCGAATAGGTTTTATTATATCCAATTTCAACAGCATTGATAAATTCGGGTTGTAAGCTTGGGTTTCCAATGCTAGTGTCTAAAGGACTGTTCACCCGAATAAAGGGAAGCAGCTGAAAGAAATTCGGACGATTGACTCGACGAGAATAGCTTAGACTCAGGTCACTCGTTTTGTCAATTTTTTTGGTGAGAAAGGCACTAGGAAATAAACTAAGATAGTCCGTTGTAAAAGACTCATTTCCTAATTGAGCGGCTGTTCCTTCATAAGAAAAATACTCGCCTCGGAGTCCGACTTGCAAGGAAAAACTTTTGTATTTCGTTACGTAATTTATGTAGGCTCCATGAACTTGTTGCAGAAAATCAAAATCATTCTTTAATAAACTCTCAAACTGCTCCGCTTGGTTTTCAAATTGAATCGTAGGGAAGTTTTCTGAGCTAAAATCCATGAGATAGGTTCGCTCACCAATTTCTATTTTAGATTCTTTGCCTATAGGATGCTCGTAATCAATTTGAAACGCGCCGTTCAGGTTGCCACCATCGATTGGGTTTCTTTGAACGAAACTATTTATTTTATTATCGTTGCCGTCAAAAATATCGGTTTGGTAGTCACTCTCTCTTATGTAGGTTCGCTTGCTAAAATTAGCCTCTACATTTAGTTTTTGACGTTTGTCATCAAAGGTGCGGAGGTATTTTAAGTTGGTTGTGGTGTTAGAAGGTTTGGCGTTATAAACATTTCGTCTTTGCCAAAACTCGGTCAATCGACCCTCGTCGTCCGTTATCAAAATTTCATTAAAGTCATCACCATCAAAGCTTCCGCGAAAGGCAGAGTTGGTCCAAATGAGTTTGTTGCGTTTGTTGATAGCATATTCAATTCCAAAACTCGCAAAAGAACGTCGGGGTGTTCTGAGTTTGAGCGCATCAGAAGTATAGCTGTCTAAAGATTCCGAGCTAGTTCGTCGGTATTCATTTTCCTCTTGCACTTCTCCCAAGCCTCCATTGGCATTTAAGAAAAAAGCAATTTTTTCAGAAGGACGATAGTTTAGGTTGAGTCCTGCGTTCGCGCGCCAATTGTATTTGGCACCCACATTTACCGAACCACTCAGGCCTCTTTTGCGTTTGCCTTCCTTCATGATTATATTAATAATGCCACCCAGTCCTTGTGCTTCGTATTTGGCCGAAGGATTTGTGATTACCTCAATGCTCTGAATGTTTTCGGCAGGTATGCTTTGCAAGGCTGTTTCTAAATCAGCAAAGAGTGGGTTCTGTTTACCATCAACAAGAATCGTAATATTTGATTTGCCTCGCAGTGAAACGCTCCCATCGGCTCCGAGTGTCACACTTGGCACATTTCTCAAAACGTCTTCTAGTGTGCCACCTTCGGCGGCAATATTTTTTTCTACATTAAATACTTTTTTATCGGCCTTGATTTCAATGCTTTTTTTTATGTTTTCAATTACCACCGTTCCCAGCTTTGTGTTCTTTTTGACTAAAGAGATACTGCCTAATTTGACCTTGCGATTGTACTGAGAAATACGAATGTCAGATACAATTTTATCTTCATAGCCTACGCTAGATAAAGTAGCGGTATATACTCCGAATGGGATTTTTACTAATTTAAATTGTCCATCCAATTTAGATTTATTGCCTAAAATTTTATTGGTCTCTTGATTTTTAATTTTGAAACTAGTAAAAGGAACCGCCTGTTTTGTTTTGGCATCTATTACGAGACCACTCAATTGACCCTGGGCAAATAATCCCAAGGGGAGCGTCATCCATAGTAAAATGCTAATACAATTTTTCATGAGGGCGCAAAGGTAAAT
>CAZTCQ010000121.1:0-5471 GCA_964612525.1 uncultured Chitinophagaceae bacterium | reverse complement strand
TGGCAAAGGCTTGTAGTCAAATTCAACATCCTGACTCGGTAACTGATAAATAAAAACATAGGGATTTGCCTCCACGAATGGCACATGACTTGGCACGTAGTTCGGCTTGATGCTATCCATTTGACTCAGAGCCTTCGCGGCAGAAATTTCTCCTGCCGTGTCCAAATAATTTGCATAGGCCAACTTCAATTTTTCTTTTTCATTGTCGTGCATGTGAATGTATGCATTCGCCAAAAATGCATTCCGGATTAAAGCCGGACTATTGCCCGCACCGGGTCGGTCAATAAAGCTATAACTAGCAGACAATGCATCTTGATATTGCCCTAAACGATAATGGCATTCTGTTTTCCAAAACTCGGCCAGTCCAACCAAGTTTTCATTCACAGGATATTTTTTTGATTCCGTAAAAAAAGGAATCGCCAAATCCGCATTTCCATTTTTTAATAATTGAATTCCTCTGGCATAATTTACTTTTTGATAAACAGATTGAAACACCGGCGATAAATTTCCAACCATTCGCAGTGAGGTACTGGCCTTTTCAAAATTCTTAGATTTAATACTCAGCAAGGCCAACATTTCTACCGCATCTTGATAGTACTTTGATCTTGGAAACTCAGTAATAAATGCGTCTAGTAACTTTTCAGTTTCTTCGCCCTCAGAGATGTCATAACCTAGTTTGGCTGTGTTGAACTTTACATCTTCCTTTAGCTTCCCTAATTTTTTAGTCTTTAAAGCTTGCTTAAATACCACAAGAGCATTTTTCTTATCTCCGTTTTTTAAATAACTCAAGCCTAGGTAGTACAATGATTGTGCGTACAGCTCGGAACCATTATTTTTTACTTTTTTAAAATACTCAATGGCCTTTTCTAACTCTCCTTTTTGATACTGTAAAAAACCCAGTCTAAAAAAATCATCATTGCGCACATTTTTATTTTCATTTGCGAATTGTGCTAAATACATTTCAGCCTTCGAAAACTCTTTGCGCTCATAATAAATCTGCCCAGCCAATTGGCTCATCGCGGCATAATAGGGTGCATCTTTTTGGTTGGTGTACGAGATGGCTTTTTCCAACGCCTTATCTTTATTACCCGTAAAATAATTCAGCTCCGCTATATAGAAAGGAACAATGTCTTTATACTGCTGCTGATTTTTTACCGCCTCAAAACTTTTCAGCGCATCGACATACTCGCCCTTGTAATAAGACAATACGCCATGATAATAATTTCCTGGACTAAAGTAATCTCCCTCCACGTCCTTGATGGAAGCAAATAAAGGATTGACTTTGTCTAATTGATTGTTGAGCAAATAGCAATACGCCAGTTCAAAATTGCGCTGAGTGATTTCATCATTGCTCAGATAATTGATACTTGATTTTTCGTAGAAAGGTATCGCTTGAATAAAATTTTGTTGCGCGAATAAAAATTTAGCCATTTTAAAATATCCGTACTGCTGAATGGCAGCATAAGGCGTCTCCGCAAGAAATAATCCTAAGTTGGCCATCCCACCATCTTTTTGCAAACTCACTTCCGTCAGTCGCTTGTAAAATTCAGCAGTCGCTTGATACAAAGCATCTTGCGAACCAATAGGTTCTCGCTCTGACTTAGTAAAAGATTTATCCAAGTATTGCTGTACCAAGTCATGAGACTTTTGGTAATGCCCATACTCGTAATGTTCAATGGATTGCTTGAGTAATCGATGCCCTTCGGTAAATTTCAGAGTAAACTGAGCTTGTGCTTGAAAAGAAAAAAGGATAAAAAATAAAAGTAAAAAGCGCTTTAGGGTGTGTTGTATAGTCATTAGTAAAAGTTCTATTGTCCAATATTAAAAAGACCAGTTCACACCTGCACTTGGAAATAAGGGCAGCTGATATTCTCTAGTATTTCTAATTCTGTCAATGTAAAAAATGTTTCTTCGGTCATAGGCATTGGTCAAACTAAGATTCAGTTCTAAGGTCGTTTTATTCTTAAACAAGAATTTTTTAGTCGCCGAGAGGTCTAATCTATGGTAGGATGACAATCGTCCACCATTGATATCGTCTGCGTATAAAATACCTACATTACCGTTTTGAGTGAGGTAGTCAGTGCTGAGGCCACCGCTAAAATCTACTTGTTCAAAAAACGATTGCGTTTGAGTAAATGGGAAAGCCGAACCGTAATTAAAACGAGCAGATAAAGCCCAATCATATTTTTTTCCTGCCGTATAAGATAAAAGAACATTCACATTATGTCTTCTATCAAAAGGCGTTGGGTATACCTGCTCACCGTCAAAACGATCCACATAACCATATGAATATACGCCCCACAGATAGATACGGTCTTTGACATATTTCGCGGTAAAGTCTAAACCATAAGCCTTTCCTGTTTCAATAATGAAGTCAGAATCACCGGGTTCTAGTTTATATCGATTGATGGATATTAGTTGTGTAAAATTCTTAAACCAAGGTTCCAAGGTGAATTCAAAATCGCCTTGATCCACCTCGATACCACCGATTACGTGATAAGCTTTTTGAACATTGTTTCTAACATTCTTACCCTGCCTATCCTCTACCTCAAAAGAAGGTGCGGTTAAAAAGCCTGAAAAGAAGTTCACAATATCTCTGTCAGATTTTGACGAAATTAAATTTTGAGAATACAGCCCTGAAGATCCTTTCAATCTTACATGATCCGTCAGGTTATATTTGAAAGCAACCCTTGGCTCTAAGCGAGTCGCAGGGATACTAGCATAATATTGCAAACGAAGCCCGGGCTCAATAATCAGCTTATCGCCAAAGTTTTTCTTTCCCTTGACATAGACACCTAATTGGGTAGTGTACTGACTTTGGTCTAGTGGAATGCCTAAGAAATTAAAATAATTATAGACCGTACTAAAACCGTTGAACTCAACTCCGTACTTCAACTCATTGTGATTTTGGAAATAGGATGTAACAGAAAGATTGGCATCAAAACCATTAATTGAACTACTCCGAGGTAGGCCATCGGCCTCCTCCAAATTTATATTATAGTCACTAAAATACACCCCGCCGGATATTAAGGAACTAGAACCATTCGGTGAAATAATAAAATTGCTACCCAAACCCCAGTTTTTCCAATTTAAATCAGAGGCGGCAAAACGAACTTTATCGTCAAAATTGAATCCAAAAAAACTAAACTTACTTCCAGCCGCAGAATTCAAATTAATTTTTCCGTACATATCCGTAAAAGTGTAGGGAAGCTTTGACTCATAAGGCTCACCCAGACCGCCATAAAGTGCGGTGGAAGAAGAAGCCAGATAAGAATGCTTCAATGAAGCCAAAAAAGTAGCCGATCCGCCACCTTCTTCTTTTGGCTTACTCAATGGGCCTTCAATAAAGGCTTTCGCCAAAATTGGATTCACTCCAATCTTCCCTTTAATTTTATTTTTATTGCCATCCTTGGTCGTTACATTCACAATAGCCGAGGTTCTATCACCATATTCCACCCCAAAACCTCCACTCATAACCTCTGCATTTCGAATGGCCTCGGTTTCAAAAACGGAGTACAAACCAATAGAGTGAAACGGATTGTAGATAGTCATACCGTCCAAAAGAATTTTATTCTGAATTGGTGAACCTCCTCGTATGTATAGCTGTCCACCTTGATCACCCGTAGAAACTACACCAGGCATAACACTCAAATACTGAGCGATGTCAGGTTCACCACCAATACTGGGTAGCATTTTCAATTCCTTGGGAGTAATCTTAGTTACACCCACGCGAGTCTCAAATTTGCGTTCAACCTTTTTGGTGGTAATCACTACTTTCTTAAAAGTACGGGGACGCTTCTTCAAAAATATTTTGACATTCGTCGTATAGTCATCTTTAATAACAGCTGTTGTCGTACCCGTTTCGTAACCTACCGAGCTTACTCGTAGAGTCACTTCTCCGACCGGAACTTTAGGAATATTAAAAAAGCCTACATTATTTGATTTATTGCCTACAGTTGTGCCTTCGATGGCTACGGTAGCAAATGGCAAAGGTTCACCCGAACCTTTTTCATAAACAAACCCCTTGACTGCACCCTTCTGAGCAAAGGCAACCGAAGCCAAGAGCAGAATTGTAGCTGTGAACAGCATCTTCTTCATAACAATAAATATTAGTGAGTAAAGATAGGGCAAACATCTATGAATTACTTTTGTGGTTTATAACATTTTATCCCAATGAAACCAGCACTTCCACAAGGCACTCGTGATTTTGATGCGAGCACACTTTCCAAACGGAATTACATACTTGAAATAATTCGCCAACAGTTTGTGCTTCATGGTTTTGAGCCTTTGGAGACCCCAGCCTTCGAACGCTTGGATACCCTTATGGGCAAATATGGTGACGAGGGAGATAAGCTCATTTTTAAAATTTTAAATAACGGTCTTCACCGAAAAGACAAAGCCAAGGTGAGCAGTCATTTTGAAAATGTACTGGCTGGAAAAAACGACAATGAAATAACCGAGCGTGCCTTAAAATATGATTTGACGATTCCCTTTGCACGATACATAGCTATGAATTACGGCACATTACCCATGCCGTTTAAACGCTTTCAAATTCAAAATGTGTGGCGCGCTGACAAACCTCAAAAAGGTCGCTACCGTGAATTTACTCAGTGTGATGCTGACATTGTGGGTAGTGGATCACTTTTGAATGAAATCGAGCTTTCGGCTATTTATAAAACAGTTTTTGAAAAACTGTCTATCCCCGTAGAAATCTGCATCAACAACCGTAAAGTACTCACTGCCCTATCCGAATTATGCGGCCCAACTAACTCCATGACGGACCTCGCGATTGCGATTGATAAACTAGATAAAATTGGTTTAGAAAAAGTATTGGATGAATTACGTAAAAAAGAATTTTCTGATCAGGCCATTGAAATAGTGAAGGAATATCTCGACACGCAAGCGCTTACAAGCAATGAGGAAAAAATAAATAGAGTCACAAATCTACTCGGCAAAAATGAACAAGGCGCCGAAGGAATTCAAGAACTAAAAACAGTGTTAAACTCCTGTCCGTTCCTACAAATTGATTTCACCTTAGCCCGTGGTTTGGATTACTATACTGGAAGCATTTTCGAAGTAAAACCAACTGAAGTAAAAATAGGCAGCATCGGTGGTGGCGGTCGTTATGATGACCTGACCGCTCTCTTCGGACTAAAACAAAGTGTACCCGGTGTGGGCATATCGTTTGGAGTGGATCGCATCTATGATGTGCTAGAAGAAAGCAAGGGTTTCCCTGAAAACACAGCACAACATAAAACCGTTTTGGTAATCAATTTTGGCGATGATAATACCGCAGACCTTTTAGAAATTTCTTCACAACTTCGTGAGGCTTCTATCAGCTGCACTGTGTTCCCTGATGCAAAAAAAATTGACAAACAATTTAAATACGCCAATAGAAAAAACTTCAATTTCGTACTACTCTATGGCGAAGACGAGCAAAAGAAAAATACAGTTCAGCTTAAAAACCTAAA
>CAZTCQ010000120.1:0-5723 GCA_964612525.1 uncultured Chitinophagaceae bacterium | reverse complement strand
TGCAAACTTACAATTTTTCTTCAATCCGAGCCAAGTATTTTTTCTTGTAATAATACTCTTTGAGCAAGCCGCTGTTTTCTTCTGATATTTTAAGAGTCTCGTCTTCAAAAAAAGGTTTTATACCTTCAAACAATTTTTCTGTTTGCTCAGCAACATCAGTTTTAATCTTCTCTTTGATCTCAGGGTTTGGGTCAAACTCTAACTCCATAAGCGCTTCGTTTGTCTCCATCATTTCGCCAAGAAACACGGCGGGCAGTTGGTGTTTTTCCTCCGCTACTATAACGCCTTTCTCTTTTAAGATGTACTCAAGCCTTTTATGGGGCTTGCTAAGTATTTTTTTTGCCCGGTTGATTTTAGAACTCATTTCTAATGCTTCCTCTTGTTTTGCGTTATCGTCTAAACTAAAGTTATCCGGATGATACTTTTTACTAAGTTCATAGTATTTTTTAGTAACTGCTTTTTGGTCAACGACTAATGAAACGGGTAGGTCAAACAATTCAAAGTATTCCATATATTTACGCGAAATTACGGCAATGATTAAGATAGGCATCCTTAGAGAAGAAAAAATACCAGAAGATTATCGAGTACCCTTTACGCCTAAGCAGTGTAAAGAAATACAAGAGCGACATCCTGAGATAAAGTTTGTAGTGCAACCCTCTAAAATAAGAACGTACTCGATTGAGCAATATGAAGTTCAGGGGATTGCAGTGCAAGAAGACTTGTCCGATTGCCACTACTTGTTTGGGGTAAAAGAAGTGCGCACGCAAGACTTGATTTCAAATAAACCGTATTTCTTTTTTTCGCATACTAAAAAAGCACAGCCCTACAACCAAAAGTTGATGCACGCTTTGATTGAAAAAAATATTCGAATGATTGATTATGAATGCTTGACCTATGAAGACGGACAGCGTATTGTTGGTTTCGGGAAATGGGCTGGAATAGTAGGAGCGCACAACGGCTTGCTCACTTACGGTAAAAAGTATGGCAAGTTTGAATTGTCGGCCGCGCATAGCGTAGAAGATTTTGAGGAATTAAAAACGACCTACAAAAATATAAAATGGCCACCCATGAAAATAGTGGTTACAGGTGGTGGCAGAGTAGCTTCTGGCTTATTAGAAATAATGGAGGTTTGTGGTTTTGAAAAAGTGGACAAAGATGCTTTTGTGCAAAACGATTTTGAAAAGCCGGTTTACGTTCATTTAGATATCGAAGATTTATACAGCCGCATGGATGATAGTTCGTTTGAGAAAGATGATTTCTTTACAAATGCAAAAGACTATTGTTGTCCGTTCAGAGAGTTTACGCACAGTGCAGATATCCTAATGAACGGAATTTATTGGGATGAAAATATTCCTGCTTATTTTGCGAAAGAAGACATTCAACATCCTAATTTTAGAATGAATGTAATAGCAGATGTGACCTGCGATAAGTTTGGTTCCGTTCCTATTAATATGGGAGCAACACCGATAGATGATCCGGTATATGGAGTAGATAAAAAAACATTCCAAAAAGTAGCAGGCTATCAAAATTCAAATGATGTCATTGATATTATGACGGTTGATAATCTGCCAAGTGAGTTGCCTAAAAATGCCAGCGAACATTTTGGAAATGTCTTAGGCAAAACAATAATACCTGAAATCTTAAAAGCCGATCGATCTACGATTTTACAAAACGCAACGATTTGTGAGAGTGGTAAACTGACTGAACAGTTTGAATATTTAAGCGAGTACGCTTATGCTTAATTACTGAATAATGTAATCCTTCTCCGTTTGCGAATACACCTTAAAGTAACCTAGCGCTCCACCGGTGATATTGGAAACAGGATTATCAGGAGTGCTTGAGCCAAGTCCGCTTCCGCCTCCGTCATCTAGAGCTTCTAGTGTTCGGTAATATTCATACATGCTGACATCTATAGATTGTAACTGTACAGTAATGGTATCTCCGATATCTACTCCTTCATAGTCATCTGAAATAGTACCCACCACAATTTCTTCTCCGTCTCGCAAATCATCAGATAAAAAACTAAAGTCTCCACTATCCTCGCCATTAATTTGATAGTTAAGGTAGTAGTAGTTTTTCTCATTGGGCGGGTCTTGAAAATAGGTAGTAAGCAATGGTAATTCCTCTCCGCTAAATGTGGTAAATGCTTCTATATTCACCGAGTCAATACTGATAGGCTGAGCCATAGTAATAGTGGAGTTGTATTCTTTATTCTCGTAATTAATTTTCATACTATAAGTTCTTCCAGCAACACCTGTTATTGTATTTGCCCAGTATAAACCCGGAGATTGTTCAGTTAGTGTTTCGCTAGTTCCATTATTGTCTGATAAGGTTATTGTAGCACCACTAATTAGCGGAAAATCGTTAGGCTGATTATAGTCTATAGTTTCGGTGATATTAAATGCATAAGGACCTGTTTGATCCGATACGCTACCTGAAACTACTAATCGTGGTTCGGTGTTTTTAAGATCTAGTTCAATTACTTTTTCGCATGATGCAAAAGAGAAAATAGTAAGAGCTGCTAAAAGAAATAGGTTTAAATTTTTCATTGAAATTAAAATTTGAAATTATAGGAAATGGAAGGAATGATTTTAAATAGGGTAGTTTGAACGGCCTCTGTTTGTCTGAAATTTGTTGGACTGTCTCTAAAATCAATTGAATATGCGTTGGCTCTATTGTAAGCGTTGTAGATCGAAAAATTCCAAGACGATTCTTTTCTGTCTGTTTTCTTTCGAGTCCAAGTAAGGCCTAAGTCTAATCTGTGGTAGTCCGGCATTCTGTCTGCGTTTCGCTCAGAATACAAAAAGTAGGTTTGATTATCTATAGTATATTTTCCTCTGGGATAAGTGATGGCATTTCCGGTATAATAAATCCATGTGCTAGAGAGCGTTAGCTTTTTAGAGATTTCATAAATACCAACAACAGAAATTTCATGAGTTCTGTCTTGTTTCGCATTGTAGAATTCTCCATTATTTATTCCTTCAATTTTTCGTTCAGTTTTAGATAGAGTATAGCCCACCCAACCATTCAATCGTCCATATTTTTTCTTAGCAAATAATTCTAGACCATAGGCGCGGCCAAAACCATATAACAGTTGTGACTCCACGTTTTCATTCAGCAGCAATTCTGCGCCTGGCTTATAGTCTATTTGATTCTGCATGTGTTTGTAATAAACTTCACCAGACACTTCATAATTATTGTTGTCAAAATTTCTAAAGTATCCTAACGCGACTTGGTCTGCGATTTCTGGTTTTACATTGTTGCTACTTCCAATCCACACATCGGTAGGGTTGCCCGCGTTTGAATTCGAAAGGAGATGCAGGTTCTGCGTATTTCGGGTATAAGATGCCTTGAGAGAGCTTTTTTCATCAATCGTATAATTGGCGACTAGTCGTGGTTCAAGATTAACATAGGTTTTTCCAATTTCACCTCTTTTTAAAACTGTAGAGTCTTCTTGGTTGCCTTCCGCGTCGTAGGAATAAAATGTACCAGCACCAACATTGCTCCATGAGCTAAGGCGCAAGCCATACTCAATATTAAAAGCACCATTGAATTTATATTTGTGAGAAGCATAGATCGCATTTTCCCAGCCATATTTTGTAGAAAGCTCTAAATTAAAATCTAAACTGTCATCGCGAATAGATAATGCGCCGGGTATAATATTATGATAAATAGAATTTACCCCAAACTTGAATTCGCTTTTTTTAGTGGCAAAGTATTGATAGTCTTGTTTCAAATTCCAATCTCGAATTCTAGAGTTGATATTAAATTCAGCACTACCTAGATTTACGTCAATGTTGTAATTAAAGTTTGAGAAAATTAAGGAAGTATTTGAAAATAGTTTTTGATTATAAATATGATTCCAACGAAGAGTGGCTGTGGCATTGCCCCAATCAAATCCAAATTGATCTCCAAAGCCTAAAACATCTTTACCAAAGTAACCCGATAAGTAAATTCTATTGTTGTCATTGATTTTATAGTTGGCCTTCGCATTAAAATCGTAGAAATAAAGTTTTGCTTTTTGCACATTCGTGTCTTTAGAAAAAACAGTGAATGCATCAGCGTAGGTTCGTCTAGCCGAAACCAAGAAGGAGCCTTTATCTTTTACAATCGGTCCTTCGATATTGAGTCGAGACGCTATCAAACCAATCCCACCACTCACACTATAATTTTGATTATTGCCGTCTTTCATTTTTACATCGAGCACCGATGAAAGTCTTCCGCCATAAGGTGAGGGAGCCGTTCCTTTATAAAGTTTTACGTCCTTAATAGCATCAGAATTAAACACGGAGAAAAATCCTAATAAGTGTGAAGCATTGTAAACCGGCGCCTCATCGAGCAGTACTAAATTTTGATCGGCGGATCCACCTCGCACGTAAAATCCAGAATTTCCTTCTCCTGCTGATTTTACTCCTGGTAACAGTTGAATCGTTTTTAGGATATCCCGTTCTCCAAAAAGAACCGGAATTTTATTTACCATTTTCATGTCCAACTTGGCTACCCCAATTTCAGTATTAATAATTTGATCGTTATCTTTTCTGGTTTTGATAACAACTTTCTTTAATTGACTTTGCTTAGCTGAAAGTTTTATTTCTTCCGTTGTATTCTTGGTTAAGGAAATGGGGAGTTCTTGGGTCTCAAAACCAACAGAACGAATCAATAAAGTGTAAGCGCCTTCTGATAGGGTTAAGGAGTAGAAACCATACGAGTTGGTTCGGGTGCCAACTTTCTTATTGTCTTTAATTACCACAGTGGCACCAATAATTTCTTCACCATTTTTGGCATCCACTACATGACCACTAATAGTATATTTTTTTTGAGCCTGCGCGAAACTGCACAGCGCAGTAGCCAATAGAAGAAGGAATATTTTTTTCATAATTCAGGAGTAAAATTAAGGTACAGTTTAAGGGGAGAAAACTAAAAAGTGTTGGTTGGACGTATACTGTTATGAAAGGTTACTTCTCCCATGCATTTTATTCTTGAATAGTTCGTTTACCCTCTATGCTAATGGCCGAGCCTTCGGCAAGTAGTACGTTGTTGGGTTTCGCATTGCGCAAAAAAGCAAACTCCTTACCATATAAAGCCTCAAAGTCAGCGTCTATTTCGAAACTTTGAATGGGGTATTGACCCCACCTAGGATGGCGCACTTCGTATTCTGTAGTTCGTTTTTCAGAAATTCTATTGTAACCCCAATAATGCTCCGTGATAAATTCTTCAAAAGAACCCCTCGGAATAGAAGTCAATTTGTCCTCGGCAGTTACGGCTACTCTGTTCCAATATTTTTTGTGGCGCCACTCATAATTTATATCCATTGACCCTTCGGTAAACGCCCATTCAAAACGCATTCGTTTCGTGCTGTAATGTTCTTTGTAAAGTGTATTGGCTACAAAAGCAATAGCAGGTTTAGGTACAATTTCACTTATAAAAACCGTTCCTCTTTTCCATTCTTTACCGTCAAAATGACGTACGTAAAAACGGAGGTTCACCTCTTCAAAGGTTCTGTGAAACGGGATCGCTACGCCCAAGAGTTTGACATTTTTAAATAAAAAACCAACCAAGCTCACATAGGTTTTGCCTTCAAAAAAATCAAGCTCCGTAAAAGCTGGTAAATAAGGCTTTAAAATAGACGGGTCAATCTCGTAATTCGCCATAATTAGTTTGCGCCATTCGGCTGTGAGGAAACTCATTATGGTAAAGGTATACACATCTGTATATAGTGTTTT
>CAZTCQ010000119.1:0-5748 GCA_964612525.1 uncultured Chitinophagaceae bacterium | reverse complement strand
ATTGGATTATTTGGTGGTGCTGGTGTAGGTAAAACCGTATTGATTCAAGAGTTGATTAATAATATTGCGAAAGGTCATGGTGGTCTTTCAGTATTTGCTGGAGTAGGAGAGCGTACTCGTGAGGGTAATGATTTACTCCGTGAGATGATTGAGGCTGGAATTATGAATTACGGTGATAAGTTTAAGCATGGTTTGGAAGAAGGTAATTGGGATTTAGATGCCGTGGATATTAAAGGTCTAGAAGATAGTAAAGCAACCTTCGTATTTGGTCAAATGAATGAGCCACCGGGAGCACGTGCGCGTGTAGCCTTAAGTGGTTTGACAGTGGCTGAGTATTTCCGCGATGGAGATGGCGAAGGACAAGGAAAGGATATCCTTTTCTTTGTAGATAATATTTTCCGCTTTACACAAGCGGGTTCTGAGGTATCTGCACTTCTTGGACGTATGCCTTCTGCGGTAGGTTACCAACCAACATTGGCTACAGAGATGGGACTGATGCAAGAGCGTATTACTTCTACTAAAAATGGTTCGATTACTTCTGTACAAGCGGTATATGTACCAGCGGATGATTTAACAGATCCGGCACCGGCAACAACATTTGCTCACTTAGATGCAACCACGGTACTTTCTCGTAAGATTGCCGATTTGGGTATTTATCCTGCCGTGGATCCGTTGGATTCTACTTCAAGATTATTATCTGCTGAGATTTTAGGTGATGCGCACTACGATTGTGCTGAGCGTGTGAAACAAACATTACAACGCTATAAAGAGTTACAAGATATCATTGCGATTTTAGGTATGGATGAGTTAAGTGATGAAGATAAATTAACAGTAAGCCGTGCACGTCGTGTACAACGTTTCTTATCACAACCATTCCACGTAGCAGAAATCTTTACAGGATTGGCGGGTGTATTAGTTCCTATTGAAGAAACAATCAAAGGTTTTAATATGATTATGGATGGTGAAGTAGATGAGTATCCTGAGGCTGCCTTTAACTTAGTTGGTACGATTGACGATGCCATTGCAAAAGGTAAGAAAATGATGGCTGAGGCGTAAGCTGTTGGCTTTTGCTTTTAGAAATTAGATATTAGACCTTAGACGCTAGGCTGATTCAATAAATTTTCGGATATGGCAGTACATAACTTTAAAGAATTGAAAATTTGGCAAAAGTCAATGGACCTAACGGAACATATTTATAAACTAACGTCTAAATTTCCGAATACAGAAAAATATGGTTTAATTGTGCAAATGCAAAAATGTGCTGTATCTATATCCTCAAACATCGCAGAAGGAAGTGGAAGAGGAACCAATGACTCTTTTAAATATTTTCTTTCTGTTGCACTCGGTTCAGCATTTGAATTGGAAACTCAACTATTACTCTCAAAAAGGCTTAATTTAGCCAGTGATATAAAAGAAATACAAACTAACTTAAACGAAATACAAAAGATGATAAGAGGCTTTCAAAAAAGTCTAACATCTAAAGTCTAACATCTAAAGTCAAAAAATATGCAACTAGATATATTAACTCCTGAAAAGAAAATTTACGAAGGTGACGTTTATGGAATTTATCTTCCAGGCGTAACAGGTTACTTTGAAATTCTTGATAGACATGCTCCAATGGTAGCTGCTCTGGGAGAAGGTGAAATGAAGATATTGACTGATAAAAATTCAAGTGAAAGTTATTCAATAAAAGGAGGGTTTCTAGAAATGAATAATAATAAAGCAGTCGTACTTATTGAAGGTGCGGAGAAAAAATAATTCTCAACTCTTATAAAATTTAAAAGGCTTCCGTTTGGGAAGTCTTTCTTTTTTAGTTCACTTTTATTATTTTATTGGATTTGTTCGGGTCTACAAAATTACCTGCCCGTGTATACTGAGGTTTGATAATAATATTTCCGTCCAGGTCAATGAACCCTATTTTGCCATTTTGTTCAATGATGGCATAACCATTTTTAAAACTAAGTCCATTATCAAATTGTGGCTTGATAACTACTTTACCTGTACCGTCCATATAACCCACGCCTTCGTCATTTTTAAAGGCGATGCGGTCATCATTATATTCTCTTACACCCTTTACAGCTTGGTAGTCGATAACTAATTTACCTGTTTTATCAATAAAGCCCCATTGTCCTTTTTTTTGTACAGGACATAATCCATTCTTAAAGTCGCCTGCATTCTCAAACTCTTGCTTGAAGGCTTGCTTTCCTTTTTTATCTATGAAAAAATAGTTTTCTTTTTCTATTACCCGTGCTAGTCCATTAGAAAAATCAGCGGCTGATTTGTATTTTGCCGGGATAGCCATTAATCCTTTTTTATTCAGATAACCATTCAGCTTGGATTTTGATTCTGTAAATGCACTGAGTCCCTCACTAAACGGCCCAATAAAGTTTTCGTAAGGGAGCGCGAGTGCCCATTCTCCTTTTTTATTTATATACCCAAGTTTTTTTTCTTTTTTATTCATGGCAGGTAGTAAGCCCTCTTTACAATTATCTATGACTGAGAAGTCCTTGGCCACTATTTTACCTTGACTAGTTAATAAGGATTTTGTCATATCATCATTAGTAATCACAGCGACTTTATTAAAAAAAGACATAGGACTGACTGATGTGAAACCATCAAACTGGACTTCATTTTTTGTATTGATAAATTGGTATTTTCCACCCAAGACTCCATTTATAATTCCATTGTTTCGCTGGCCTCCAATATTGACACAAGCAACGCCATCAGAAAAACTTCGAGCTAGCGCGTATTGTGGTTCGATGACATATTCTCCTTGGGTATTTATGAATCCATATTGATCATCGTGTAACACCATGGCAATAAGCGGTTTTGATTCGGAAGTACTACCAGCTGTTTTTTTATTCTGCTCCGCACAAGAGTTTAGGAATAAAAGAAAAGAGAAGCAGAAATAGAGTTTATTCATGTCACAAAAATATACAGAATTCTTAGATCGTACTCGTTACTCAGTAACCAGTGTAACTACTGTTTGACTATTTTTCTGTAAATTTTATTTTGAGGTTTTGACTGGTCAGTCAGACTCATGAAATATATACCACTAGCCAATTTGCTTACATCAATGGATTTTTTACTTGAAGAAATTTCATTGGAAAGAACGATTTGTCCTTTTGAATTAAACATAATGAACGAAAAGTCTCTATTTTCTAATTTTGATAAATCTAAATTGAGCTTGTTGGTAACGGGGTTCGGATAGACGGCTATTTGATTTTCACTGATGTTATTTTTAAGATGGGTGGCAACATTTGTTTTTGAGAAAACAGAATCCAAATCAATAGTAAAAATTCCCATGCTGAATGTTGCTGCCACTAGCTTGTTGTTACCAACGCTATAATCTAAATCAGTCACGTTAATGATGGGCATATTGTTTCCGACTCTGCTCCAAAACTGGCCACGATTTTGAGTGGCATACACACCGCCTTCGGTAGCCACTACAATGCTGCTGTCCGTTCCATCGGCTCGAACCCAAACATCATTAATAGCGAAATCAGGTAGGGTATTATTATGAAGGGAGGTCCAAGTAGTACCATAGTCAGTACTGAAATGAATGTGACCTTTTTTGTTATTGCTAGTGTAACCCGTATGACTCACAAATACATTTGAAACATTGTTCGGTGAGGCAATCACACTGGATACAGCGAAGTTGGGCAAGCCCGAATTGATTGAGGTCCAAGGAGAAGTTTTTGTTTTTCTAACAAATAGTTTGGCATCGTTTGTGCCGGCATAAAGTACTTCCGTATTGAAAGATGACTGATTGATCGTACTGATCGTAAATGGACTTGCTGTTAGTACTGGACTAATGTCCGTCCAAAAAGTACTATAAGGGACGGCATTATTTTCAACCATTCGATCGGCGCCTAAAAACATTGTATTCGCATTGGCCTTAGAGGTAATATAGGGAGTGTTCCAATTTCTTCGATATTGCATGTATTGAGTAAGGAACTGAGTATTTGACTGATTATTAAAATCAATATAAACAATGTTTCCAAACTGAGATTCGACATAGATCGCATTCGGATTTGATGGGTCAAAGTCTGGTCTAAATCCATCGCCCAAAGGGATTAAACCCCAATTTGTCAACCCATTGGCTTTTGACCCCAGAGAGGTACCATTATCCTGAGCTCCGGCATAATAAATACCAATGTCGTTTGGGTTATAGTTTGTTTCATAATATTGTGTAATCGGCATATTAGTCAAGTTGGTCCAAGCTCCATTTGAACTAGAGCCACCGACGGTTGTTTTATAAATTCCTCCATCGGTTGCTAGCAAAGCTGTGGTTCCGCTATTACCGATAAAAACTAAATCGTGCATATCTGCATGCACATCGCCCGGTGTAGGACCTGAGGAAATAACATCAGGCGCGGCAAATCCCCAGTTTTGTCCACCATTGCTTGAGGAGTTTAAATTTACATTCATATTGTAAACTAGGTTGTCATTTGTTGGGTTCACACGCAGCTCTCCGAAATACCAACCAAACCCTCGGTAATCAATAACAGAGCCCGAATATTGAGTGGTCCAAGAAGCACCTCCATCTGTAGATTTAAATAGTCCGCCAAAAGAATTAGTAGCATCACAAGAAGCGGCATATAAAATTTGACCATTATTGTGGGCCTGCGCTAGTGTCATTTTCACAATTGCTCCAGTCGGTAAACCATTCGTTAGTTTTGACCAATTGGCACCAGCATCAGTTGATTTATAAATTCCAGTTTGGGAATTAGGAGCATGGTTGGCCGCCATGGCGGTTGCAAAAATAGTGTTCGAATTGTCTTTGTCCATTATAACATCGTGTACCCCTGCGATGGGACTAATATTGAGAACCTTGGCCCAGGTTACACCACCATCTGTTGATTTATACAATCCTCTTGATGTGTTTGCCACGAGGTTACTTCCCATAGCTGCCGCATAAATCTCATTGGAATTTGTCGGGTTGATTACGATGCGAGAAATACAGCCAGAATTTGGTAATCCTATATTGCTCCAAGTATTGCCTCCATCAGTGCTTTTGTAAATACCATTTCCTACTTTGGATCCTGTAGCAAATGCTTGGTCTCCGGTCCCCACGTATACTGTACTCGAGTTGTTTGGATCTACAACCACACAACTCAGGTTAATATTGCTTTCTTTATCAAATTGTTGAGTCCAGCTAATACCTCCGTCGGTCGACTTAAAAATTCCAGCCGCGGGTGTGGCTAAGTAAAGGATATTGGTATTGTTTGGGTCAATCTCAATGTCATTGATACGCCCACCTACATTGTATGGACCTTCAGACTCCCAAGGCGTATTTGCATTTCTTGTTTTCTTGCGTAAGTCACGGGTCACTCGATTGGCAACTAGTTGAAACAAATCGCTAGCATTATCACTAGAGCCATAGTTTTTACTTAGTTCATATTGTTGATTTGGTTTTAAAGAATTGTAATACTCTTTTTCAATACCGAAAGCATTTCGGTCAGTATCTATTTTGGTATTGGAGAAAACTAAAAATCCTGTCAATAAAACAAAAGAAACCGATAATAAGAGAATACTTTTTTGAGAGGGGAGTAATTTCATAATACTGTAAATGTAAATTGACTACGGCGTTAATTAGATTTGGGAGTGTCATAATTTTATGAGTACTCCAAACAATTAATTTAGAAAAAAAACAATTTAATCTTAGAGTTCGTTTTATTCAAGAATAATCTTCTCTACATACAATTGTCCATTTGAAATCACCTTTACAAAATAACTACCCTTTGC
>CAZTCQ010000118.1:0-5797 GCA_964612525.1 uncultured Chitinophagaceae bacterium | reverse complement strand
TTCACCAAGTTAGCAGCTAATGTTTTTAGCTCGCCAATACCATCTTCTGGTAATTTACCTTTTTTAAATTCTGCTAAAACGTGTGGTAATTTGTTTTCCATTTCTAATAAGAATTGGTCTTCAAATTCCTTCATTTTATTTACCGGTACAGAGCGTACTAAATTATTTGTACCCAAGTAGATAATAGCCACTTGCTTCTCAACTGAGAATGGTTGGAACTGCCCTTGCTTAAGTATTTCCACGTTACGTGCTCCCTTGTCAATTACAGATTTTGTAGCATCATCCAAGTCTCCACCAAACTTAGAGAAGGCCTCCATCTCACGATAAAGCGCTTGGTCTAGTTTTAAGGTACCAGCTACTTTTTTCATTGATTTAATCTGAGCCGAACCTCCCACACGCGATACTGAGATACCTACGTTAATCGCTGGACGTACGCCTGAGTTAAATAAGTTCGTCTCCAAGAATATCTGACCATCCGTAATCGAGATTACGTTGGTAGGAATATAAGCCGATACGTCACCTGCTTGTGTTTCAATAATTGGAAGGGCTGTTAACGAGCCACCACCTTTTACTTTATCTTTTAAGCTTTCCGGTAAATCGTTCATTTGCGCAGCAATCTCATCCTTAGAAATCACTTTTGCGGCACGCTCTAATAAACGAGAGTGCAAGTAGAATACATCACCAGGATAGGCCTCACGACCTGGCGGACGACGAAGAAGAAGCGATACCTCACGGTAAGCTACTGCTTGTTTAGACAAATCATCAAATACGATAAGCGCCGGGCGACCCGTATCACGGAAGTACTCACCAATAGCCGTACCCGCAAATGGCGCGTAGAACTGAAGTGGAGCAGGATCTGCTGCCGAGGCGGCTACGATAGTTGTATAGGCCATAGCACCATTTTCTTCCAAGGTTTTCATTACCTGTGCAATGGTAGAAGCTTTTTGACCAACCGCAACATATATACAAAATACAGGCTCGCCTGCATCATAAAATTCTTTTTGATTAATAATCGTATCAATACAAATAGCTGATTTACCTGTCTGACGATCTCCAATTACCAACTCACGCTGTCCACGTCCGATAGGAATCATGGCATCAACTGCTTTCAAACCAGTTTGAAGCGGTTCAGTCACAGGCTCACGATAAATTACACCGGGTGCCTTACGCTCAATTGGCATTTCAAAAGTTTCACCTTGAATGGGCCCTTTCCCATCGATAGGCTCACCGAGCATATTGATTACACGCCCTAGCATACCTTCTCCTACATTAATAGAAGCGATACGGCCCGTACGTTTTACTTTATCTCCTTCGGCAATTCCTTTGCTTTCACCCATCAATACAACACCTACGTTGTCTTCCTCAAGGTTTAAGGCTATGGCTTGTACACCATTATCAAATTCTACCAACTCACCACTACGAACGCTATTTAGTCCGTAAATACGAGCGATACCATCACCAATTTGGAGTACAGTACCTACTTCTTCTAAGTCTGCAGAAGGGTTAAAATTGCTTAATTGTTCACGTAATATCGAGGATATTTCCTCTGGCTTAATTTCTGGCATGAGAATGCTTTTTTAATAGGGCGCAAAGGTAAAACCCCTTATTCGAAAATCACAAATAATTGCTTGAATAATGTCAGTCCGTGTAGGTAGTACTTTCAGTGTAAATGGGCTTTCGTATTAGGATTTTTAAAGAAATCTAGATTGGATAAACAAATTTGAATGACTACAATTTATTAAGATTTGTAAACGAAGCTTTAAAGTTAAGCTCAAAAAGGCTAGACAAGTCTCCTCACATTACATTTGGGCAAAATTTAAAATATGAAAAACAATTTACTATTAGCAGCTATGAGCTTGCTCCTAATCGCTTTTGTATCTTCTTGCGGAGTAAAAAAGAAATACATGCACAATGCCTTTGATATGCTAAAGGCAGAATTTCCTAATGCGAAAACAAAATTAGACGGAAACAAGATTCAACTTATTTTCCCGAACAACGATATGTTTGACGTAGGATCTAGCACCTTGAAGCCAAAATTTGAAGATCGTGTGACTCGCTTGGCTAAAATCATGAACAAATTCCCTGATACTAAAATGGATATCATTGGTCACACGGATAACACAGGAGGGACTGATTTAAATAAAAAATTATCTGATGATCGTTCACTTCACGTGTTAGAATCACTTCGTGATCATGGAGTAAAAGCTACTCGTTTGACTTCTCACGGTGAAGGTGAAACTATGCCCATTGCGGATAATTCAACCGACGCAGGAAAAGCTGAGAATCGTCGTGTAGAATTTGAAATGACTTATAATAAATAAGAAATTTCATTCAAATATTCTAAAAGCTGCCTTAGCATAAGGCAGCTTTTTTTATGCAGCTACTCCTTCCGAATAAATAGTTTTACAAAATCAAATTCTTTTTTTACTTCGAAGTTTTCAGCGAGATATGAATCTAAAGAAATCATATTTTGATGTTGTGCAAAGCGCTTGCAATTTCCAATTTGTAACAAGCTGGTAATTTTTTCTTGCGATTCAAGTTCGTATTTTTCTATGTCTATGTTGGGCGGATTTTCTTCTAGGCCTCCCTCATTTCCTACGCTTAGATATTTATATGGGTTTTTATTTTCTTTCCATTTGATTGGGAAATAAGTTGTGTTCGCTTCATAGTTGTCTAGAACAATGCTGTTGGTTTTGCAGCCCGCATAACATCCCACGTGCTTGAAAATTCGTAAGAAAGGTGATAGGGTAGTTTGCTCGTCGATCTCGCCATAACTCGAGCAGTTGGTCGGCAGTAAAACTTGAGCCGGAGGTAAATTTTTTGTGGCTTTGACTATCTGGATGGCACGCTCAGCACAACGAGAATGATTTTGATATCGGGCAGGAACGATGAGAGCAAATATGACTATCATAAGGACCAAGCAAAGCTCTTTAAACCCTCTGATAGGCGATGCCTGAGCCGAGAATAACACAGTGAGCAAACAAATCAGTATCATTAATCTTCCTTCTAGTTTTGAGCCTCCGGCCATAGCTTCATTCCCATTAAAGAATAAAAAAATAGCAGCAAGAAAAATAAGTAATAAGCCTAAACCTTGCATCCTTTTTGGCTTTTGAATGAAACGGTAAATGGCATGAATGAGGACGAGCAACATCATAAAAAAGACTAAGCTCAATGCCTGTAATTCTGTTCCGCTAAAGCTTTGAAGGATGCTTAGTTCTCTGAGCAGGGTGAGTTGTTCAATATCCCATTTATCCTGCCAAACAGAAGAGTCGCTTGCCTGTCGACTCATGAAAAAAACAATAAACAAAAACACGGGAATCGCTACTAGCAAAATACTTTGAGCCAATTGCTTGCGATGAGAGTGTGAAAACAGTTTTTTATTTTTTGTACTGCTTTGGACCAGAATAAAAATAATGGCAAACACAAACGGCACTGGATGGCAAAAGTAGAGTAGCAGTAAAATGAAAAAAGAATACAGCCACTTACGGTAATCTGTCACTGATTTGTGTTGATGCCAAGCAATCAAAAGGAATAAAAAAACAAAGCCCCATAAAAAATTATAAAACCCAAAAAACAAGTGATAACCATAAGTAAACGTGAAAATAAAACTACTTAGGTAAACTGATGTTGGCTGAATTCGTTTGAGCGCAAAACGAAATGAGGTGGCTAGGCTCACTATGAGAATACTGACAAAAATTTTCTCTGCAACGAGAGGAGAAAAGATAAATTGTAGTACGCCAAGAACAACGGTAGAAAACCAGTTAGGAAATGTGTCTAAATTGATTTCATGAAAACGGTGTGCTAGCGAATCGCCTTGTAATAAGTCCGTCAATAGGCTGGCATTGTATAAATGACTAGGACCATCTTGAGTGATAAAAACAGCTAAGGACCAGACGATTATAATCTGTACTATCAACAGTAAATAGAAAGTAATTTTTTCTGATTGGGTTGAATATGTTGTGGTCCAATGCATCTGACCCTACGAATATATAACTTTGGAACTTCCATCTTCAAAAGAAGATGGAACCAATTCCAGGACTCTTTATTTATTATATTATTCTTAGGAGAATTTTAAAAATGATAACTCACTCCTAAACCTATCAAACGTCCTACATAGCGAAAGCGCTGATTGATGCCGGGTTCAGTTTGTAATACTTCTTCGGTGGTTATTTCAGCATACGATTTTTGGTAGGTTAGTCGGGCGCCCCATTTAGTAGTGAACTGATACCGAACATAAATATTGCTCAATAGAGATCCGAAATTATTCGCGTTCACACCAAGGACATTTATCTTGGTAGGGTTGACCTCAGCGACTTGTTCTTGCCCGTTTGAAATGAAGGTGGGACTACCATTTGGTCCAAATGAGAAACCAAAAACATCAATATCAAATCCTGCTTGCCACTTTGATGTAAAGTTGTAACCCAAGTTCAAAAATGTATTAATAGAGTATATAGCCGGAGCGGGAGCTCGAATAGAATCTTCGTCTTTGGTTTTGTAAAGTTGAGGTCGAGAAGAAACGAAATAAACATTTTTACCACCAAAGCCATTTAACCGAAGCCCACTTCCCAAATAAATATTTTTCCAAATTTTTTTTGATTTACTCAAAGTCCAAGTTCGGTAATAGCCTGCACTTAACACAGAAGTTTTACTGTTGAGGCCGTAGCTCAACTCTGCAAATTGTTTTGCATTCTTTTGTTTTGGTTCATCTTGGGCCAATAATCCAACAGGTAAAAAAAGCAATAAACTAACTGTGATTCGAAAACCTTTGGTGAACATTAGGTTTAGACGGACTTCAGAAAATTTACTTACTTGAGTTCTATCACACATCGGAATCCTAACCATTTGGTAGGGCCTGTATATTTATAATCTTTTTCTATAGAAAACTCAGTATTCAAGTGTTGCCAACTTGCTCCTTTCGCAATTCCTTTTTCTGCGACCATCTCAGCCACATTACCTACTAAGTTGTAGTATACATTTAGCGTCGGAGTAAAGGATTTTACAGGCGAAGTAATATCATTTTCTTTTATCGTACCATCATTATTTACAAATTGTAAATTATTTAGGTCTCTTCTTTTAATATCATCAAAACCAACTTCACTACTTACTAGTTTTTCCCATTCTGCTTTAGTCGGTAATCGACAGCTGTAGGTTACGTTGGTTTTCTTTTTACTTCGGCCCATGATTTCATTAATTCTATCCGCCCTCCAACTACAATAGTCCATAGCTTGCTGGTGCGAAATGCCTACCACAGGATAATCATTGTATGCTACGTTCGTCAAGTAATGCGCCTTAACAGGCTCAAATTTTTTGCCTTCCCAAACCGTTACATCCGGTTGACTGGCGAGATACTCTTTTGATTCTTTGCCAAATTGCTGTGCATTCCAACTCATATATTCTCGCCAATTGAGGTTACTTACTTCCGCTACATCCAAGAATGTATCTTCGGCAATGACGCCTGTTATCGCTAAGGGATCAAATCCTTTTTTTGCGAAAGAAAAGAAAGTGAATGCTGCTAAAAGAATACTACCAAGTAAAAAATATTTTTTCATAGTTTGGTTTTTTACTTGTGAAAGATAATAAAAAAACGACACTATGAGTTCGAAAATAATTTCTTAATTCCTACTCCTTCATAATTTTAAAGGATCTCGCCCCATTTTCTTGGTGTAGTTTTATGAAATAGATTCCTTGTGGTAAATACTTAATATCATACTGTACTATACTTTGAGCTTCAATTTTTTCTATCATTCTACTACTCATATCATAAATTTCAAGAGCCTTAATTTCTTCGTCCGAATTA
>CAZTCQ010000117.1:0-5847 GCA_964612525.1 uncultured Chitinophagaceae bacterium | reverse complement strand
TCTTCTCTAATTTCATGCATTTTTTCATTGGCCATGTCTTCGTAGCTTGTGTACTGGATAGCTGTAACGGATGCGCCTTCTATCTCGTCAGCTCTTACCTGACCTAGAAATATCTGGTGAGCCCCTATGCTCGTTTTGCTTTGATGCTTGGCTATGCTATTGCCAATAAACTCCGCAGAAATTGCCCCTTCCACAAAAATTGATTTTGCCATTAGCCGCAAAATACATCAAAATTGAAAGATAGAATCTCTTGGTCAGATTTCGGTGGAACAAATTTTGGGTTGGGGTTGGCTTGGGTTTTATAAATTTCTTGTGCTAAACCGTTGTAGTGGATTAATTCGAAATCTGATTTTTCCTTTAAGTGACTCACATATTTCACAAGTTCTAAGGCTTGCATACTACCGATGATACTAGGTAAAAATCCTAGTATTCCGTTTTCACTACAAGTAGGCACATCGCTTTGCTTAGGAGGATTTGGGAAAATAGAATGGTAAGAAATTTTATTTTTATTGTAATTAAATAACGCCACTTGCCCTTCAAATTCAAAAACAGAACCGTAGACGTAGACTTTATTTTTTAAGGTGCAGTACGAATCTAATAAATACCGAGTTTCAAAACGGTCACTTCCGTCCAAGATAATGTCATAGTCCGAAGCAATCTCCAAAACGTTTTTTGTCGAAATGAATTCTTCGAAGGTTTCGATTTCTATCGAAGGATTCAGGCCAGATAGTTTTGCTTTCGCAACTTTTACTTTGGGCTGACCGACCTCGTTTGAATTATATAAAACTTGTCTGTGTATATTGTGCAGTTCCACTTTATCGCCATCTACTAAACCGATTTTTCCAATACCCGCCCCAGCTAAATACTGCGCTGCCGGACAGCCCAAACCGCCCATGCCCACAACAAGCACCTTAGCTTCCGCTAATTTCTGCTGCCCTTCTAGTCCGAAGGATGGCAGCTGCATTTGGCGTTGATATCGGTTAAAAAAATCTTGATTCATAGTTATCCTCCTGAAAAAGGTGGTAGCAAGGCCACCTCATCGTTATCCTGTAAATCAACATTTTCTGAGATTTTTTGATTGACAGAAAAAACAAAATTAGCCGTTGATAGCTTTGGGTATTTTTCAACCAATGCCGTTTTTAGTTCTTCTAAGTTTGAGACAGTGGACCACTCCTCTTTGGCTAAAGAGGTAATGGATTTAATCTGTCCGAAATATAATATGCTTATCATCTAAGTAGGTCTTCCGCTTTCTTCACATCAGCGGGTGTATTTACGTTTAAAAATAATTCAGGATGGTCAATTGACAAGCGTTTAGTTTTGAATAGCTTGATGAGTTGCTGCACTTTTTTATTTCCCTTGTCTACTTCTGTTGTCCATGAGGGAAGAATACTCTTGGAGTAAATTCCAGGGAAGGGATATAGATACTGCTGATTGAAACAACAAATGTCAACCGCAGCGCTATTCTCAACAACTAAACGGATCAAGCTCTCAATGACCAAGGGCATGTCACAACTTACCATCAAATTCTTCTCCGTGTTGGAATTTTCCAATGCCGTAATAATTCCTTGCGCGGGGCCGTTATTTTTTATCTTGTCCGAGATTATCGGCAGTCCAAATTTTTTATAATCTGGGTTAGAACTGACAATTACAACTTCTTGATTTAAGGGTTTTAAATTATCAATGCAGTGCACGATCATTTCTTTACCCTTGATTTTTACCAAACCTTTATCCGTTCCCATTCGGCTACTGCGCCCTTCGGCTAGAATGTAAATGTTATAATTCATCAGGTCAGAAAAATTTTAAGAGAAGCTAACAACAGTACTGCCGCTAATAATCTTTTGATATATTGATTGGACCAACGATTCGCACCAAAATATGCACCGATAAAACCCGCGACAATGACCAGCAGGATAATGTAAGGCATGGGAGATGGGTATGTTAAGCCTTTCGAATACATGCCAATCAAAGCCGCTCCAGAATTAACGAATATAAAAAGAGCACTTACACCTGCAGTGGTTTTAGCATTGCACCAAGCCAAAAATAAAAGTAAAGGCGAAAGAAGAATCCCGCCGCCAATGCCTAATACCCCCGAAGCAAATCCTAGACCGCCACCGATAAGAAGGGCCACTCCCATGGAAAATTCTTTGCTTTTTTTATGGTCATTATTTTTTGAAAAAAGTAGTAATCGGAGTCCGGCTAAGGCTAAAAATACAGCAAGGATATGAAAATAAGTATTAGTTTCTAGCTGAAGACGTCCTCCTAAAAATGCCATAGGCATAGAAGAGCAAGCTAAGACTAAAAATAACTTTTTGTCAAAATGCCCCGCACGGGAGTAATGAAAAAAAGCAATGCCCGCAACGAATAAATTTAGGGTAAGGGCAATCGTTTTTACATCATGGGCGGCAAAAGAAAAAAGACTGAGTAAGGCTAAATATCCACTAGCTCCACCGTGACCCACTGCGGCGTATAAAAAAGCCACAAGGGGTAAGCAGATGTAAAACCAGTATTCGGACATTGCAAATTAAATTAAATGCACGGCAACCAACTCGTCTTTATACATCAGTTGTTTATCTTCTGGAATTTCAATTAGGCAATCTGCTACCGCAAAAGCATTCATTTTATACGACTCTTGGCCGTCTAAAATTTCAACTTTGTCTCTATCGATTTTTCCTTTTATAAAAAAGGTTTTATTGTTTTTCTTATTGATGTCTTCTTGTAATTTTAGCTGCAACAGCGGCTGGCTAAGTTGTGAAGAGCCCATAGCCCATGCTAAAGCATGACGAACATAAATGTAAAAGCAGTTCATAACAGACCCTGGATTTCCGGGCAATCCAAACACCATTGTGTTGCCTTTTTTACCAAAGTAAAGTGGCTTGCCTGGTTTCTGATTTACTTTATGAAAAACCTGTTCCACACCATTTTTTTCAAGCGCAGCTTGCACCAAATCATATTTGCCTACGGAAATCCCACCAGTAATGATTAATACATCTGCTTTGAGACCGTCCGCTATTTTTTGATTGGTGTCGGCCTCCAAGTCAATTGCTTTTCTAATTCTGATGTCATCCAATTGTAGTTTGTTTAGAGCTGCTTTTAAAGCAAACGAATTGCTTTCATAAATTTGACCATCCTTCACATTTTCTTGCGCTCCCTTTAACTCGTCACCGGTTACTAAAATATCAATAGAAGGTTTTTTAAAGACCGATATTTTATCAATACCAAAACTGGCTAGCATGCCACAAGCCGCTGGATTTAAAGCATCTCCCTTTTTTAGAATTACATCGCCTTGTTTACTCTGAGAACCCTTTGGGCGAATGTTAGCACCCAATTTTAAATTCTCATCAGTGACAATGATATTCTTCTCGGATACTTCCACCCGTTCTTGCATCACCACCGTATCAACACCCGGTGGGATAAGAGCACCCGTAAAAATTCGAATACAATGCTCAGGGTCTACTTCACTTAACAAGGTGTCACCCGCCTTGATTTCACCTTCGTTATAAAAGGGAATATTTTTGGCTACGTCTTCATGACGAAGGGCGTATCCGTCCATCGCACTTTGAGCAAAGGCTGGCATGTCAAAAGGCGCTGCGATGTCTTCTGCCGAAAACCTTCCCAAGGCCTGGTAGAGGCTTACTTGCTCGGTGCCAAAGGTGTGGCAATTATTTTTTATGAGTTCTCGGGCTTCGGAAACGCTTATCATACTTTTTATTTTATAACTTCTAAGTCTCTAAAAATTTCTTTTACAATCGCTACTCGTTCCTTTATATTTTCAGCAAAATCAATCTCCTTGTTTTTCGTGTCATAGCTCATAGCGAAAAAGTAAGGACGATAATTCGTTTCGTCATTGCCGCCTTCTATGCTAGTTTGATTCTCTACTTTTTCGAGATAGCCGACAAGCTGACAATTGTAGCCCGTAGCTGTGGGAAGCGTACCTGTTTTGTATGATAATTTGTACTCATCATTTTTTTCTCTGAGCATCAGGCTTCTCACTAGTCGCTGGCTTCGTTTGGAAAGTGGGTGCTTATCAAAATACAATCGCTTTAAAAATCCAACTTGCTCATCAGGCGTCACTTTTAGTTTTCCATTCAACCAAAACTGATCTACCGAATCACCGATCGTTTTATTACCATAGCGAAGCGTATCCAAATAATGTTGCATAGTGTCACGCCCAATTTTTCGCGCTAGCGCTTGGTAATAGGGCACGGCACTATACTCAAAAGCTTGCTTCATGCTTAGGTCCTGGTTCCAGTTTTTGTTCCATCGTTCTACACCATCCCATTTGATGACCCACTCAATGTCAGGAGCTAGATTGGTTTCTAAACCGATAAGTGAGTTTACTATTTTAAAAGTCGAGGCAGGAGAAACCCGTCGGCTGCAACGTTCTTTGTTGTAATAAAAAGCTTGGTCGTGGGTATTATCATACACTTCAAAACAAGCAGAATCGATTCCTCGTTTTTGAAAAACAGCAGACCAATTTTCTTTATCATGAATATTATTTCGGCAAGAAGCGGTGAAAAGTGTAATAGCTGCGATTGCTAAAAGTAGCAGATTAGATTTCATGTGTGCGAAGGTAGGAAGTAGTCGGTTGTTAGTATTTTGTCGGGAGTACTTTTTTATATTTATCGTCTGATACTCCAATTGTTTCTCAATTATCCTCCAAACAAAACTTACTTTTGCCGCATGGCAGAAAATCCAGAAAACCAAGAAAGAACAGACATTGGCGAACTAGGCGAGTTTGCGCTGATTGATCATCTGACTAAAAATTTTGACACGCACAATGCCTCAACTCTTCAGGGTATAGGCGATGATGCGGCCATTTTGGAAAGCTTGGGAAAGCAAACCGTGGTCAGTACCGATATGTTGGTAGAAGGTGTTCATTTTGATTTGAGTTATTTGCCCTTAAAACATTTAGGGTATAAAAGTGTGGTGGTGAATCTATCCGATATTTATGCCATGAATGCCGAACCGACGCAGATTACGTTTAGCATGGCGCTCAGCAATCGTTTTTCGGTTGAAGCTTTGGAAGAATTATATGATGGCGTTCATCTGGCTTGTCAAGAATATGGAGTGGATCTAATCGGAGGTGACACTACGAGCTCCCAATCTGGCTTAATAATCAGTGTGACGGCTATTGGTGAAGTAAACGAGAGCGGTGCCGTAACGAGAAGTGGTGCACAAGAAAATGATTTGATTTGTGTGAGTGGAGATTTAGGCGGAGCGTTTATGGGGCTACTTCTAATGGAGCGCGAGAAGAAAATTTATTTGGAAAACCCTGAGGTACAGCCGGATTTGGAAGGGCATGAATACATCATGCAACGACTTATGAAGCCAGAGGCTAGAAAGGATATTATCAATTGGCTCAATGAGCAAAAAATTGTTCCGACCTCCATGATGGACATTAGTGATGGTTTGAGTTCCGAGCTTTTTCATATTACATCGAAATCTAAGGTGGGTTGTACAGTGTATGAAAGTAAAATTCCGGTGCATATAGACACTCAAAAAATGGCAATGGATTTAAAAATGGCTAGTGTAACCGCGGCTTTGAATGGAGGAGAGGATTATGAGTTATTATTTACCATTCCACAATCGGATTATGAAAAAATAACAATGAGTGAAGAAATATCTGTGATTGGGCATATTACCAAAGATGCTGAAAAGCGTATCTTAATTACCAACTCAGAGAACGAAGTGCCCTTAGAAGCTCAGGGGTGGAACCCATTAAAAAAATAGGAGCTTGCCGTTCAGAATCAAGTAGGATTTCTTATGTTTGTTAACAGTATGAAATCTTGGAAAATCGTTATTAGCACAGCTTTTCTGTTTTTTGCCGTAGCATTATCCACAATGGTA
>CAZTCQ010000116.1:0-6104 GCA_964612525.1 uncultured Chitinophagaceae bacterium | reverse complement strand
CACCCTGCTAAAACTCCTCATAATCCGGCCAGAGAAGCAAATTCTATTGGATTGGTGATCGAGCGAGTTCGTCAAGGTAAAGGTTTTAAGGATGGGTTAATGTGGTTTTGCGACGAGTGTAATGAGAAGTTGCATGAAACGTTTTTTGAGCTAAAAGATATAGAAAATGACTTTCAGCCACGCTTTAGAGAGTTTTATGGAAGCGAAGAGTTGAGAACCTGCAAAAAATGTAATCACGTGATGGAGACCGATGAGCGATTTACAGAATAGCTACTTGTACCAACGAATCCTCCTTTAGATACGTCTTATTAATGTTAACAATATTTTTTTAATTCAATAATTCAAAATATCTTTAAATATATAATTCTGAAAGTCTGTTACTAATGTAGAGCAGCGCTTTTCTGAAATTATCCAAAATAGAATGCACATGAAAAAATTAATTTTTACCCTTTGTATTTTCCTCTCTTTCCAAGCGATCGGGCAGGATGTACACTTTACACAATATTTCACTTCGCCGCTTACCATGAACCCAGCAAATACTGGCTTGGTAAATTGTGATTGGCGTTTGTCTGCCAATTATCGCGATCAGTGGGGAGCGATTAATGCTACACCTTATTTAACAGGAACTGTTTCCTACGATATGTCTTTATTAAAAGATAAATTGAACGGTGATGCTTTGGGAGTTGGAATTTTAGGTTTGTATGACAAGTCAGGTTCAGGTGCTTTGCAAAATGTAACAGCCGGTTTATCACTAGCTTATCACAAAAGATTGAGCGACGACCCAGATAGACCGCAAACTTTATCATTAGGAGTACAAGGCTACTTGGTTCAAAAAAGTTTAGATGTACAAAATCTTACGTTCGAAAGTATGTTTGAGCCAACTACGGGTACGGTAATTCGGCCAAGTGGTGAAAATTTAGGAACTATGGATCCTTATCCTGATTTTAATGCAGGAATTATGTACACAGGTGCCATAAGCGATCATACTAATATTTATGGTGGCCTTTCTTATTATCATATAACTCGTCCTACGGAAACCTTCTTAGGCGATGATTTTAAATTACATTCAAGACTAACGGCTACACTAGGTGGTTCATTTGAAATGAATGACAATATGATTTTGTACGGAAGCGGTGCGTATCAGCAGCAAGGAAAAGCTTACGAAGTATTAGTAGGTGGTGCTGCTGGATTTGTATTGAATCCATATCACGAAGACAATTTGAAAAGTACTGTATTTTATCTAGGTGCTTGGTATCGTTATAATGACGCAATTGCTCCTTATATAGGTTTTGAGTGGACCAAAGCAAAGCTTGGTTTCTCTTATGACGTGAATCTTTCTAGCTTAACGGAAGCTACGCAAGGTCAAGGAGCATTAGAAATATCATTAATTTATAATGGTTGTTTCATATCAAATGAAACAAAAGAGTACAACTTCGCTTGTCCTAAATTTTAAAACATAAAAATATTAAAATTGAATCCCCACGCAGGTCGTGGGGATTTTTTTGTGCGAATCTTTTAAGAAGATATTGGATAGTTTGATTTCAATTACCGTTGAGTACAAACATTCTCCCCAATACATAATCTCCTTACACAGTACGTAATTACCTTTAGGCTTCTATATGAATAAAGACGCCCTGTTTCTAAAAGAATATGAACGACTAAACCCAGAGCAAAAAAAAGCGGTCGATGCCATCTATGGTCCAGTGCTAGTATTAGCCGGTCCCGGTACGGGTAAAACGCAGATACTGTCTATGCGGATTGCTAATCTTTTACGTACTGAAGCACAGGTGCAACCGCAAAATATCTTGTGTCTTACGTTTACGGATGAAGGTCAAAAAAATATGCGAGACCGTTTGTTTAAATTAGTGGGTCCGCAAATTGCGCGGCATATAAACGTGCATACCTACCATTCTTTTTGTAGCGAGGTCATTCAAAATAATCTCCACCATTTCAAAAAAGATAATCTAGAATTGGTCAGTGAGTTAGAGGAGTTAAAGTATATGACGGATTTGGTGAAACGCATGCCCAAGGAAAATCTGTTTTATAATCCTAAAAAACCCACCAAGAGCATAGGTTATTTAAAAAATCTGTTCAGAAAAATAAAGCAAGAAGGTTGGACAAGCCATGAGTTGATTCAACGCACGGAGAGACATTTAGAAGAATTTAAAAATGATCCGGCCAATATTTCTACTAGAGGAAAAACAAAGGGGCAGCTAAAATCTGATGCCAAACCGAAAGTCAAAGCTTTTGAAAAAACAATTCAAGGCGCCAAGGTGTACAATGAATATCAAAAAATACTGCTAGAGCACAATCGCTATGAATTTGCCGATATGATACTTTGGGTTATTGATTTATTGAAAAAAGATGAAAGCGTACTATTTGATTTGCAAGAACGTTTTCAGTTTTTGCTAGTAGATGAAATGCAGGATACCAATGGCACGCAGCTAGAATTGGTAAACTTATTGAGCAATTATGATCCTAGCCCCAATGTGTTTGTGGTGGGCGATGACGATCAAGCGATTTATCGTTTTCAGGGTGCTAATCTGGCTAACCTTTCTGAGTATAGAGCTAAGTATATTGAGCATGGATTAACCGAGGTAAGTTTAAAAACAAATTACCGATCCTATCAGGGCATTTTAGATAAGGCTACTGAATTGATTCATAATAATAAGCAGCGCCTAATTTATGAAATGAAGGGACTCAGCAAAGATTTAGAATCTTTTCAAACTCAAGATACTAAGCTAAATAGTCAACCCATTATACTGCAACATCATAACCCGCATTATGAATTTGCTTTCATTGCCAATAAAATTAAAGCGCTTATTGATAGTGGGGTGCCACATAATGAAATTGCCGTGCTCTTTACAAAAAATGCAGAATGCACCACCTTGGGTGAGTATTTAAATAAACTTGAGATATCTTTTTATACCAAGGCGAGTACTAGCCTATTGCACTACGTATTTACCAAACAGGTGCTTTCAATTTTAAAATATTTAGAGCTGGAAAATAGGTTTCCTTATTCTGAGGATGACTTATTATTTGAGATTTTACATTTTGATTTATTCGGGATTGCAGCGCAGGATGTATCCAAACTATACATAGATTGTTACAATTTTAATAGAGGAAAAAAGAAAGTCAATCGCAAATCTTTACGGCAGTTTGTAATCGAAGAAAAAGATGGCGAGAGTTATACCTTGTTTAATCAAAGTGCGAATAAGATTCTAGATGCTGTTATGCTCCTGGAGCATTTGATCAAAGCCAAGGCAAATAATAGCTTATACCGCTTAATGGATATTGTAAGCCATAAATTAAAACTGGTAGATTACATTTTAAAAAGTGATGACAAGTTTGAAAAGCTAGAATTGCTCAACAGCATTTATGATTTAATAAAAGATGAAAGTGAGCGGCGTCCGGACGTAACGCTAGAGGTGTTTTTAGAAAACGTAAAAGCCTTTGAGGAGAATGATGTAAAGTTGAACTATACCAAAGTATTTGGGAATGAAAAAAGTGTGCAGTTGTATACCTACCATGGTGCCAAGGGTCGAGAGTACGAGCATGTTTTTTTGGCAGGCTGTATAGAAAGTCAGTGGGAAAAGAAAAAGAAAGGAGGGCAGTATAGCGTAAAAATTCCACCGAATATTAATCAAGTCACAACGGATGAAAATGATATGGAAGAACTGCGGCGCTTATTTTTTGTAGGTCTCACACGGGCTAAAAAACAAGTGTACGTGAGCTATTATAAACTAAACGAAAAAGGGAAACCACAAAGCCCAACTGCCTTTGTAAATGAATTGTATGGAGAAAATCAAAAAGAGTTTGAAGAGGCAACGATTAAAAATGATATGAGTCGTGAAGATTTAATTCCCTTTGCTAGTTTGTATGTTGAGAACACCGAGGTCAAATTAGCTCAGCTTGAAAAAGAATATGTAGATCGGCAATTAGAAAAGTTTTCAATGAATGTGTCGGCACTGAATAGTTATTTAGATTGTCCAATTGGATTTTATATCAAATCCATTTTACGGGCACCAAGTGGCAAAAATGAAAGCATGACTTTTGGTTCCGTTATTCATGATACGCTCGAAGACTTTTTTGTACAAATGCAAGCCAATGGTCAAAACTTTCCGAGTAAGCAAGAACTACATAAAATGCTAGAGCATCAGATGTATGCACAGCGAGCAAAATTTTCTACCGAAGGGTATCAATTAAAGAAAGGCTATGGCGAACAAATTCTTACGGGCTTGTACGATAAATTTATAGATACCTGGTGTAAGGATGTAAAGCTGGAAGAACATATATCTGCGGTAGTGGATGGAGTAAAGATTAAAGGCTTTATTGATAAAGTAGAAGAACACACCCACGATATTCAATTTATAGATTATAAAACAGGTGATCGGAATGGAGATTATGCGAAGAAAAAATTACGCCGACCCAATCCCAAAGCGAAAGTAAAAGCCACCATAATAGGCGGTGATTATTGGCGTCAGGCCGTTTTTTATAAAATTCTTGCAGACGAGAGTAAAAAATATTTGAAGCCTGTACATAAGGCAAAATATGTTTTTGTAGAGCCAGATCAGGAAACTAAAGAGATTCCGGAGGCCGTCGAATTTACTATTACACCAGAAGATATCTCCATTGTTAAAAAGCAAATTATCGAAACCAATGAGCGTATCATGGCGCATGATTTCTATACTGGTTGTGGTAAAGAAGATTGCAGGCACTGTGAATTTATGAAAGATACCAATCAGGATATATCAGTGATGGAGTTGCAGGAAGACAGTTCTTTGTAAAAGAAGGCAATAGCCATTAGCCAATAGGCACTCGAGTTTATTGCGGGATAGTATAGTACAGTTTACTTTCTAGTTTGAGTACTCATAATCTGAGTCCCTAACTCCTATTGGCTATTCCCAAATCCCTAAAGAGTATCGCCAATCCAACAAAAATCCTCATTTCAGGCTTAAATTTGAGGCACAAAAAATAAAACAATGAAAGAAGTTTATATCGTAAGTGCTAAGCGCACACCGATGGGGAGTTTTGGGGGGAGTTTAAAAGAATTTTCAGCTACTGAGCTTGGCTCATTTGCTATAAAAGGAGCTGTAGAAGCTGCTGGTATTAAACCAGAAGATGTTCAAGAAGTATTGATGGGTAACGTTTTGCAAGCGGGCTTAGGTCAAGCGCCAGCGCGCCAAGCAGCAAAGTTTGCGGGCTTGCCAGATAGTACGATCTGTACTACGATTAATAAAGTATGCGCTAGCGGTACAAAATCAGTTATGCTCGCAGCACAGAGTATAATGCTAGGTGATGCAGACGTAGTAGTAGCTGGAGGTATGGAGAGCATGAGTAATGTGCCTTTTTATAATAGCAACATACGTTGGGGTAAAAAGTTTGGCGATAGTAAGTTGGTAGATGGTTTGGCAAAAGATGGTTTGTTTGATGTATACAACGAATACATGATGGGCAATGCCGCTGAGCTTTGTGCTACGGAGTGTAACATTAGCCGCGAAGCACAGGATGAATTTGCTATTGAAAGTTATAAAAGAAGTCAAGCGTCTGTAGAAGGTGGAAAGTTCAAAGATGAGATTGTACCGGTAACCATCCCACAGCGAAGAGGTGATGATATCATCATGGAAAATGATGAAGAGCCTTTCAATGTGAAATTTGAAAAAATACCGGCCTTGCGTCCTGCTTTTGTAAAAGACGGAACGGTAACCGCAGCCAATGCAAGTACTATGAACGACGGGGCGAGTGCTCTAGTATTAATGAGTAAAGAAAAAATGGAAGCCATGGGCCTAAAGCCCTTGGCAAAAATTGTATCCTTTGCCGATGCGGAGCAAGCACCAGAATGGTTTACGACAGCGCCAAGTTTAGCGGTACCCAAAGCAGTAGAAAAAGCAGGCCTCAAAATGGACGATATCAGCTACTTTGAGCTCAATGAAGCCTTTAGCGTAGTAGGACTAGCCAATATGGACAAACTAGGCATAGACAGCAGCAAAACCAATGTAAACGGTGGTGCCGTAAGTATGGGCCATCCCTTAGGAAGTTCTGGCTCACGTATCTTGGTTACCCTCATAAACGTACTTCACCAAAACGATGCGCAGTATGGCGCT
>CAZTCQ010000115.1:0-6208 GCA_964612525.1 uncultured Chitinophagaceae bacterium | reverse complement strand
TACTCCGCCATCATATCCTCAATCACCGCAGCTATATCCTCAGCATTGGGCTTAGAAAAATAATCCCCATCTGTTCCGTAGGAAGGTCTGTGAGCACGAGCGGTGATCGTACGAGGCGAAACATCTAAATGTCTGTACCCCCCTTGCTTTTCCATGACTTGCTGAAACATGAAGGCTGTTGCTCCACCAGGCACATCTTCATCTACAAATACAATACGATTTGTTTTTTTCAATTCTTCCACAATGGTTTTATTTATATCAAACGGCAACAGCGTTTGCACATCAATCACCTGACAAGAAATTCCTGCTGGCTCTAAATAAGTAACAATAGCGTTTTCAATAATACGCAGCGTGCTTCCATAAGAAACAATAGTTACATCCTCTCCTTGTCTAATGATTTCTGGAATACCCAAGGGTACGGTATATTCACCTAAATTGCTCGGCATTTTTTCCTTTAAACGATAGCCGTTTAAACATTCCACTACCAAGGCCGGTTCATCACTTTGCAATAAAGTTTGATACATTCCACACGCCTGCACCATGTTCCGTGGTACACAAACATTCATTCCGCGCAATGAGTTTATTATCATGCCCATGGGCGAACCACTGTGCCAAATACCTTCCAAACGATGTCCACGCGTGCGCACAATGAGCGGGCATTTCTGACCTCCTTTCGTGCGATATTCCATAGTAGCAACGTCATCACTTAAAGGCTGCAATCCGTATAATAAATAATCTAAATATTGAATTTCAGCAATCGGTCGCAACCCTCGCATCGCCATTCCTATACCCTGCCCAATAATTGTACTTTCACGAATCCCTGTGTCAAACACTCGTACATTGCCGTGTTTTTCTTGCAAGCCTGCAAAACCTTGATTCACATCACCAATTTGTCCTACGTCTTCCCCAAAGGCGAATACTTCCGGACGTTCTTTGAGTGTTTTATCAAAGAAAGCGTTTAAAATTTCATAGCCGTTTTTTTGAGTATCACCTTCAAACTTAGCAGCAACATGATTTACATTTCGCACCGCTTTTTCGGACTTAGAGTACAAGCGAGAATTATAATGTTCTTCGTTTTCCTTTTTTAAATTTTGATAAAACGTATTTAATTGTCGCTTCGCATTTCCTTCAGGAGCATAGCGCAAGGTTTTAGAAACGGCCACCATAACATCCTTCCGAATGGGCTCACGAATCGCCTTGAGCTCCTTCACCAGGGCAGCAATAAACTGTCCATTTTCTCCTGCTTCAAACACCACTTGATTCATGAGTGTTTCAGCTTGGGCTATACTATTTTTTATGGGCTCCGTAAAAGCGGTCCAAGCGGCTTGCTTTTTCTCCTTTACTTTTTGTTTAGATTCTTCAAGAATTTTCTCTAGCAAATCTTCATCGGCAATAGCATTTTCTAAAATAAACTGCTTCATTTTAGAAATACAATCCACTTCTTTTTCCCACTCCAAACGCTCAGCCGATTTGTATCGTTCATGAGAACCAGAAGTAGAATGCCCTTGTGGCTGAGTCACTTCTTGGATATGAAATAAGGCCGGCGTGTGCGTGTCTCTTACTTTTTTAATCCCATTTTGAATCACACTGCAAAGGGCTGCATAATCCCAGCCTCGCACTGTGTAAATATCTACCCCACCTTCGCCCTCATTATATTGAAAGCCAGCCAAGGCTTTTGAGATTGAATTTTTAGAAGTCTGATACTTTCGGGGCACCGAAATTCCATAACCATCATCATAAACAAAAACGGCCAGAGGAACTTGCAAAACTCCCGCTGCATTTATAGACTCCCAAAATGGTCCCTCGCTCGTAGACGCATCGCCTATTGTACAAAAAGTAACCTCATTGCCTTTGTCTGAAAAATTATTTTTCTCGTGAAGATTTTCACTTGCTCGGTAACATTTTGAGGCAAAAGCCAAACCTAAACCCCGAACCATTTGACCAGCCGTAGGTGAAATATCAGCACTACTGTTTTTCGTTTTCGTGAGGTCTTTATAATTTCCTTCTTGATCTAACCAACGAGTCGCGTAATGTCCGTTCATCTGACGACCACCACTGCTGGGTTCAAGTTTTACATCAGGCGTGGCATACAGCTGGGCAAAAAACTGTTGAATGTCACTCATTCCTGTCGCAAACATTAAAGTTTGATCTCTGTAGTAGCCCGAACGAATATCTCCATTCTTAAAGCTTTTCGCCATGGCAATTTGAGCTAGCTCTTTCCCATCGCCAAAAATTCCGAACTTTGCTTTCCCCGTTAGTACTTCTTTCCTGCCAAGCAAACTGGTCTCGCGACTTTCAACTGCTAAACGATAGTCATGTAGTACTTCTTCTTTAAACTCTTCGAAAGATAGTTTCCCGTCAACCAATTCTTGTTCTTCTTTTGCCATAGTCAAGTGACAAAAATACAAAACGGACCTCAAATTAACTAGTCTGTTTGTTTGGCATGCTAAAGTTTTTTTAACGAAATTCAAGTAGCATTAACAAGTCATTCTTTCACTAACTGTTAATCTCTTCTCACTTAACCCTGACTTAACAGCCAACAGATTGAAAACAATGATTATCCTTTAAATTTGGAATACAACAATTTTAATCAACAAAAAGAGAAACAATATGAAAAAAGAAATTTTATTTTTAGCAACGGCTTTATTAATCGGTGGAAGTGCAATGGCACAGAATGTTACTCGTCCTGCAGCTGACGGCGTTGTTGAATTATCAAAGAAAAAAGTGAATGCAGTAGAATCTGTAAGACCAGTAAATGCTCCAATTGGCGCAGTAGCAAGCCCAGCAGTAAAAGGCGAAAAGAAAGAGTCAATCAAATTTGTAACGGAAGAACATAACTTCGGCACTATAGCTGAGGGACCAGCCGTGAGTTATGATTTTGAATTTACGAATACTTCAAAAAAGCCGATACAATTAGAAAGCGTAAGAGCTAGTTGCGGATGCACGACTCCGTTTTGGAGCAAAGAAGAAATTCTACCAGGTAAGTCTTCTAAAATTACAGCGACTTACAATACAAAAGGTCGCCCCGGAAGTTTCTACAAAACAATTACAGTAAAATCAACAGTGGGTCAAAAAGTATTGAAAATAAAAGGGAATGTTGAAAAAGCACCTTCTTCTAGCGTACCAACGAACAACAATTCAATGATTAAGCACTAATCAAATCTCAAACAACATTTGCATGAAGAAAATTCTAACGTTACTAGCAATACTGTGTACCGCTTTTGGGCTTCAAGCCCAAGATACGGAACCACCTGTATTCAAGTTTGAAAAAACAACACACGACTTTGGGACTTTAAAAGAAGGCCCGGTAGCTACCTATAGCTTTAAGTTTAAGAACGTGGGAAAAAGCCCATTGATTATTCAAAGCTGCTCAGCTTCTTGTGGTTGTACGATTCCAAAATGGAGTAAAGATCCAATTATGCCTGGTAAAAAAGGTACTATTTTGGTAAAGTACAACACAAAAGGACGTGTTGGCACTTTTAATAAAACGGTTTATATAAAGTCAAATGCGAAAAGCTTGAAAGATCGCTTTGAGCTAGGCATTCGAGGGACCGTAACTCCTTCTGAAAAGGCTAAAACAAGTAAAAAACCAAACCCTGCTAAGCATTAAACTTAGCTCTAAAGGAAACCACAGAAAGGCTGTCATTCGACAGCCTTTTTGTTTTACTTTTACGTCCTGTGTCTAGCCTTAGTAGCTTCATTGCCCAACGAATTGCCCTCGGTAGAAAAAACTCCTTTTCTGCCACTATTGTGCGCGTGGCCATTGCAGCGGTAGCACTAAGTGTGGCGGTAATGATTGTAGGTATTTCGCTAGTCAAAGGATTTCAAGAAGGAGTAAAAAATAAATTCTATGAAAATTGGGGACACATTCATGTGACTCCTTATTTGGCTGACCCCAACCATTATCTTCAGGAGGAAAAAGTATTACTAAATGATAGCTTGCAAAAAGAAATGATGAGCTATGACAATGTAGAAAGAGTCGTTCCTTTTGCCTTACAATCTGTTATTATTAAAAGTAGGGAAGAAATGGAGGGTATTATTCTAAAGTCGAGTTTTAAATCTGCACCGAATACTCCTACTCTAACCAAAGGAAATCCAATTCAATTTACAGATAGTGGCTACTCCAATAACATTGTTCTCGCTCAATCCCTAGCTAACAAACTAAAAGTAAAGCTGAACGATAAAATTCGCTTCTATTTTTTATTACCCAACAATGCTACCCCGGTTCCGCGCAAAGGAATAGTAAGTGGCATTTTTGAAACAGGCCTTCAAGAATTTGACAATCAAATTGCTTTTTGCGATCATGAACTTATCATGAATGTGAACAAGGATAGCGTTAAACGTATTCAAGGTTACGAGGTGTATGTCAAAGATTTATCAAAAATCGAAGAAACGAAAGAAAACATTTATACTGATTTAATTGAGCCGCCATTATTTGCCTATACTATCCGAGAACGCTTTGAAAATATTTTCTCATGGCTTGGCATGATGAAAACAAATGAGCGACTCATAATTGGCATAATGATTATTGTCGCCATCATGAATATGATTAGCACGATGCTCATATTAATTCTTGAGCGAACTCAAATGATTGGTGTTTTAAAATCACTAGGGATGCACAACACCAAACTAAGCAAAGTGTTTTATGCGTCAGGCTTGCGTATTTTATCAATTGGGTTACTACTCGGAAATGCACTAGGCTTGTTATTTATTTTTCTGCAAACGACTTTTGGGTTCATACAATTAAACCCCGAGGTTTATTATGTAAGTACGGCTCCGGTAGTGTATGCATGGTCAGCCTTTTTATTTATAAACATCTTGGTTATTTTAACCATGCTTTTCGTACTGCTCATTCCTACTATCATTATCCGCAATATCAAACCAGTAAAAGCACTTCAGTTTAAATAATGAGCCCCAAGGAAGAATACATATCGTTCTGCACTGCGAATTGGGTTCCGTTATTTTCTAGACCTTCTTGGTGGGACTTGGTATTAGACGACTGGCAAGTAGAACGTTTTGAAAATAACAAAGGGGAAGTAGCTTATTTACCACACGCTTCTTATAAAAAAATAGGATTTAGCTTTTCGCGGAATCCTTTTTTAACTCCTTATAGCGGACTCGTTTATAAACAGAAATGCGATACAGCGGCCAAACTTGATTTTATAAATCAAGCTAATTCTTTTTTAGAAAAATTTTCTATTTCATCCTACAATTGCCACTTCCATTTTCATGAAAAAGTAAATACAGCCTCTCAGGGAACTACTCATATTCTTGATCTCAGTGCGCCCTATGATGATATAAAAAAAGGCTACTCCACCAACATAAAACGTCAACTTAAAAAGGCGATGAAAACTCTACATGTATTCGAAGAAAGCAAGCTGCAGAATTTTTATGGATGCTACCTAGATTCGATGCAAAGAAATAAAGTGCAAGAAATTGTACCGAAAGAAATCATGAACAAGGTATTTGCCCATACAGAGGAAGACATGAGTAGTCAAATTTTTTCAGCTCAACCTGCGAAAGAACCAGGCGATGTCCACGCGAGTATTTGGATGATTAGTGATGAAAAATATGCCTATTATTTATTAGGAGGAAGTAAGCAAACCAGCCTAGGCAGTGGTGCTATGGCGGCTTTAATCAACCAATGTATTATAACGGCGCAAATAAACGAAAGGCAATACTTTGATTTTGAAGGAAGCGAAAATCCGGGCGTGGCAGCCTTCTTCGCAAAATTTGGAGCTCAAAAAATTCAGTACCCAATATTGACGAGCAAGACAAACCCTAAGTTAAACGCCCTACTCAAACTAAAAGGGTTGCTTAAAAAATAGTGCAAAAAAAGTCAACATCTTAGGAGCTAGTATTTCTTTTCTCATCTACAATCAGAATATTTTTGGGCAATGCAAGCGTATTTAGATTTACTACAACACATATTGGATAAGGGTTCTCAAAAAGAAGACCGAACTGGCACCGGAACCAAAAGTTGCTTTGGTTATCAAATGCGCTTTGATTTAAATGAAGGCTTTCCTTTGGTGACAACCAAAAAGGTTCACCTAAAATCAATCATTCACGAGTTGCTTTGGTTTATAAAAGGCGAAACGAATATTGCTTACCTCAAAGAAAACAAGGTGCGGATTTGGGACGAATGGGCTGATGAAAATGGCGACCTCGGACCCGTTTATGGCAAACAATGGAGAAGCTGGGAAGGAGC
>CAZTCQ010000114.1:0-6321 GCA_964612525.1 uncultured Chitinophagaceae bacterium | reverse complement strand
TACTGTCTAAAATTTGCTTAGCAGCATCGCAAAGTCTATTTTTATAGCTCTAATAAGATAATTTAACGATTTATGTGGAAGAATATAGTTCTCGTCAGTATCGCCCTTTTGTTTTTTACTCAATCTGAGGCGCAAATAAGCCGAGGATACATGAAGCGGAAATACGCTCAAGTTGGTGTGGTAGGTGGTGTGGGTTACTACGGCAATGCACATTATGCTTTCGGAACCAATATTCAATACACAGTAGGTATTGGGCGGAAAAAACAACGGTTTAATATAGGTGGTGGTCTTCGTTTTCAATCTTTTTTTACCAAAGATCGGAACTATAAAACAGCGAGTCAAGAGTTAAGCGAGCTGAACAGAGGCGGTGCCGATACTTTATTTTTCAAAAAAATACAAAACAATACACTCAATGCCTATGTGACGTTTCAAATCCATATCAAACAAGGTGTTGACATTTTTATCAATACTGATTTAGGCGGCATTAATTTTGGTGACCGGCGCACCGGTGCGTTTAGATCTTGGGAGAATAATCCAGATTTTGATAATGGCAACCCTCGTTTCCCTGTTGAATACAGCACGGAGCCCTATGCCTTTAATGCCAATCTTTACGATCAAAGTTATGGAACTATCATGAGTGAAATTTATGGCTCGTTTAAAATTACCGAGCTCATTGGGTGGCGCCTTGGTGTGCAGCACTATAGAAATGAATACGTAACAGCTCTAGAAGTGCCGTTTAGCGGCAAACGTTTTAATCAACAAAATTGGCTGGTGAATTTGGGTCTTACTTTTGACCTTCGCCAGCACAAAATTTTGTATGACGAAATGCGCTAGTACTCGTTTTTTCGAAAATAAGTTTTCATATTTATTGGACCAGCTTTTTTGAGGCATTGAGATTAGGCTATCTTTGCGCCTTAAATTAGGTATCATGTTTCGTACGCACACTTGTGGTGAATTAAGAAAATCAAATATTGGAGAATCAATAACTCTCGCGGGCTGGGTAAAAACGGTCCGTAAGTTTGGGAGTATCACCTTTGTGGATCTTCGTGACCGCTACGGCGTAACCCAATTATCATTTTATGAAGAACTGACGAAGCAACTAGACACCAACCCGCTAGGCAGGGAGTTTGTAATTCAGATAAAGGGAGAGGTGATTGAACGTGAAAATAAAAATCCTGATTTACCAACGGGCGACGTAGAAATAGATGTGAAATCTTTTGAGATATTGAATGCCTCTGAGGTACCTCCGTTTACCATAGAAGATGAAACGGACGGCGGCGATGAGCTGCGCATGAAATATCGATACCTTGATTTGCGTAGAGATACGAATAGAAAAAAACTAACGCTGCGCTATGAAATTAGCCGAGCACTCAGAAATTTTATGCATGAGCAAGGTTTTCTAGAAATAGAAACACCCTTCTTAATTAAAAGTACACCGGAGGGTGCCAGAGATTTTGTAGTGCCTAGTCGTATGCACGAAAATCAATTTTATGCCTTACCTCAATCGCCCCAATTATTTAAGCAGCTCTTGATGGTGGGCGGTTACGATAAGTATTATCAGATGGTAAAATGTTTCCGTGATGAAGATTTACGTGCAGACCGTCAGCCAGAATTTACACAGCTTGATTGTGAAATGAGTTTTGTAAATCAAGATGATGTGCTTTCACTTTTTGAACAATTGTTCAAGCACATACTGAAAGAAACAAAAGGAATAGAAGAGGCAGCCCCCTTACAACGTATGCCGTTTAGCGAAGCGATGGAACGTTTTGGTAATGACAAACCAGATATTCGTTTTGGTATGGAACTAAATACCTTGCCTTTTGGCGAAGGAAAAGAAAGCTCAGGCTTTAATGTTTTTGATAATTCAGAATTGGTGGTCGCTATTGCTGCACCCGCTTGTGCAGACTATACACGCAAACAATTGGACGCGCTTACGGATTGGGTGCGGCGACCACAGATTGGCATGAATGGATTAATCTATATAAAATGTAATGCCGAGGGTAGTTTTAAAAGTAGTGTAGATAAATTCTTTGATCAAGAAAAACTAAAGACTATGGCTGAGCAGTGCGATGCCAAGGCAGGTGATTTAGTTTTAATTCTCTGCGGGAAAGACACATTGACCCGAAAGGCTATGAGCGAATTACGCCTGCACATGGGTGACACCTTGGACATGCGCAATCCTGAAGAATTTAAAGCACTTTGGATAACAGACTTTCCTTTATTTGAGCATGACGAAGAAAATGATCATTGGGTAGCACGTCACCACCCATTTACTTCTCCGAAACCCGAGCATACCGCTTGGCTAGGTGATAAGGATAAATATGGTGAAATTTTAGCCAATGCCTATGATCTTGTTTTAAACGGGAACGAAATAGGTGGTGGCTCGATCCGGATACATAAAAAAGACTTGCAGCAACAAATGTTTGCTGCGCTAGGCATGGACGAAAAAGAAGCTGATGAAAAATTTGGCTTCCTACTTTCTGCCTTTGAATATGGCACACCACCACACGGCGGCATGGCTTGGGGCTTTGATCGATTATGCTCTATTTTGGGCGGCAGCGAAAGTATACGAGATTTTATTGCTTTCCCTAAAAATAATGCGGGGCGCGATGTCATGCTCAATGCGCCTGCAGAAATTGATGCAGCGCAGCGAAAAGAATTAGGCTTGGACTAATTCTTTTTGATTATCTCTTTTGCATAATACATTTGTGTTGTGAATACTTCCATTGCTGACGAATTTTCAGATAAGCTTCCAATAGGTTTACGAAAAATTTCTTTTGATAAAAAAGATACGGAAGGAAAAGCGCCAAATTTAGATGCCTATTACGAACTAACTAATGGAAGTATTTCTGAGAGCATAAACTATCTGAAAGAATCATTCTCTGAAATTAAATTGGTACCTATTGGTGGATTTTCAGCAGGCGGTAGTGTATTCTCAAATGAGTCTTCTGAGAAAAAAACGATTGGCCTACTTATCGCTCCTCCCCATGCGCTCAGCGAACGAAATAATATTTCTTATACCATTTCAGAAGGCTCTGCCACAGCACCTTTAAAAACACAGGAGCTTCATATCAATACCAAAGAAAAAACAGTACAAGTAGGTGCCGGTGTAGTATTGGATCAAATAAATGCGAGCGTACAAGAAGCGCTGGGGGCAGATTGTATAGTTCTCGGGGCGGACCTTACGAGCAGCGGCTATGCCAGTGCGGGCGGTACTTTTATGACGGGCGGCATGGGCCCTTCGCGTATTAGTTTTGCTGATACGGTACAAGAAATTACGCTCTTTGATGGTGTGAAAAGTCAAACAATTAACGGTGAAGAAAATTTAGCACTAGTAAAAGAAACCTATGGCTGGACGGGCATTATTGAGCATTTGATCTTGCCTATTGTTCAAGTACCGAAACGCGCCTTTGGATTTGCCTTACCAATAAATTCTTCAGCCGAAGAACTGGGAAAGTTAGCAGCGTATTTTTCTGAAAAAACAAAACCTGTAATAGACAATGGAATAATTACTAATGATGTGTTGGTTTTAGGTCTTGAATTTATTTCTGAAAATGCTTTGCGATTGATAGAAAAAAATATGCCTAACTTAAACGGTTTTGACCAATTGAAAAAAAACATTGTAGCCGCTAACAAAAAGTCAGCCGTGTTCATCAGCGGCTACGCACAAGAAAATCCTTTTGAGGATCTAAAGGATGCGCTTGGGATATTTGTAGAAAATAAAATTTCAGGATTAGCGTTTGAGCAAGCCATGCCGTTTGATAATTTACAGGATATGAAAATGTTACGCGAGGCGGCTCCTGATATTTCAAGAGCTCAATTTCGGGATGCTCAATTTGTCTATAAAAACCACACAGATATTAATATTCAACTAGACATAAACAAGCCTGCTGAAAGTATGGAGACTGTGTTCTCTTGTTATGAACGGTATCAAAAACGTATTGAACTGCTCATAGAACAGGCTGATGGCATCACAGGAAACATGCAGGTTTACGGTCATTTAAATCCGCAAGGTGTAGACCCTCACTATCGCTTGACCCTAGTAGCCAAAACCCAAAAGCAGCTAAGCGCGGCACAAGGAAAGGCCAGTGAATTATACAATATTTTAGTGCAAGAAATTCAAGTTGTATGTTCAGAAATGAATTGCAAATTGACGGGTGGCGAGAAAGGATTTATATCCAATCAGAAAGTAGTCACTGCCCTATTAAAAAACGAAAGTAGCCTTCCTGAAGAATTAGCGAACAAGTTCTCAAAACAAAAGGAAACTATTTTGCAAGCAAATTCTATATTTAACTGGCGAGCTAAACTTTAAAAAAGAGGATGAAGAAAGCAAAGGTCTTATTACTAGAAGGTGTGCATCAAGACACCGTAAAAATTTTAGAGCAAAATGGTTTTGAAGTAGAACGTCTGCTTGAGAGTATTCCTGAAGAAGAGCTCATCAAAAAAATAAAAGACGTGAACTTTTTGGGCATTCGTTCCAGAACAGATTTGAACAAAAACGTCTTAGACCAAGCCGAAAACTTACAAGCCGTTTTTTGTTTTTGCATTGGCACCAATCAAGTTGATACAGAACATGCTGAAAATTTAGGCATTCCTGTTTTCAATGCGCCTTTTTCTAATACGCGCAGTGTAGCAGAATTAGTTTTGGCGATTATCGTATTCTTGATGCGGGGCATCCCACAAAAGAATATGGCCGCTCATAAAGGTGATTGGCAAAAATCTGCGGTAAATGCGTACGAAGTTCGACGTAAAAAACTAGGCATCATTGGCTACGGAAATATAGGCACACAACTAAGTGTATTAGCCAGTGGCATGGGCATACACGTCTATTATTATGACATTGCTAATAAGTTACCCCACGGAAACTCCGCCAAGGTAGATACACTGAATGAGCTACTAGAACTTTCTGATGTGGTGAGTTTGCATGTACCCGAAACTCCCGAGACTGAAAATTTAATTGACCAGGCTGCTTTTAACAAAATGAAAGAAGGCAGTTATTTAATAAATTACTCCCGTGGCAATGTAGTCGATATAGATGCCTTGGTAGCTAATTTGGAAAGCGGGAAAATCGTAGGTGCGGCAATTGATGTTTTCCCTATAGAGCCCAAGGGAAAAAATGAAATTTTTGAATCACCCTTGCGCAAATTTGAGAATGTTATTTTAACACCGCACATTGGTGGAAGTACGGTAGAAGCACAAGAAATGATAGGCGCTGATAGTGCGCACAAGCTGATAGGCTTTGCAAAGGCTGGTATTACAGAGGGAGCCGTAAATTTTCCTCAATTACAAATCCCACTTTTGCAAGAAGCACATTCTCGTGTGGTGCATATTCATGAAAACAGACCGGGTATGTTACAAAAAGTAAATGAAGTAATTTTTAAAAATAATTTGAATATTTTAGGAAGTTGGCTACAGACAAACACTAAAATCGGTTACACGGTTTTGGATGTAGAAAAAATAGCGGACACCTCAACTATTTTAGCAGAACTTAAAAATATTGAAGGTTCCATCAAAGCAAATATTCTTTAAGTATGTCTCCACAAACTTTCATTTTTGATTTTGACTCTACCATTTTTCCTGGAGAAACCTTGGATGAAATTATTCAACTGAGTCTTACAGGCACAGAAAATGCAGAAGAAAAGAAAGCGCTGATTACAAGCATTTGCAATCAAGGGATGTTAGGAGAAATCTCGATGGAAGATTCGCTGAAGAAACGACTAGAAATTGCAGCCCCTTTACAAGAAACAATTGAAAAATACGTAGCTGAAAATAAAAAACGCATAGACGAAAACATCAAAACTCTTTTAACCAACTTACAAAAAAAAGGTCATGCCGTGTATGTGATATCAGGAGGTTTTGAAGAGTGGATTCAACCTTTGTTAGAGGAAGTTGTCCCTGCCGAAAACATTCATGCCAATCAAATTAAGGATACGGAGCAACCTATGATTTTTGAAAATATAGTTCGAAGAAGTAAAGAAGAAATTCTTCAGGAATTAACTATCCAGGGTCAACACATTACGATGATTGGAGATGGCGCTACTGATTTTAGCGTTTTTGAGAATGGCTTCGCCCAGCAGTTTGTGGGAACTTTTTTTTATACTGGTATCGAAGCCAGAAAAAAGATAGTAGAAAAAGCATTAGATTCTAATCAGGTTATTTTTAATGAACTGGATGAATTTGTGAAGTTTATGGATCAAACATTTATGAGCACCTAGTGTGCTGTGCAAGAAAAAGGCCCACTACAGCAGGCCTCTCTCACTTGATTTTTAAAATAAAAACTGACTACTCATCATCATCGTCAGAAGCGTCATCCTCACCTGC
>CAZTCQ010000113.1:0-6403 GCA_964612525.1 uncultured Chitinophagaceae bacterium | reverse complement strand
TTTTTTCATAATTTATATAATTTGTTAAGGTATGAATTTACACACACACACACACTATTTTCCAAATATTTAACTATCAGATTTTTCAATTTAAAATATTTAGGAAGGTAAACAACAAAAAGAATTAACTTTTCTAATCCGTTTTAATTGGCGACCTTCAAGTTTCCCTATGTTTAAAAAACTCTTGTTATTTATTCTACTTAGCTGCACCTTATCCAATCTAGAAGCACAAAATATCACTCTGAGTGGCACGCTTCAAGATTCCTTAATCAACAAACCTATAGCCTTCGGCAGTGTTGCTTTAGTAAGTAGTGACTCTACCCTCGTGTCTCATAAACGGAGCGCTGCCAATGGCACATTTCAATTTACAGAAATAGAAAATGGAGAATATTTTTTGATAGTCGCTCACCCAAAATATTTAAATCATACCCGACCTCTTTCTATCAGTCAAAATAAGAAACTTGGAAGCATTTATCTTTTTCAAAAAAAACAACTCCTTAAAAGAGTTGTGATAAAAGACAAAAAAGCAATCGTGGTTCGGGGTGATACCATTTCATTTGCCGCTGACAGCTTTGCCACCCGTCAGGGTGATGTGGTAGAAGACCTACTGAAATTACTACCTGGCATGGAGGTAGACGAGAGCGGCAACATCACTAGCTCAGGAAAAAAAGTTGAGAAAGTCTTAGTAAACGGAGAAGAGTTTTTTGGCACCGACCCTACCGTAGCTACTCAAAATTTGCCGAGCAAAGCCGTTGAAAAAGTGGAAGTATACGATGCCAAGGATGCACAGGAGGTTTTCTCTGGTTTCGTGACGGACAAAGACACAAAGGTGATTAACCTCAAACTGAAAAAAGAAATGAGTAAAGGTTTCTTTGGAAAAGTCTCCTCTGCCAGTGGGTTAAACAATGACCGTTGGAACCAAAGCCTATTACTCAATAAATTTTCAGATAAAGAGCAGCTGGGCGCCTATTATTTGTCTAACAGCAATGGCATGGCTAGTATGGGCTGGGAGGATCAAGACAGCTATGGTGGCACAGCCACGGATGACAACAACTTTAGTTGGAATCCTTTTGGTGGTAATACCCAAAACGGAATTACCAAATCATGGAAAACAGGCGGTCGCTACAAAAACAGTTATAAAAAAAATAATCAAAAGCTCAATATTAGTTATGGGAATTCTCGTTCCTCTACGCTCCAAGAATCGCGCTCCTATACCGAAAACCTTTTACCCAATAATACCTTCTTTAAGTCTGACACAAGTCGAAGCACTCGATTTAATATGACCCACGCTATCAATGCGCGCTATGAAACTGATTTGGACTCCATGTTGCGCCTAGTTTGTTGGTTAAACACCACGGTAGGCACCTCGAATACTTTGGCCAAAGACTCATATTATAACGTAAACGATGAAGATGAACTCATCAGTTTTAATAATCGAAACGCGAATACGGACGGGCTCCGAACAAAAATAAACAGTTCCGTTACGCTGAATAAAAAATTTAATAAAAAGGGTCGCACGCTATCCTTACGGACAACCTACAACTATAATAACAATAAGACGGAGGGATTTACTCAAAGTAGAAATGCCTTTAACCTTTTAAATGGTGGCGAAAATTTACTAGTTGATCAAAAAAGAACCAATACAGTTCGTAACCGAGTTGGGAATGCCAATTTAGTTTTCACGGAACCCATTAGTAAAAAATTGCGATTAAAACTTAATTATGGTTATCGTGATAGTAAAAACCAAAACGACAATATCACAGCGGATACTGCTGGACTAGGGTCGGGAAACTACATCAGACAAATTGATAGTTTGAGTAATCAATTTAGTTCGAGACAGCTTACGCACACGCCCGGGTTCACACTTCGCTACGACACAGAAAAATGGCAAGCCGACCTTGGCAGTAATATCAATCTGACTAGTTTTCAGCAATTTGATTTTTTGAGAGGCAATGACTTCAGCTATCGTCAAACCAATTTTATACCCATGGCCCGTCTGAAATATAAATTCACGAAATACAAACGTGTCTCTTTAAGTTATAGCGGCAGAACCATAATGCCCAATCCGACACAGCTACAACCCTTCCAAGACAACACCAACCCCTTAAGCATTGTGGTGGGCAATCCAAATTTACGAATGGCGTACACCCAAAGTTTATCCGTATACTATTCGAGCCGTTCCCGCTTAGAAGGTAGCTACTTCAATGCGAACCTAAGGTTTCGAAACGGAATTAACCAAATTGGGACGAACCGAGTATTTGATGAGAGTGGCCGAACGGTAACCTCTTACCTAAATTTACCCAATAACTATAGTGCTAATTTATGGACGTATGTAAGAAGAAAACTAATTGGTGATTTTAGGTTTGGTATGAACTTAAACTCAAACTATTCCTATATGCCTAACGTAATCAATGACACTAAAGGTTACAACGCAAACTTTAGAACGAACATAGCACCCAGTGTTTCGTACTACAATAAAGATTTATTGTACTTCAATCTAAAATTAAGCACCGCTTATACGCAGAACGAAAATCGTGGTAATGTGGAAAGAAAACTGGCTTATGTTACCTACTCCCCTTCAGCTACTTTAAATCTTTTTTTACCACAGTTTATAAGCGTACGCAATTCGTTCGAATACAATTTCCAACCTGCGGTAGCCCCATTCAATGAAGCGTTTACCCGAACCTTTATGACATCTAGAATCGAGAAACAATTTTTGCCAAAGAAAAACTTAGCGCTACGCTTTGAAGTTTTTGATGTCTTTAATCAAAATAGAGGCTACAGTCGAAGCAACAATGTGAACTATAATACCGAAGAATTTTTCTTGACCTTAGGTCGCTATTGGATGATTGGCGCAACTTGGAATTTCTTTTCGGGACCCATGGCAGTGAAGCGACAAGGAGCTAAAGACAAAAGCATTTCTGGCAAAGCTTGGCTGGGCAAAAAGAAAAAAGAAAAAGCTGAAAGCAAGAAAAGCTCAACGCCTTCGGGAAGCGCATCGGATAGAGTAATTATAGTAAATTAGACCGACAGGTAGTTTAAAAAACGCTCCCTACTTATCATTTCGGCACCTAGACTTTCAAGGTGTGGCGTATGAACCTGGCAGTCTATGAGGTCATACTTTTTGTTCTGTAAGTGTTGTACCCATTTAATGAATCCAAACTTTGACGCATTGGCCTCTGCGGAAAACATACTCTCACCACAAAATACGTTGCCTAAATCAATCCCGTATAAACCGCCTACCAATTTAGGAGAATTGCTCAATCCATGACGCCAAACTTCTACAGATTTAGCATATCCTTGTTTATGAAGATTTATATATGCTTCTTTCATTTCTTCAGTAATCCAAGTATCCGCTTGTCCTTCACGCTTTATGGTCGCGCAGTTTTCAATTACCGATTCAAAATTTTGATTGAAGGTAACCTGGAACTCTTTATCTCGAATTAATTTTTTCATACTTTTCGAAACTCTTAGTTTGTCAGGAAACAAAACGAAGCGTGGGTCTGGACTCCACCATAAAATAGGATCTCCTTTACTAAACCAAGGGAAAATACCAGAGTGATAGGCCAAGAGTAAACGCTCTTCGCTCAAATCGCCACCAATAGCTAAAAGACCATCTCCATTGGCTTCACTGACATCAGGAAAATTTTCAACTTTCAATTTTCAATTATACACTAATCAAATCCTCTTCCTTATATTGTTTTATTTGCTCAAGCGCATCTGGAATGACGTCGCTAGAAATTACTATAAAGTCTCCTTCTTGAGCAAGCTCTTTAATCGCGAATTCTACTGCTTTATGCTCGTCCGGAATAATGTGAACTTTTTTATTTTTGTCTACAGAGTCTATCCCTTTTTTCAATAAGGCAATTAAATCTTCAGCATTTTTACCGCGCAGATTTTTATCTTGTCGAATAATGATTTCATCGAACATCTCTGCTGCAATGCCGCCAATTTCCTCGGTATCCTCATCACGACGATCGCCTACTCCCGCTATAATTCCTATCTTTTTAGCCGCTTCAGTTTGATCTAAAAAACCTTTAATAGCACGCATTCCATGAGGATTATGAGCATAGTCGCACATTACTTTAAAGTTTCTAAACTCGAAAATATTCATACGGCCCGGTGTAGTATCCGCGCCAGGTTCAAAACTTTTAAGCGCTGCTCTAATCTCACTTGCTTTAATACCATTCGTATAGGCCGCTAAAGTCGCCCCCATTACATTTTGAATATTAAATTCGGCCCGACCACCAAAAGTGATTGGAATCTTTTTAGCTTCGGCTACTCTCACCTTCCAGTTACCTTTTAACAGCGTAATAAAACCATTTTCATACACACAGGCCAATCCATTTTTCTTAGCGTGATCTTTAATTCGATTTGAATTTTCATCCATAGAAAATAGTGCATATTGCCCCGTTGTGCCTTTTCGCATACTATACACCAAATCATCATCAGCATTTAAAACGGCATACCCTTCGGGCAATACCACTTTGGTAACGACCGCTTTGACATGTGCTAACTTTTCAATAGTATCTATGCCACCAATTCCCAAATGGTCCCCACCGACATTAGTTACTACAGCCGTATTACATTTATGAAAACCTAATCCTGCTCGGAGTAATCCCCCACGAGCGCACTCTAAAACTGCAAAGTCAACCGTAGGATCTTTCAATACAAACTCAGCTGAAATCGGCCCAGTGCAATCACCGGTCATCATCAGTTCATCGCCAATATAAACACCATCAGTTGTCGTATACCCTACATTATAACCTGCCGACTTTACAATATGCGAAGTCAAACGCGAAGTGGTTGTTTTTCCATTGGTTCCCGAGATCGCAATAATTGGGATTCTATCCCCTTGTTGTCTATTCGGAAACAACATATCAATTACGGGCTCGGCTACATTGCGTGGCAAACCATGAGTAGGCTCCAAATGCATTCGAAAACCGGGTGCCGCATTCACTTCTAAAATAGCACCGCCCGTTTCTTTCATTGGTTTAAAAAGCGAAGGGGCCATAATATCTATTCCACATATATCTAAACCAATAATGCGCGCAACACGCTCACACATTGTTATGATACTTGGGTGAACTTGGTCGGTTATGTCTTCGGCTGTTCCACCCGTACTTAAATTAGCCGTTGGCTTTACTAAAATTTCTTGGTCCTTTTCCGGCACGCTATCGACTGTCAAACCCTGGTCTTTTAAAAAATTAATGGTTTGATCATTTACAGTAATTGCGGTCAAAACTTTTTCATGTCCAAAACCTCTTCTTGGGTCTTCGTTTACTTTATCAATTAATTCTTGAATCGTACTTTTTCCATCGCCGACCACACAAGCCGGCTTTCTCACAGCGGCAGCCTCAAACTTATAATTAATTACTAAAACTCTATGATCAAAACCAGTTATAAACTGCTCAACAATTACCCTACGGGAATGCTCTTTAGCAATGCGCAATGCCTCAATGGCATCTTCCATATTTTTTACATTCGTAGTGATTCCTCTACCATGATTTCCAGCTATGGGTTTTAAGGCCAAAGGATATCCCAATCGATCAATTGCGTTTTCTAAATCTTCTTGATCGCGAATAATTCTTCCTTTGGGTACTGGAATTTCTGCGGCTTCTAACAAATCTTTGGTATCTTCCTTATCACAGGCAATTTCTACCGCAATACTACTGGTAGTGCTAGCTACAGTGGCCTGAATTCTTTTTTGATTGACCCCATAGCCCAACTGAACCAACGAATAATTATTTAATCGAATCCAAGGGATTTTTCTCTTTTCAGCTTCTTCTACCAAAGAACCAGTACTCGGCCCCAAACGATCTTCCTCTCTAATTTCTCGTAAATTTTGAACATGTTTTTCAAGCTCGATATCTTTTCCTTCGATTAAATTCTCTGCGATACGAACAGCAGCTTTTGCCGCATAACGACCCGCTCTTTTTTCGAAATAAGAAAAAACTACATTATAAACACCGCGTTCGCTCATTTCACGCGTGCGACCAAAACCACACTCCATTCCTGCTAAGGTTTGAATTTCAAGAGCAATATGTTCGATCACATGCCCCATCCAAGTTCCTCGCTTTACACGAACAAAAAATCCTCCTGGTTCTCCCACCGAACAACGATGGGGATACATACTAGGCATTTGCTCTGTGATGCGTTCATAAAAACCAGGAATCTTATCAGTTGGTTTCTCTTCCAACTCTTGCAAATCCAGTTCCATTACAATCAATTTATGTCTATTGGCACTCCAATAGTTAGGTCCACTTAATGCTCGTATATTTCGTATCTCCATATCTGTTCTTTCTAGTTTCTAAATTTACACAAAAGGTTTTTCAATTACGAATGTTTCAATTACGAATGTTTGAAACAATTACGGATTTTTCAATTACGAATTACGACAACT
>CAZTCQ010000112.1:0-6758 GCA_964612525.1 uncultured Chitinophagaceae bacterium | reverse complement strand
ATATCTTGCGGCCGTTAATTTCTATTTCCAAAGAAGAAATATATCAATACGCCAAAGAAAATAATATTCCTTACCGAGAAGATGCCAGTAATTTCTCGGATAAATATCAACGTAATTTTTTACGGAATAATATTATTCCACAACTTGAAGAGCGTTTCCCGAATGCCAAAGAAAATATTCTAAAATCTGCGAATCATTTGAGCGAAGCTGCAAAAATTTATGAGCAACGGATGGAGCAAATCAAAAAGAAATTATTGGAGCAGACTTCAGATACTTCTTGGCGATTACCCATCAGAAAGCTGAAACATTATGAACCGCAAAACACGATTTTGTTTGAGATTTTTAAAAAATTCGGATTGACACAAACTCAATTACCCGAGCTCGTTAAACTACTTGAAGCCGAGAATGGATCGAGATTAGAACTGTCAGATTATGTGGTTTACAAGGACAGAAAGTTTCTCTTGATTCAAGAGACCGAAGATGCTGATAAAATATCTAAAATCAAAGAGGAATTTATTAAAAAAGAAAAAGGAAGTATGGAATTGTCATTGGGAAAGTTATCATGGGAATTCAAAAATGAACCTATTCATTCGATAAAATTTGATAGGAATATTGCAACTCTAGATGCTAAGAATATTCAATTGCCATTTAAAGTACGGAGGCCCAAAGAAGGTGATTATTTCTATCCTTTGGGGATGAACAAGAAGAAAAAATTAAGTCGCTATTTTATTGATAATAAGTTTTCTCCTTTAGAAAAAGAAAAGGCGTTAGTCTTGGAGATGGTTCCAGCAGTTGGTGAAAATAAAAAGCGAATCCTATGGTTACTAGGTGACAGAATCGATAATCGATTCAGAGTCTCAGAGGCAACAAAGGGCCATTGGGTCTTTACTTTCCGGCCAGAATAATAAGTCTTCCTAGACAACTCTCAATTATTCTCATTCTATTTTCAAATGCGCTAGGTGTAACTTTGCTCACAAAGTCTTTCTGCAATGAAACATCAAGAACAACTCGCTGAGCTATGGCAAATCAAAGATTCTAAAGAGCGATTATCGGCCTTATTGGATTTCGTTTTTGACATAAGACGTTTTGATGCAGAAGAAGCCATCGTACTCTGTGATGAAATCATAGAGGAAGCGGAGAAGTATCAAGATAAATTTGCCCTAGGAAGAGCCAATAACCATAAAGGTTTTTGTTATTTATTACGCTCGGAGTACCAGCTAGGTTTATCGTCCCTAGATAAAGCTAGGCGTTTCGCTGTGGAAATTAGAGACGATGCGCTGCGTGCTAGGGTAGCAAAAAATTACGGCAGTATCTATCGCGATTTAGGTAAGCTGTCGGATTCTTTTACCCATTATGAAAAAGCCTTGTATTTAAACGAAAAACTAGGAGAGGAATTGGAAACGGCCGTAGTGCTTCTGCAAATTGCTAATCTTCATTTGGACTTATACGAGTATAAAAACGCTATGGAATATGCGGAGAGAGCTCTTCTGCTTTTTGAACAAACTTCTGACGAAAATAGAATTGCTGAGGCTCATCTGACCTTAGGTAATATTTACTTCAAACAAGAAAATTTTCCGAAGGCCAAAGCTTCTTACAAACGGGTTTACGAATTGAGTGATGCTGAGTCAATTAACTACATGCATGCTGAAATTGGTTTAGGAAAAGTTGCCTATCGTAGACAAAATAATGAAGAAGCATTAGCGCGGTTAAAATCAGGTTTGGAGCTGGCAAAAGCGCGTGAAAATGCAGAAGGTTTTATCACGTCTCACTTTTATATAGGAAGGGTTCTCTGTGCGAACACTCTTTATGAAAAGGCAAAAAGGCATTTTGAAATTGCTTATGATGCAGCGGTGGAGCACTCTCGTCGACATGACGTGATGAGCATACACGGCATGCAGGCCGAGCTGTATGAAAAGTTGGGCGATTTGTCGGGAGCCTATAAACATTTAAAAAAGTTTGAACAGTTAAAGGAAGAAATTTTCCAAGAGAATACGATAAATAAGTTGCGTCACTTGCAGACGAAGCAGGAGATTCAAATGGCAACCAAGGAGAAAGAAGTAGCCGAAAAAACCGCTACACTAAAGCAACAGTTTATTGCGAATATGAGCCATGAAATAAGAACACCGATGAATGCCATTGTAGGGATGAGTCGGATTCTTTGGGAAAAAAATCCGCGGGATGACCAGAAAAAATACTTGAGCGCCATTCGTCAAAGTGCTGACAACTTATTGGTAATTATTAATGACATTCTAGATTTTTCTAAAATTGAGGCAGGTAAAGTTCGCATTGAAAAAATTAATTTTTCTTTGAAAGATTGTCTTAAAAATGTAGTGAATATTCTGCGTGTCAAGGCACATGAAAAAAACTTGAAACTCTGGTTTGACATGCAGGATAACGTTCCTCAAACGATAACGGGGGATCCAACCCGACTGACTCAGATTCTCATTAACTTGGTCGGCAATGCTATAAAATTTACTGAAGCGGGGAGCGTTGACATTTTAGTAATGTTAGATAAGATAGAGGATGATAAACATCTGGTTCGATTTCAAGTAATCGACTCGGGCATTGGAATCTCAGAGGATTATGTAAACAAAATTTTTGAAAGTTTTTCTCAAGCCGGAACGGATTTGGCACGCAAGTATGGCGGAACAGGTTTGGGGCTTACGATTTCTAAAGAATTGGTAGAACTGATGCAAGGTACCATTGGTGTGAAAAGCGTCTTGGGTGAGGGTACGACTTTCGAATTTTGCATTCCCTTTTCGGTGCCTAAAGATGTAAACCTTGAGGAAAGGGATGAAGTTTTTGAGTTATCCGAAAAGGAATTGTTGTGCTTAAATAATGCCAAAGTTTTGCTAGCGGAGGACAATGCTTTCAATAGAATTTTAGCTGAGGATGTACTGCTGGAAATGGCACCGAATATGAAAATTTTACCAGCCGAAAACGGAGTGGAAGTACTTGAGGTTTTGGAAGTAGAGGATGTTGATTTGATTCTTATGGATATTCAAATGCCTTTGAAGAATGGGGTAGATGCTACCAAAGAAATAAGAGCTACCAACAAAAAAATTCCTATTCTGGCCATGACGGCGAATGTAATGCAGGATGATATTGAGCGTTACCTTTCTATTGGCATGAATGATCACATTCCTAAGCCATTTGATAAGGAGGACTTATTCAAAAAAATGTTACGTGCTTTAGATATGAAAAAAATACTGAGCACGGCAAAGGAGGTGGTTCCTCAAACTCAAACAAAGAATGAAGGGATAGAAAAAGTCGTCATTGGACACCAACTGATAGATGACACCTTTTTAAATTCTTTTACGGGAGGGAAGTCAGAAAAAATGAGAAAATATCTCAACTTATTCAAGGAAAACGCTCCTCTTATGATGGAAAAAATCAAATTGGGAATCGAAAACAAAGAGCATGAAGATGTGAAAATTGGTGCTCATTCGCTGAAGTCTCAGTTGAGATACTTCGGTGTACCCGAAGATGATTCTGGCGTTTTTGCTTTAGAACAAATGGGAACAAATAAGAATGATTTTGAAAAAATAAAAGAACAGTTTGCTCGGCTGCAATGCATCTTTGAAAAAACATTAGAAGAGGTAGAGGCTAGGCTGCTTTTATTAAAATAGCCTTCGTTTTATTTTATTCTCCTTTAAATTTCGCTACTCTCTTTTCTAAAAAAGCATTCACTCCTTCTTGATAGTCAAAAGTTTTTCCTGCTTCGGTTTGCACTTCTTTTTCTCTTGCCAGTTGCTGGTCCAGGTTATTTGTAAAGCTTTCATTCAGCAGTCGTTTAGTTAAACCGAGTCCTTTCGTAGGCATTGCGGCTATTTTTTTTGCTAATTTTTGACTTTCATTCTCAAATTTTTCGGCAGAGTATGATTTATAAATCATTCCCAATTGCTCAGCCTCCGTAGCGCTCACTTTATCACCAAGCATCATTAGAGCAGTTGCTTTTTGCATGCCGATTAGTCGCGGTAAGAAAAATGTGCCCGCACTGTCTGGGATCAATCCAATTTTGCTAAAAGCTTGAATGAAAGAGGCGTTTTCATGAGCAATCACAATGTCACAGGCTAGGGCAATGTTTGCCCCAGCTCCAGCGGCGACACCATTTACTGCACAGATAACTGGTTTTTCAATATTTCTTATTTTTTGAATAATGGGATTGTAGTGATTTTCCACAATTTCCGGCAGTTCTATGCCATTATCATCAATAGCTTCACTGAGGTCCTGTCCTGCACAAAAAGCCTTGCCAGCACCTGTCATAAATAGCGCTCTAACCTTTTTATTTTCAGCACATTCATCAATTGTTTTTTGAAGGAGTAGTGCCATTTCTTGGTTGAAGGAATTGTACTTGTCGGGTCTATTCAAAGTGATTTTTGCCACTTTATCCTCAATTGTCAACGATATCGGAGTCATTTTATATATTTTCTGTAAAAAAACGCAATTTTCAACCAACTATCAAAACAAAAATGGCGTCTTAGATGCAAGCCGATTAAAACAACTTAACATTATGAAATTTTATTTAAAACTATTCCTAGTATTTGCTCTTTTTAGTGGTTTTGCCACTGAATCAAAAGCATCGCATATAGCAGCTGCTGATATTTATTATGAGCACATGGGTGGTTTGGACTATAGAGTGCATCTAATACTTTATGGAGATTGTTCGGGTGCTGGAATTAGTAATCCGTTAAATTGGGGTAATTTAACGGTATTGGACAGTAGTTGCGGAAACTCTTCCGTTACCTATCCTTTTGATACAACCGGAGCAAATGACCCAATCAATGGTCAAGCAGTACATGGTTTGTGCCCTCAGGTAGTTACGAATTTCTCTTGTAATAACCCTCCTCCAAACTTCACCATCTTCCGCTATTGGCATTTTATAGCCGATGTGACTTTGCCGTATCAGTGTACCAAATGGGTTTTCCGTTGGAGTTCTTTTGCTCGGAATACGAACGCTACGGTAGGAACTGTCGGCACTTGCGTAAGAGCAACTCTTGACAACACGATTCGAGGGAATAACTCAGTTGAATTAACGGCTGATCCGGTTCCTTATATTTGCGTAAATCAACCCTTCCAATATCTAAATAGTCCGATTGATGCTGACTTAGACTCAATTGTTTTTGCAGCAACACCAGCAGGTAACACTCCTTCTCCATTTGGGTGTGTTCCGTGCGCTTACACACCTCCTTTAGCACCCAGTTTTCCTCTTACAGTTGCTCCCCTTTCTGCCGCAAGTTACGTAGTTGATCCCTCCACGGGTACGGTTGCCTTTACTCCAACGGCTGTCGGGTCTTATGTGTTGGCCTTTACAGCAACGGAGTATGATCCGATCACAAAATTAGAGGTTGGAACTGTACAACGCGATGTGCAGGTGAGTGTGGAAAATTGTACGACATTCCCTCCCAGCACGCAAAGTGCTCCTCCCTATTCAAACCTGACCGGAGCGATTCAGTTAGCTACAACACCAATTCTTACCTTGGGTATTTGTCCTGGTGAAACGATGAGTTTTGAAGTGTCAGCAACAGGTGATACCTCGAATAATCTTGTGAAAACATTTTCTAATAATGCTATTTCTGCGCTGGGTTCAAACTATACTTCCAATCCTATTGGAGGAGGAAACCCTGTGACAGGAACTTTTACCTGGACGCCTACACCATCTGATATTGGTGACCATACTCTGATTATAACTTTTGTAGATTCTACCTGTACGAACGGTCAACCGATTGTATTGAAAAGTTTTACGGTAGTGCTGATCAAAGTATTAAGAGGCGTAACGGCTGGTCCTGATTTGCCCATTTGTGCGGCGGGAGATTCACTGTTATTGCCTGCTTTGGGGCCTGAGGACATAACGCAATGGACTTGGACAGAACTAGGAAGCTCGGAAGCTCCTCATGGAATGAGTAACCCTAACGTTCAAAATCCATTTGTGCGTCCAAGTCGAACAACGACTTATGTCGTTCAGACAAACGGTCAAACGGCCTGCAAAAACATTGATACGATTACGGTCTTCATAGACACTAGTGTAACAGTTGAGGCATCTGCTTCGCCCGACATTTTGTGTGAACCGGGTCAGGTATCTCTAGACGCAACACCGGACGGCCCACCGCCAGTTTATGATTGTGGAGTGGAAGGCGTTGGTTGCGCTGCACCTAGCATGCTTGCTGGTTTTGGTTCTAGTCCAACTTCAACTGCTGGAGTCTCCCCTTTTATTGGTGGAACAAACGGTCAGCGTACTCAATTGATATTTACACAAGCAGAACTTGCCGCTGCTGGTTGGGTTGGCCCACGAAGAATTGATTCATTGAGTTTTGATGTAATTAATAAAAACTCTTTCGGTTCTTTCAATATGCAAATAAGAATGGGCTGTACGTTTATTTCTGATATTAGTAGTTTTATTCCGGGGGTACTGGTTAAAAAGGTTTACGAGAATTCAAGTTATCAAACTACTGCTGGAACCAATACCTTCAAATTTCAAAACCCATACGTTTGGGATGGTATCAGTAATTTGGTAGTTGACATTTGTTACTTCAATTTAAACACCATCGGAGTGGACGAAGTAGCCTCCTCTTCAACAGCACCTAACAATCAATATATTAGCGCTACTTCTCCATTTGGTGGTTGTCAAATTCCAGAAGTAGCTGGCACTTCCGCCTTTACTATTTCTCTAAGTCGTCCGAATGTAGAGTTTTACGCTTGTACTTTACCACCTACTGCCTGGCAGTATCGTTGGTCCGGACCTTATTTATTTGACTCTA
>CAZTCQ010000111.1:1973-6821 GCA_964612525.1 uncultured Chitinophagaceae bacterium | reverse complement strand
CCAATAGAAATCATACTTCGGTTCTCCAGCTTGTCATAATCCTCCGTAGAAAAATTATCAAAAAGCTGACCGCCCAGTTTTTCTTTCTTCTGTTGAATCGCTTGATGTACGAGGGGAATTACATCCTCTTTGTTTCGCAGTGCCGTCAGCAAATCAGTTTCCGTTTGCGAGAAAAGGCAGTTTTTTATTTTGCCATCCGCCGTGAGCCGAATCCGATTGCAACTATCGCAAAACGGATTGGTCATAGTACTGATGATAGCAAAAGTGCCTTCGCATCCTAGCGCCTTATATTTTTTGGCAGTCGCGTTTTCCTCGTCTTGGAGTTTTATGATTTCAAATTTTTCTTGCGCCGTATCTAAAATTTGTTGCTGAGATACTAGGCGTTCATCTTGCCAACCATTGTTCGTAAAGGGCATAAACTCAATGAAACGAATGTGTATTTTTTTACTACGAGTCAATTCAATAAAATCATTGATTTCCCCCTCATTAATTCCTTTAATTAAGACGGCATTGACTTTGACTGAAAAATCATTCTGTATTAGCCATTCAATATTATCCAGCACTTGATGAAAGTGTGCACGCTTCGTCAGTACTTGAAATTTATTTTCATCCAAAGTATCTAAGCTTACATTCACCGAGCGAATACTAGAAGTCAAAAATGTTTTTTGAAATTTATGAATCAGAGCGCCATTGGTAGTTATGCAAAGCTCCACAGGTAGTTGGCTCAGCGCATCAATAATTTCAGCGGCTTCTTTGCGCACTAAGGGTTCACCGCCGGTGAGTCTAATTTTAGTTACCCCCAATGCTACGAATTGCTTGGCGAGTGTCAAAATTTCATCGGCTTGCATCAGTTGGGTATGGGGCGTGCAACTCACTTCTTCATTAGGCATGCAATAAAAACAACGAAAGTTACAAGCGTCCGTCAGCGATATGCGCAGGTAGTTATGATTGCGTCCGAAGGAATCTGTCAAGGCCATTTTTTGTTATAAGATAATTTTAAAAATACGCCCTTCCGCACCCACGGCAAAAAAAGTTCTGTCATTCTGAAAGCAAACACTTTCCAAATTAACCCTAGGTACATTTTGAATTTCTTTCCAGTTGCTTCCTTTGTCATTTGAGTATAAGATGCAGCCTTTTTCGCCCGCGGCAACGAGTTCGTCCTTAGTATTTTTAGTGAGGCACTTCAAGCGAATTCTGCGCTGCCCTACGCGGTTGGCGCTTCTAATTTTTTCCCAGTTTTCGCCGCCATCCTCGGTCCGCAGTATAGACCCTTCCCAACCCACGGCCACTCCTTCTTGGGTGGAGAACCAAGTCGTTGCGGTAAAATTATCGTTTTTAGCATTCGTAAATTCCCAACGCTTACCGCCATTGGTGGTTTTATAAATCGCTCCAAAGCCAGCAATATATCCAGTCAGAGAATCAAAAAATTGTATGTCATTCATACCAAAAGAATGGCTCGTTTCTAAGAAAGGAAATAGCCAGCCGCCCGACTCTTGGATGGTATTGATATATCCTTTTTTCAACCCATCTTGCCCGCAGAGATAAGCTTCGTTCGGAGTTCGAAAATCTATCCCCGTCCAAAAATAATAGCGCGGCTCCTGCTGAAACGAAAGGGTGTTGCCAAAATCAGTGCTTCGCAAGGTAATGCCGCCAAAGCCTGCTACGTGCAGCTCTCCATTAGCTTGAACATCAAGCGCAAAAAGTTTTTTATTTTGAGAAGTGCTTAGGGGGAGGGCAAGGTTTTGCCAAGTAAGTCCGGCATCGGTGGTGCGAAGTAAAATACTTTTATCGAACATGCTTCCTCCGCAGGCAAAACCTGTGTCGTTCGCAAATTTCACGCAGCTTAAATCAAAGGTCGTCGGAGAATTGATTTCCGTAATCGTAGTTTCGATTTTCTGTTTCTTACAACTAAGAACAAAAACGAACAAAATACAAAAAAAAGCAGCGCTTCTATTTTTTATGGAATAAGTCATCAATCTCAGATGAAGATAAGACAATCATAGTTTTTTCACCGTCAAAATTTTCTGTTGGAAATTGACAAGCAAAAAGCTGCTGCACCAATTCATGCATTTCGACAGCGGATAATTTTTTTCCAGCTCGGATAGACTTTTGTCTAGCCAAGGTGCGCATGAGTCTTTCCCGTTTGGAGTGTTTTCCTTTGGCGGTTGCGTATTTATAATGATCGATGAGTTCTTCAAGCACGTTCATTTCTTGTCCGTTGGGCACGTCGGCCGGCACGCCTTGAATAATGAAGGTATTGCCCCCAAAAGCTTCTAGTTCAAAACCTAAGGAAAGGAGTTCTTCCAAAAGCTCGTTGATGACTATGGCATCAGCGGCGCTCAGTTCCCAAGTCTGTGGCACTAAGCATTTTTGAATCGTAATATTATTTTCTTGCGCCTGAGAAAATCGTTCATACAAAACACGTTCATGAGCATTTTGTTGATGAATCAGATATACTTTTTGACTTTGAGAAAAACCGACATACACATTGTTCACTTGAAAATAGTTTGGCATTTTCTCCGTGAACGGCGTGCTATCCTCCGTTTCTGGTTGCTCTAGGGCACTGAGTTGATCTTGAATCGCAAATCGTTCTTTCCAATCTTGGCGCTCATTGGTTTTAGGTAAAAAATGCGCCTGCCCTTTTTGAGTGAAGGATTGGTACAAAAAATCGTCTTTTGTCGTAGTTTGTTTTTCAGCGGTAAACGGCTGATTGAGCGCGGCCAAATTCTCGATACTAGCGTCTACATTAAAATCAATAGAAGGCGTGATACTAAATTTGCTTAAGGCATGTTTCACGGCGCTATTGACAAAGGCATAAATAATTTTATCTTCTTCAAATTTTATTTCTTGTTTGGTCGGGTGCACATTGATATCAATTCGTTGCGGGTCCGTGTCAATAAAAAGGACGAACATCGGGAAGGCATCCTTAGATAAAATTTGACTATAGGCCCCTTTAATGGCATGATTCAGATACGCACTTTTGATAAATCGATTATTGACAAAAAAGAATTGCTGACCACGCGTTTTGGTAGCTGCGTCAGGCGTGCCGCAAAATCCATTGATTTGGATAAAATCAGTCTCTTCGGAAACAGCCACCAATTTATCATGCAAACTATTACCAAGAAGTGCTAAAATGCGTTGTTTCAACTTTTTTCGGGAAGGCTTACTACCGCTAGACTCTAAGTGAAAAAGTTGTCCATCATTGTGCGTCATTTTAAATCCGACGGACGGATTGGCCATGGCGACACGGGTAAACTCGTCAACGATGTGGCGCATTTCCGTACTATTGGTTTTTAAGAAATTTCTTCGGGCGGGTACATTGTAAAAAAGGTTTTTTACGGAGAGAGACGTTCCGCTAGGTGTTTGACAAACTTCTTGCGATTGAACTTGTCCATTCTCTATGATAATACTGGTGCCGGCCTCATCTTTTTCTTGACGAGATTTTAGTTCTACTCGTGCGACGGCCGCAATAGAAGCAAGTGCCTCACCTCGAAACCCCATAGTGCGTACATTAAACAAATCATCAATCGTATTGATTTTCGAAGTCGCATGGCGTTCAAAACACATACGAGCGTCCGTGTCGCTCATGCCTTTGCCATTGTCAATTACTTGAATGAGTTGCTTGCCAGCGTCTTTTAATATGAGATGAATATCTGTGGCCCCAGCATCGACTGCATTTTCTAGCATTTCTTTGACCGCGCTAGCAGGGCGTTGAATAACCTCACCGGCCGCAATTTGGTTGGCCAGTGTGTCAGGTAATAAGTTGATAATATCAGGCATGAAAGAGGGCAAATGTAAATTGCAATTCGCCGCTTTGTATTTAAAAGAACCCCTACTTATCGACTCCTTTCCACAGTAATTCACACTGCTCGAAAACCTGTGAGCTTGTAAAACCTTCCATGTTTATCGTACTCGAAAACCATAAACATGGAAGGTTTACTTTGAGTGGTTGTACTCCGGGCCCTCACCATTGGTGTTGCCACCGCTGTATAGAAGAATATTAAAAAATAGGATTATCCATAAAAAAACTTTTGCTAAAAGTTAGTCGTCAGAAACGATAAACACGTCGGGTTGATAATACTCGTTGGCCATAAACCTCACAGGTTTAATGCGTATCTTAGTTATCTATTTAAAATGAAAAAGTTTTTATTTTTTATAATATTGATTTGTAGTCTTTCCAATTCTTCTGCTCAGCATGATAGTATTAAAGTCGTCGTAGAATGCGATTCTTTATATCGCCCGTTTTGGGATTTCGCAGGGGAGGTAAAAGTAACCTTTGATAATAATACAAATGATGATTCAAGGGACTATGAATTTGAGTTGAGTTTTATGAAATCATTTAAAATCCCTAAACCTAAAAGATCGATGCGTCCGATTCAATTGCGAATTCGGAACAATACTTTTTATCGTTATTACTTGACTGGGCAAGATTTCAAACTATTCCATAATGGCTATTCTTTTTGTAAATTCGATTATGATACAGGTAATATGACGTATTCAGATATTAAACCCTATCAAAACAATTCGCTGACTCTCAAGTTTCCTACATTACCCAATTATGATAAATACTTAATTGACAATACATGCTCAATTTGTCATAAAAATGATAGTGTTTCGTGGATAGAATGGGGCCTCCCTCTTGAAAATGCAACTGGTGAAGAAGTGTATATTGAGTCCATATTTAACCCTTACAACAATCCTATGATTGATAAAGAGTATAATGGTGGTTGTACGCCCGGTCCTCACCACTGGTACTGCCATCGTTGCAAAAAAGAATATTAAAAAAACCTCTGCCTAATTCCTATTCCCTATTCGCTCATCACTCATCGCTCACAACTATATTTGCCA
>CAZTCQ010000111.1:0-1873 GCA_964612525.1 uncultured Chitinophagaceae bacterium | reverse complement strand
ACACCTGTAATGAGCATTATAAAAACGGTATTACATGAAGAGCCGAATAGCTCGTTTACTTTGATATATGGAAACAAAGAATTTCAGTCTATCATTTTCAGAGAAGAAATTGAAGCCTTAAAAAATAAATATCTTAATCGTCTGCAGGTGGTTCATATTTTAAGCCGAGAGCGTTTGGAAAGTGAGTTAAACTGCGGCCGCATTGACACGGCAAAATGTGAGGCTTTGTGCAGCACGATTTTGTCGTTGGACATAACAGACAAGGCCTTTATTTGCGGACCGGAAGCCATGATTCATGCGGTCAAAGATTATTTGTTAGAAAAAGGAATGGATAAATCAGCTGTGAAGTTTGAATTATTTACTTCTTCTGCTCCGCTAGGAAACAAAACAGTGGCCAAGGCAGAAGATATTGATGACAGTGATTTGTGCGATGTGACCGTGAAGGTTGATGATCGCACTTTTGATTTAAAACTCGCTTACGAAGGCTTTACGATTTTAGACGCCGCTTTGTCTAAAGGAGCTGACTTGCCCTATGCCTGCAAAGGAGGCGTTTGTTGTACTTGTAAATGCAAGGTAGTAGAAGGTGAAGTAGAAATGGAAGTAAATTATGCCTTAGAAGATGAAGAAGTTTCGGAAGGCTATGTGCTTTCTTGTCAAGCTCATCCAAAGAGTAAGAAAGTGGTCGTAGATTTTGATGTGAGTTAGAATACTTTTAATCATTCCTTAGCAATAGTTCTTGCGAATTCAACCATCTTTGTCGTCTTGAAAATTTGGTCTCTATATTGTGTGTTGGTTGTTTTGCTGTTGGCAAGCTCTTGCGCGAACATTAGTGCACCACAAGGAGGACCCCGAGATAAAGAGCCGCCTAAACTGCTGAATAAGAGTTCCGTGGATTCACTGCTCAACTTTAAAGGAGGAAAACTAATCGTAGAATTTGATGAGTACATCAAGCTAGATAATCTTCAAAAAAATTTTAGTATCAGTCCGTTGACGAAGCAGAACCCAAAAATTAAGGTAAAGAAAAAAACCTTACTCATTGACCTTCCAGATTCATTGCTGCAGGCCAACACTACCTATAATTTGGATTTTGGAAACGCGGTGCAAGACGTTCGTGAGAGAAACAAATTGAAAGATTTACATATCACGTTTAGCACAGGAGCTTATTTTGATTCTTTGTTTTTAAACGGTAGAATCTTAGATGCCAGAACAGGTCAGCGCGATTCTATGACGGTGATGCTTTATCCCAAAAACACGCCTGATTCCTTGATACTCAAAGAGCGCCCTTTGTATGTAACCAAAGCAAGAGGGGGTAGTTTTTCATTTCGAGGATTGCCTGATGCAGCATTTAAAATGGCGGCACTTTCTGATAAAAATAGTAATTATACCTACGATGCACTCGGTGAAAAAATTGCCTTCACAGATAGGATTATTTCTACCGCCAATCCCGATTCAGCTTTAGTGCTCAATTCGTTTGTGGAGGAACGTATGAAGGATACTACAAAGAAAAAAGGCTTGAAGCGCAAAGGAAATTTAATGAACCAATCAGGTGCGTATTCCTTTCAACCCGATATTAAACGGATTGCCAAATTAGATTACCAAGACTCCTTAAAAATTATTTTAGGCAATCAAGCGGGTCGAGTGAATACAGACAAAATTCGTTTTTATGAGAATGAGGTTTTGGATTTGAGCATGACTACGCACTATGATGATTCCTTAGGTGTGGTGACTTTATTTCCGCATTGGGAAATGGGCTCGGTGTATAAACTGATTTTACAAACTGGTTTTTGGACCGATAGTCTGGGTGAAGGAATCAAAGCGGATACGCTGTCTTTTAAAACAATGGCTAAGGAAGATTATGCCAAAATTGTGGTGA
>CAZTCQ010000110.1:2877-6822 GCA_964612525.1 uncultured Chitinophagaceae bacterium | reverse complement strand
TAAAACCGAAAACTTAAATAAGCAGACAAATTAAAAGGAGTACCCGGTGTAAAATGGATTTCTTCTACAGGAGCGGCTTCGTCTTTGAGGCGGGAAGTAGTCGCAAATTGAGTTTCGTTCCACTCGGTATTAAAAACATTTTGAACTTTAACGCCACATTCCATACTCTTATACCGATAGCCTAGGTTGCCGTCAAAAATGGTGTAGCCTGCCGCTACGATAGAATTGGTTTCATTCGCTGCTCGGTCTCCCATGTGGCGGCAGCGCAATCCGCCGAACCAACCGCTAGGGTGCAAAAGCTGTAAGTTTCCGACCGCAGTAAGCGAAGGAGCTAAGGGGATAAAATTTTCATTGGGTGCTTCATTAATGGAGCGTGCATGAGCGTAGTTTGCGTCGGCATTAAAATATATCCAAGGCTTCGGCTGGTAGCGAATACTTAGATCGATTCCTTGTCGTGAAGTTTCACCGCTAGGCTCCACTATGCCTTCATCGCCCACGTATACAAACTCTTGCTCGAGGTAAAGTTGCCAAGCGGCTATATTAATAAATAAGTTTTTGTGTGCTTTCCAAATTAATCCCAAATCGGCTCCATAGGCCGCCGGAATGTTTTTTTGTGCTAGCTGATTCAGCACCACTCGGCTGTCGTTAGAGTGAAACCCTTTTCCTGTTTTTAAATAGAACTGAACATTTTTTTTGTAGTTGTAAAGAATATTCAGCTTGGGACTGACAATAATATTTTGTTGGCTGAGCGGATTATAATTGGTTTGTAAACGGTCTAAATAAGCAAAACGAAACTGATCTAACCGTAAACCAGCTTGAATTAAAAAATCGCCAATTTCTATTTCGGCATTGGCATAGGCTGAGAGATTTGTTTCATCCACATCCCCAAATTGATATTGCTCTAGGGTTGTTTTTCTGTTTTTTGTGTGGCTCAGTTCGTTGTCGGCACTTTGGTCATTGCGATAGGCAATTCCTGTTTTTACTAAGGTTTTTACTTTACCTATAGTAATGTCTTTTCCATATTCTACTTGGCCGCCAATCATGTTGCGGCTTTCCTCTTGTTTGATTTGATCACCATTAATGGAGTCGTTAAGGAAAAATGTAAAGTTGCTAAAAAGGCGAAAGGTATAGTTAGTAGCGTATAGACTGGATTTAACGTAGCTGTTGTTCGTCAATAATTTTGTGTGTTGTAACCAAAGATTGCTGCGCGTGGTTTTACCCCCTTCGGTATCATCAATGGCTCCAAAGCGGCTGATGCTGTTTTGCTCCACCGCACGCTGAGGAATTTGCCCTGAGGCATCCCACTTGCTGGTGAAATGAGAAGCACTGACGGTAATTGAGTTTTGATTGGCTAGTTCAGCATTGTAACGAGCCATAATATTATAACGAGAAAAATTTTGAGAACTTTCAAACGGTCCGTCGGTAGAAGCGAAGGAGGAAGCAATGTAAGCTTGCTGTTTTTCTTTCTGCAAAACGTTGAACATACCTAAAATCCGTTTGGAGTTAAATTGGCCACCTTCTATTTTCACAAGATTCTGATCTAATTTTTTTCTTAGTTGTAAATCAACAGAACCTGCGGTAGAAAAATTTCCACGATCAGCATCGTAAGGCCCTTTATTAAAATTTATTTTATCAATTGTTTCGGGAATAATAAAATGCATGTCGGCGTAGCCTTGTCCATGCGCATGGCTTACCATATTGACGGGCATATTTTCTACAGTAATACCCACGTCTGTGCCATGGTCAATGTCAAATCCTCTTAGAAAAATTTGCTCAGCTTTACCGCCGCCGGCATGTTGTCCGATTAATAAGCCCGGTACTTTTAATAAGACCTCCTGCGCATTTTGTACCGGGCTCGTTTGTAGGTTTACATCTGAAAAAAGATTCAGCGCATCGGTTTTTTTCTCGATTACGATGTTCTTTAATTGAATTGATTTTCTTCTCAATATAATTTGAAGGGGCTCGAAATTATTTATCATAATTTTCTTAGTGGTGTAACCCACACGACTTACGATAATCGTGTCGCCCACCTTAGCTTTTTTTACCTCAAAGGTGCCGTCATCATTTGTATGAGTGTGATTAGTGCGTTGATTACTGTAAATATTGGCAAAGGATAATGGTTTTTGACTATCGTCTAGTACGGTGCCCGTGATGGTTTGAGCGGATAGCCACAATGAGCTAATCACAAATAGAGTTAGGAGACTTATTTTTTTCATTTTTAAATTTTCGTTCTTGTATAATAATATATACGTCTGTTACATTCATTTAGATTGTGCAATTAAAAATATTTTTTTATTTCCACACAAACTAATGATAGCAGGAGATGAAGCCGATTTGTAAAAATAAATTAAAAAAAGTTAGGGTTTCAAAAATCCAAATAGTCTAGTGGCACGTAAATATTTCACACAAAAAAATAGAAAACATGAAAAAAATGAAAATCAAATTACTAGCGGGTGTGATAGCACTAACTAGCATCGTTCTAATCTCAGCCGATCACATTGATGCGCCGGCCGTAGCAAGTGGAACATCGGACATTACAGACTTTTATGCCTTTGAAGGTGAAAATAGCAATGCGATTGCATTCGTTGTGAACTATCAAGGTTTACTAAGCCCAGGAGCTACTGCAGACGCTCGCTTTGACGAAAACGTACTTACTGAAATCAATATTGACACGGATAATGACAACATTGAAGACCTAGTTATCCAAGCAATTCCAAGAGATGGTAAAATGTACTTCTTCGGTCCTGCTGCTCCTAGCCAAACCGGATTGGACAGTAAAATCTTAGACGAAATACCACAAAGCGTAACTATTTCTACTTACGGTGCTGCGGCAACAGTTGGTGAGGCAAACGGTATGAAGTTTTTTGCAGGACCTCGTGATGATCCGTTCTTTATGGACTTTGCGAAATACGGTGAAATTATTGCAGGAACAGCCACTGGGTTTGATAATCCAGGAGACGACACCTTTGCGGGCACTAACGTATTGTCTATCGTAGTAGAAGTGCCAAAAAACAAAATTGGTACAAGCGGAACAATCAACACTTGGGTAGAATCAAAGAGTAAATAATAAGCGAAAAGAATTAAAACAATTAAAATAATAATATCATGAAATCGAAGATTCATGAATTCAAAAACATTAAAAATAAACGACATGAATAAAATAAAAAATATATCACTAATCGCTATCTTATGTATGGTAGCCATAGCTTTTTCAAGCTGTAAAAAAGACAAAGACGACGATAATACGGATCCAGCAGGACCTAATTTTTCAGGAACCTACTCTCAGCAGGATCAAATGGGACGACCAGCCATCAACACAGTATTTGTAGGTAGCAGCGACAAGGATGATTTCAATAGAACCGTTCCTTCTGCTCAAAGCGCAAAGTATCAAGCTAAGTTTGAAGCGGCATTAACAGGATTAAGCCCTGCCTATGCCAACATGGGTGATGAAAACGCTCTGGGTCAAGATGCAGCAACCTTTACAGGTTTACTCGCAACTGATGTCTTAAATGTATCATTAGACGGGACAACTACTTTCTTTGATGGTACGAATGTATTGACAGGAAGAGCCTTGGCTGATGATGCCATCACAGTAGAATTAATTCTAATATTCGGTGGAGAAACTGGATTAACGGCTTCTGAGAATCCTACCTTATCTGACGATAATGTAAGTCAGAATGATAAAGCATTTTTAACTTCATTCCCATACGTAGCTGCTCCTTGGTAGTCGTATAAATAATAGTGGAGCGCAGCATATTGCTGCGCTCTTTTTTTAAATAAAAATTCTCATAACAATAAATAAAATACAACAACAATGAAATTTTACCTCCTAAGTATAATTTGTTTGCTAGCCTTCCTTAGCTCATGTAAACAAGAAAAAAATAATAACATAGCTCAGTCTGCTGACTACGAATCTTATCTCCTTCCAGATCAAAATCCGATAGC
>CAZTCQ010000110.1:0-2777 GCA_964612525.1 uncultured Chitinophagaceae bacterium | reverse complement strand
GCATTGCAGCAATTAAGCCTTGCCGAAAAAAATGGAGATCAATTGCGAAGCACTCAAAAAATGCTTTTTGATGTACATCTAGAATTAGGGAATCCAGAAATAGCAAAAAGCTATTTGGATAAAATTTCTGAGAAAAAAGATTTTGATTATAAAATCAGACAAGCCAAATGGATGGACCACGAAGGGAATCTTGACGAGGCAATCGTTCAAATGGAAAGTGCATTGGCGGAAGCCAAAGAAAAAAAGAATCAGGGTTTAATCCTTTGGTCTGCAACTAACTTGGGAGATTTTTATGGTCACGCTGGCAGAATCAGTGATTCGTATCAACAATTTTTAGATGCTCTAGCTATTGACCCTAACAATGCGTATGCTTTGAAGGGAATCGCCTGGATTGCTTTTTCTAACGATAAGAATACTAAAGAAGCTAAAAGAATTTTAGAAGCACTAGATCAAAGAAGGGATGTCCCAGATTATAATTTGTTGCTTGCCGAAATAGCCGAGTTTGAAAACGAAACTGATGAGCAGAAAAAATATACTGACCAGTTTCTAGCGAAAGCTAAAAACCCGCAGTACGGTGATATGTACAATACCTACTTGGCCGAATTGGAAGAAAATCCTGAAGCGATATTAGCGATTGCAGAAACTGAGATTTCGAATCGGCCTACACCACAGTCGTATGCTTTGCAAGCTTGGGGGTATTATAAAAACAAAGACTTTAAAAAAGCCTTGACTGTTATAGAGGAAAAGGTAAAGGATAAAACATTTGAGCCAGCGGCTCAATACAAAATGGCCGTCATTTACAAAGCAAATGACAACAAGGAAAGGACGCAAGCTCTGAAAGCTGAGTTAGGAGGCAGCTTGTATGAGTTGGGTCCGGTTATGGGGAAAAAGATTGGTAGCCTTTAGAGGCTACCATCTTTTATTTTCTATTTATAAGTTATTTCAATTATCTTCGAGCAACTTTTGGGGAATCAAACACAAAATATAGACTATTTAGTTACAGCTATTAGGGGTGGCGACCAGCAGGCTTTTGCTACATTGTATGATAATTATTCCGCGTCTCTATTTGGTGTAGTTCGTCAAATTGTAAAGTCAGAGGCAATTGCGGAAGATGTGATGCAGGATGCATTCGTCAATATCTGGAAAAAATTTCAAACCTTTGATCCTGCTAAGGGAAGTATTTTTACTTGGATGCTTAATATTTCACGAAATAAAGCCATCGATTCTTTAAGAAAAACGAAACGAAAGGGTGAGGTAGAAATCCATGACGACGTTTCCAACGTAGGTATTAAGGATGACAGAAGTACTCAATTAAATGAAAACACGATTGGAGTGCGCGCCATGATGCAAAAGCTGCCACCGGAGCAACAAGTTATTTTAGATTATTTGTATTTTCAAGGGTACACGCAGCAAGAAGTATCTGATGAGTTAGACGTTCCTTTAGGAACCGTGAAGTCAAGAGTGCGCATTGCGATGAGAGAATTAAGAAAAGTATTTAAAACCATATTTTTATTTTGGATGTAAAAGAATACATATCGTCAGGAATACTAGAAAGCTACGTGCTGGGTGCGGCTTCTGATCAGGAGCAGCGTGAAGTACAATGTCTTTCTTCTATTTATCCTGAAATTGCCGAAGCCGTGCAGGCATTGAATAATGATATGGAAAACTTTGCTCATAGTTTGGCGCAGGAGCCACCTTCCTCTTTGAAGGAAAAAATAATGGCTGCGATTCAAAATGTGGAACAAGAATCTGTATTGAAGCAAACACAAACTTTGCCTAGTGATAACACCCGGGTGGTACAAAATGAAACTGGGCCTATGACGGTTACTAAAACTAAACGTCCTTGGTTAGCGGCAGCTTCTTTGGCAGCGTTGATTGGTTTGACAGCTGTATTCTTTGTGAATCAAAAAAATCAGAATGCAGAAAAGCTTGCTCTAGAGCAAAAAGTAGAACAAATTGAAAAACGTTCAACTGAAATCAATTCATTATTAGCAAATGTTTCTACAAAGAAGATTCAGTTGAACGGCACTGAAACTCAAGCTGATGCTAAAGTGTCTGTTTTCTGGAACAGTGAGACGCAAGATGTGGCATTTACTGTAAATAATCTACCAGAATTACCTAACGATCAGGATTATCAACTTTGGGCTATTGTAGATGGTAAGCCAACTGATATGGGAGTTCTTGATTACCAGAGCGCACTGCAAACTATCGTGAAAAGCGAAAAGAAAGTATCCGGTGCACAAGCATTTGCCATTACGATAGAGCCTAAGGGTGGAAGTGTAAATCCAACTTTGACTTCCATGGTGGTGGTTGGAAACACTTAAATTTATTTTTATCTTATGATTGAATGATAACGGGCGTTACAGTCTGTTTTTTTATTTTTATTTGAATTGTTTAATAATTCGAAATCCAAAGGAGTGTTTGGGGCGTATGTATTTCAATAAATAAACTCTCGTTCAACCAACAGTTTATTCACTTTATTACAGGGAGTTCTTTTTCATAAGGGTTGAACAGAATTAAAACGTAAGTTTTAGGAAAAATGTTCATTTGAACAAGGGGTTTTCTTTTCGTTTTTTTTCGTGAGAGGGGCAGCCAGTAATGGCTGCCTTTTTTTGTTCTATTAAAAAAAGACTTCACCAAGTTTTACATGGGAAGTCTTTTTTAGTACCCGAGCCTGCCTGTCGTCAGACAGGGCCAGGGTCGAATTTAGCTGCCGTTAGGTAGTCCGGCACTCCCGAAAGAACTGGACCTGCCTGCCGGCAGGCAGGTTTTGAATC
>CAZTCQ010000109.1:1348-7014 GCA_964612525.1 uncultured Chitinophagaceae bacterium | reverse complement strand
CCATTGGCTTTCTCTTCAGAAGCACTTTCCGAGTAGATGCGAATGATAGGCTCAGTATTTGATTTGCGCAAGTGCACCCACTCTTCGGCAAAGTCAATTTTTACGCCGTCAATGGTATTTACATTTTCGTCTTGATACTTATCTGCCATTTGAACTAGGATATTATCAACGTCAATTTCTGGAGTGAGTTTTATTTTATTTTTAGAAATAAAGTAGTTTGGGTAGCTAGCGCGTAGTGCACTCATTGTACCATCATATTTTGCTAGGTGTGACATAAACAAGGCAATGCCAATTAAAGCATCTCGGCCATAATGTAATTCAGGAACTATGATGCCACCATTCCCTTCACCACCAATCACAGCATTATTTTCTTTCATCATATTCACCACATTTACTTCCCCTACGGCAGAAGCAAAATATTGACCACCATGTTTTTCAGTAACATCTCGCAAGGCACGAGTAGAAGAAAGATTAGAAACTGAGTTTCCTTTTTTATGTGATAAAATATAATCGGCCACGGCCACCAAGGTATATTCTTCGCCAAACATGGTGCCGTCTTCATTTACAAAAGCTAAGCGATCTACATCTGGGTCTACCACGATTCCAAGGTCTGCCCCTTCCTTTTTTATTATGTCTGTCATTTCTGTGAGGTGAGCCGGAAGCGGCTCAGGATTGTGCGCAAAGTCGCCATTCATTTCTCCGTTGAGAACAATAATATCGGTCACGCCTAATTGCTTTAATAAATCCGGAACATATTCTGCTCCGCTACTATTAATACCATCAACCACAACCTTGAATCCTTTTTTTGAGATAGCCTCTTTGTCTACTAAATCATGTGCAAGGATGTCGTCAAAATGTCTTTGCTTGTATTCAGTGTTAATTTCTACGCTTCCTAAACTATCAACATCAACAAACGAAAAATCATTGGCATTACCTAAGTCCAATACTTTTTGTCCTACTTCAGCACTTATAAATTCACCGGTTTCATCAAGCAGTTTTAGTGCGTTCCATTGTTTTGGATTATGACTGGCCGTGAGTATAATTCCACCTCCGGCACTTGCGTATTTAACCGCCATTTCCACTGTTGGAGTTGTACTGAGTCCAAGGTTAATTACTTCTATTCCCATGGATTGCAAGGTGGCAATTACAAGGCTCTCTACGATTGGGCCGCTTATGCGTCCGTCGCGCCCAATCACTACTTTATTGTGTCCTTTCTCCTTTACCAAAGTGGCATAAGCCGAAGTATATTTTACAATATCAACAGGTGTTAATCCTGTATCGGGTTTCCCTCCAATCGTTCCTCTGATTCCTGAAATAGATTTTATCAATGACATGGCGCAAAGCTAGGCTTTGGAAATGTCAATAGCAAAAATGTGTAAAAAACGAGATCATTAAAGTTTGGATGTTTTAATCGTCCGGCAAAGCATAGGACTTGCGCAAAAGTTTTGAAAAAACAAAATGAAGCAAAATTATGAATAACACAAAACCTAAAATTTGAGATCCTAAGATTGCCAAGGATTCATATTGAAACGCTTCTTGATACTGCTCATTATAAGAAGTTGACCCACTGATTCGATTGCCCCGAAATAGGTTCTTTTTTATTTCATAATACAAGGCCGTGATGATTAACGGCAAAAGGGGCACGAAATAAATGAATAGGTTTTTTCCAATATTTTGAAGCAGAGAGTTTCGTTCAGCTGTAAAAATTCGGCTAGCCAAGACGGCAAAAACAATCATGTACACAATGCATAAAACAAGTATTGATTCTGAGTTTCCTCCCGTTAATGCGAGAACAGTAACAGAAAAAATAAAGAGCAATACTCCTGCGAGAATCGAATAGAAAAAAGATCGTTTCCGATTGTGTCTGAATAAAAAGAGCAACAAGGACAAGGCAAAAGACATATAGTACATTGGATAAGTGAAAAACCCAATCTTGTCCCAGTTCCACATGTAGTATCGCTCCGAGATGTTTTTTATTCCTTCGTTTAAATCATCTAGTTTGTATTTGTATTTTAAGTACGGTCGGTAACCTTGCGGACAAATTTGACGTCGTGGCGCCGCCACAGACACCTCTGTACCTTTGACGTATTGTTTGTATCGATGGTAAGGATTCTTAGCACTATATTTTTCTATGAGGCTGGCTAATTCAGTTTCTAGTGATTCTAAGTTTTCAACGGTAGGTCTTTTTTTGATTACTTGATGAAAAAGCTCAACGTCATCTAGCTCTATATCATTGTGAGCAAAAAACTGGTGATACCCTCCGGCGTGAGTATAATCAGGGCCGTAAAATCGATAGTACGAAGTGTCGTTGATAGCCACTGTGCTATCGGTTGCTAAGTCTGTATAAAATTTGAGGCTGTCTTTGCGCGCCACTCTAGTATCCTCATAGAAAAGTTCCCCCATTTCAATATAACCTTGGTAACCTTCTACTGCTATTTTTGCATTCGGACTCCCTTTGGGGACTGATGAGTTTGCCTGGTTGTAATTGTAGTTATAATTTTCATTGACATAATGGTCGTCTGCAAAATAGGTTTGATTTCTACCCCTTTCAACTAAGACAACTTTTTGGCGTGTCCACAATTGAGGGATTGAGTCGTACTCTATCGTATTCATCAGCACATTCATTCTATTAATATCCTTTGCCACTTGCGCGTCATCGTATTTCATACGAGCGGTGATAGAAGTTACAGCAAATGGATTATAAGCCCAACTAACAATCATGGCGGTAGTAATAAAGTAAGCTAAAAAGGTACCTACATAATGCCATGAGCTTAGCTTGCCAAAGCGTTTAAAAACATTAAATCGCAGTAGGAAAAGTAGGAAGCCCACCAAGCCAAGAATGATAATAATAAAAATAAGCCCAATCCAAAGTTCATACTTCGTTTCGTAGCGCACGTCCCACTGTGTGGCTAGGACGAGAAGGCCCAACAGAATATGCACACCTAGACCAATGGCAAGAACCCATGGCCAGCGAGTGCTCCATTCGTCGGGATTGTTTTTTAATAGGCGATTTGTGAATTTTTTTAGGGAAGAAATCATAGGAAGTTTTTTTAAAAGAATCGTTTAGAGGAAAAAGTAATGTCTCGGTAATAGCTCACTTGAATGGAAGCCGCTAGCATAATGTTTAGCATTTTTTGGGCGGCTAACTCCTTAGAGAGAATTTGAAAAAAACCTCCGTTAAAAGCAATTCGTACATTATGATTTTCGAAGGCCGCGGCAATTTCTTCTCGCGAGTTTTTAGTTTCAATTTCTATTACAAATTGAGTGTCACTTTCTACCGTTTGCTGATGGGTGTCTTGCGAGTGAATGTGTTTTCCTTGTCGCAGTACGATTATTTTGTCGGCTACTTTCTCTACTTCATGTAGCTGCTGCGAGCTAAGGATAATACCGAAAGGTCTCACCGCACTTTTGGCCATAAATCGTAAATCATTCAAAATAATCTCCTGTGTATTTATGTCCAAGTTAGCTAAGGGCTCATCTAAAATTAATAAGCTGGGTTTTTGCAAAAGGATACGTGCAATTTCAAATCTTGTACGATAACCACTACTAATTTGATCCCAAGTAAGATTGCGATACGTATTGAGCCCCAGTCGCTCTAAAATATATTCGACCATCAAATCATTGTCGTCTCCATAGACTTCTGAAATGGCAGCGCTAAAGTGTAGGTTGTCTTTAAGGTAACCGCGCCACCGAGGAATGCGCTGTGGAATAAAGGCAATCTTAGAACGAATATCGTAGAGGTCTGCTTTTGGGAAAAGTGGATATTCAATTTTACCACCGCTGAGGGCAAGCTGACCACCCAGGGCTCGAAGGAATGTTGTTTTTCCGTTGCCGTTTTCGCCTACTACACCAATCACTTCGCCTTGCTTAATGCTAAGGTCCATGGGTTGTAATTGAAAGTTACCCTTCATATATTTTTTAGAAACACCACTTGCTTCTAAAATGTTTTGCTCACTATTGTTCGTTTGGGGGATTGATTTATCTAGTTTGGGTAGTAGAGTTTCTAGTTCGAGTAACAAGGTGGATTCTTCTTTCTCGATCAGTTCATTTTGCTGACATTTTTCACGATAGCTGCGGCTAATAGCTATGCTATCTTGAATCAGCTTTTTATCATTAGTATATAAGCTAATGTCTAAAAGACGACGGAGGGCTAGCGCATAGTCTTTGTGTTGAATGTGATTTTGGATTTCTTGTATTCCTTTATTCATGGCTTAGCGGTGTTTTAATAACAAGTAACGCAATAAAGATAAAATGATTGCCTGCTTTCCATAAATTGTGGGTCCTTATTTAGGATAAGTTTGTGACGGCTCAAAGTGCACACTGATTTGGAAGTTGATGCTTGAAGTATGACCTTTGTTAGCTATGAATGGCAAAAATTGGTTCGCTACTTGGTTTGATACTGAGTATTATCACAAACTTTACAATAAGCGAGATCACAGCGAAGCGGAACGTTTTATCCATAATATTTTCGAGTATCTAAATTTACCTAAGGGTAGTAAGGTGCTGGATATAGCCTGTGGTAAAGGACGACATGCTAAGGCAATTTCTGAAAAAGGTTATAATGTAGTGGGAACCGATTTGAGTCCAAACAGCATCGAACAAGCCAATAAAATGAGCAATGAAAATCTGTCATTTTTTGTTCAGGATATGCGTAAGTCATTTAGGGAAAACGAATTCGATGCAGCCTTTAATTTTTTTACAAGTTTTGGCTATTTTCAAACAGAAGAAGATAATGAGCGTGCGGCGAAAGCTATGACAGACAATGTAAAGTCTGGTGGACTTCTACTAATTGATTTTGTAAATAAAGCGCACGCCCTGGCTAATATTAAAGCAAATCAAAAAGAAACACAGGAGAGAGGAAGCCTGCATTTTGACATTGAACGCACTTTTGATGACGGCCGCTATTTAAAAAATATAACGGTCTGTGATGATGAAAAATGTATGCAATTTCAAGAGTCTTTGCAATCGCTTACTCAGGGAGACTTTCTTCGATATTTTACACCGCTCGGAATGCAATTAGAAAAAACCTTCGGTGATTATGATTTGAATGAATACAGAGAGTCTGATTCTCCACGATTAATCATGTTGTTTAGAAAAGGAGAGTAGTCATGTGGCTTGAAAGCATCATAGAAGCTGATAAAAATTTATTCGTCGCCTTACACGAATTTTGGTCCTGTGATGCCTTGGACGCACTAATGCCTTGGTTTCGAAACTCCTTGTCTTCTGTGCCGATTTATATTTTCTTGCTTTATTTTTCCGTAAAGAAATATGGAAGAAATGGTTTGTTATGGTGTTTGGCCTTTTTGCTTGTTTTTGCCTTGACAGATTTTACATCTGCGCATTTGCTTAAGCCTTATTTTGGTCGTTTACGACCCTGTCAAGACCCTTTGTTAGGAGAGACGATTGGCTCCATTGTTACTTGTGGTAGCGGACAAAGTTTTCCTTCCTCGCATTCTAGTAATCATTTTGGGATGACGTTTTTTATATTATTTACATTGGGAAAACAGTTCCGTTGGATAAAAACACCAGCAGTGGTTTGGGCCGTTTTGGTTGTGGTGGCTCAAGTCTACGTGGGGGTTCATTATCCATTGGACATTCTAGGTGGAATGATATTAGGCTTGGGTTGTGCTAGCTTAGTAAGTGCTTTGTATCACCACTTTTTACGG
>CAZTCQ010000109.1:0-1248 GCA_964612525.1 uncultured Chitinophagaceae bacterium | reverse complement strand
GGTTTTTTATTACAGTTTTTAATTCAAAAATTTACGCATGGAGTAGAGCATGGTCATTTACATTGTCATGATGGTCATGCGCATTCTCAAAGCCTTTGGGCTATATTACTCGGATTAAGTTTTCATGCTTTTTTAGAAGGATTGCCTCTTGGTTTTGGATATACTGATGAGCATACGGCCTCCTCTGTTTTCTTTGGTGTGGCTGCTCATAAAATTCCTGAAGCTTTTACATTGGGAAGTTTATTGCTGCTGAGTAAGAACAAAGGTAAATGGTTTTGGGTAGTTGTATTTGCCGCTATTTCGCCGCTGGCAGGTTTGTTAGCCCACTATTTTGGTCAGACATTAAATTATGTTTTTGTGGAGGATGCCGTAGCGTTTTTAATCCCGGTTGTGATTGGCGCCTTTATCCATATATCTACCACTATACTTTTTGAAAGCGGAACCAAGCACCACGAAATGAGCAGGCAAAAAGTGGGCGTGGTTTTATTCGGAGTGATGTTAGCTTCTCTAACCTTGTTATTGCATAATCACTAAGGGCAGGAAACTTCCCCCGACGGGAAGATAACGGCTGCGGTTACGGGGCTAAACATATTTTCAAAAACCAATCGACTCACATCTATGTTTTTATTGACGCAGTTTTTAATTAAACGGATACGGGTCGTTTCTTCAAAAGAATTTCCGCATGAGAACGTTCCTTTGACGGTTGCATCGTAGGTGCCAATAGCTTGATTTCCTCCGCCCCAACCTTCTCCTATGATTTGGGATGTAAATAAAAGAGTACCCGCTTTACTTCGAATGGTGAATGAGTAGTTGTTATTCTGCAAGCCTCGGCTGAGTGGTCGCAGTGTGTCGTTTAGATTATTACCATCTGGCGAGAAAATATTGGGTAAAAAACAAAAGCAGCTATCTTGAACAAATAGGATTTCTCTGGAATTGACATTTGGCTATTGTCTGGACCTATACTGATTTCTTTCTCACAAGAAGTAAGGGCAAGGGCGAATAAAGACAACAGAATAATTTTATTCATCAGTTTTTAATCAATTTAAACGTTTGGTTTTTGCCGAGTTCAACGTCCTCAAGATTGATAATATACATTCCCTGAGCCAATGAACTAAGATCAATTTTTTGTTCTAGCTGATTGGGTACGATAGTCTTCTGGTAAACATTTTTACCTACTGTCGAAAGAATAGTTAACTTATACTCAGTGTTTTCTAATCCATTAATGCTGATTTCGCCATTCGTTGGATT
>CAZTCQ010000108.1:0-7170 GCA_964612525.1 uncultured Chitinophagaceae bacterium | reverse complement strand
TTTTTAGAAAGTGCCTTTTTTGAAGCAGTAGGTGTGCGTAAAACTTCGGTGCATCATAATTTGAGAACCGATGCTTCGGCTCGTTATGAAAAAGGCGCTGATATTTCTAATCTTGAATATGCATTGAATAGAGCAGCACAATTAATTTGTGAACTAGCCGGTGGAGAAATAGCAAGTGAAGTAAAAGATGTTTATCCAAATCCACAGGAGAAAAAAACTTTGACTGTTTCGTATCAGTCGATGAATGAGTTAGCTGGGAAAGATTACACTAAAGAGCAAGTAAAAAGAATTTTGACCGCGCTTTGTTTTGATATCAAAAGTGAAGAAGGAGACAAGCTTGAATTAGTCGTTCCATTCGCAAAACCAGATATGGAATTTGAAGCTGATATCGTAGAAGAAATTATGCGCATTGATGGGATAGATAATATTCCATTTACAGGAGAAATTAAATATGCCGTAGGTAAAAGCACCTATAAAATAAATGCCAAACAAGAAATTACGGGCAAGCTAGTTGGTAAAGGTTTTTATGAAATTATAACTAACTCGATTACCAATAGTAAGTATTATCCTGAGAATGAAAACTTGGTCAGTATGATGAATAGTTTGACATCGGAATTAGACGTTATGCGACCTTCTATGTTGGAGACAGCACTCCAAAGCATCGCGCACAATCATAATCGTAAAAACGAAGATTTAAAGTTTTTTGAATTTGGGAAAACGTATATGAATCGCAAAGGGCATTATATTGAGAGTGAGCGTTTGTGCTTATACCTCAGTGGTTCACAGGCTGCAAATCATTGGAATAAAAAAGCGGTGCCGGTTGATGTTTTTTATTGCAAAGGTGTTGTGACTTCTTTGGTACCCGAGGCGAAATTTGAAGCAGATGGTAATATTAAATTAGGCAAGAAAAAACTGGGTAGTATTTCATCAGTTGATGCTGCTAAAAGAAAAGAATTTGGAATAGACAAAGCCGTTTGGTTTGTAGATATGGATTGGAAAGCGATTCGTAATACTATCGAAAACGCGAAGGTAAAATATGCGCCGATTTCTAAATTTCCTGGCACGAATCGTGATTTAGCCCTAGTGCTTGATAAAGGCGTACAATATGCAGCAGTAGAAAAAGCAATTCGCTCAGTAGTTTCTGATAAAATGATCAGCCTAGATGTATTTGATGTATTTGAAAGTGAAAAGCTCGGCACGAATAAGAAATCTTATGCCGTGCGTTTGGAGTTTTTAGATACAACAAAAACAATTGTAGATGCGGATGTGGATGCTGAAATGAAGAAAGTGATAACATCGCTTGAGAAGGCAGTTGGTGCTGAGATACGGGGGTAAAATAATATCGTGTTCAACGCTAACTTTTTACACAAAAAGCTCTGCATGCAATTAGACCGCTTAGCTTCTTGAGAAGCAGTGGGGCATGCCTTGATCCTATTTAACCCACATTAAACTCGAAGGTCCTTTACGGTGTCTTACTTTTACTACGTGAAGAGATTCTATTTACTATCATTTCTAATAACTGCCACCGTGGCTGCCAAGTCGCAGCAACTTTTTCCTATTTATCAGGACACAAATAGAATCCGACTGAATGAGGTGGTAATCATTGACGAGAATAAGTTTGGGAATGATACTTTGCGTTATCGGTATAATCAAATGAAGCATTATGTTAAAATGATACTTCCCTATGCCGATAAGGCTGTTAAAATGTTTCATGAAATAGAGTTGGAAACAGCTAATATGAGTCCGCGGCAGAAAAGACGATTTGTAAAAGGAAGACAACATGAGATTAAGGTGAATTTTGAGGATAAATTGCGCAGTTTAAATCGCACACAGGGTAGTTATTTAGTAAAAGCCGTTAATCGCAATTTGGGGACTTCGGTGTATTCGATATTGAAGCGGTATAACAAACCGCTGAAAGCCTATTACTACAGAAGTTTAGGGGGACTTTATGGCATTGATTTGGACGAAAAGTATGATCCTGAAAAGAATAAGAACTTTGAAAGAATTATGAGACGCTTTGGATATTAGCTTTAGGCGAATATTGAATAGGAGTTCGCAATTAAGGCGCTCATTGGGTACTTACTTTAGTCCTTATCGCTCTTGCTTTATCACTATTCGCTTAATCTTCAATTTTCCATTCTCAATTCACCATTTTTAATTGTTGCTGCCCTATTTTTGCGCCCACTATACGCAATGCCAATTCAGTATTACTTATACCTGTCTTTAGCTTTATTTTCCATAGGAATTATGGGAGTATTAATGCGTAGAAATGCAATCATCATTTTAATGTGTGTTGAACTGATGCTCAACGCGGTGAATCTGCTCCTAGTAGCTTTTTCAACTTTATATGGCGATAGTGATGCACAAATTTTTGTATTCTTTATCATGGTAGTCGCTGCCGCTGAGGTTAGCATTGGATTGGCCATAATCGTATTGATGTACCGTAAGGTACAGTCTGTAGATATTAATATTTTGAACCGACTTAAAAACTAAATCAAGAAATTATGATACAGAATATTTGGTTGGTTCCTTTGTTTCCCTTGATTGGTTTTTTGATAGCAGGGATATTGCGCAAACAATTAGGTGCAGCGGCGGGTTGGATAGCCAGTGGAGCGGTTTTGGCAAGTTTCATTACCAGTGTACTCATTTTTGCTGAGGTGAACACTGCAGGTTTCCAATCTGTGGACGTTCATTTATATGATTTCATTAAAGTAGGGAAGTTAGATATAAGCTTCTCGTTTCGAGTGGATCAACTTTCAAGTTTGTTTCTTTTGATTATAACCGGTATTGGCTTTTTGATTCATATCTACTCGATCGGTTACATGAAAGGCGATGCTGGCTTTGCTAAGTATTTTGCTTTTTTAAATCTATTTATATTTTCCATGTTGCTACTAGTATTGGGTAGCAATTTGGTTATCATGTTTATTGGTTGGGAAGGAGTAGGTCTGTGCTCGTATCTTCTAATCGGTTTTTGGTATCACAAAAAAGAATACTCAGTAGCTGCCCGAAAAGCATTCGTCATGAATCGTATTGGTGATTTGGGCTTCCTTTTGGGAATGTTTTTATTATTTGCCAAAGTCGGCACCTTAGATTTCGCCTCTTTAGAGTCGATTGCCTTAAATTCTCTTTGGGCCGATCCGGCTTATATAACCGCCATTGCTCTTTGCTTTTTTGTAGGGGCAACGGGTAAAAGTGCACAGATACCTTTATTTACTTGGTTGCCTGATGCCATGGCAGGTCCAACACCAGTGAGTGCTTTGATTCACGCCGCTACCATGGTAACGGCTGGGATTTATATGATTACCCGAACTCATTTTATTTTTAGTCTTTCACCGACAGCTCAATCTATTATTCTTATGATTGGATTGGCCACGGCGCTCGTCTCGGCTTCCATTGCTATCAAGCAAAATGATATTAAAAAAGTATTGGCTTATTCAACAGTTAGTCAGCTTGGTTTTATGTTTATGGCTCTCGGAGTAGGTGCGTATACTACGGCTGTTTTTCATGTTTTAACTCACGCATTTTTCAAAGCCCTTCTTTTCCTTGGAAGCGGTTCGGTAATCCATGCGATGAGTGATGAACAAGATATTCGTAAAATGGGGGGGCTTAAAAAGAAAATGCCGATTACCCACATTACATTTTTAATTGGTTGTGTGGCCATAGCCGGTATTCCTCCACTCAGTGGTTTCTTCTCAAAAGATGAAATTATGATGAATTTATTTGTGCATGGTGACTATGGAAAAGTATTTTGGGTTTTAGGTATGATTGCCGCTTTGCTTACCGCGTATTATATGTTTCGTTTATACTTCCTTACCTTTTCAGGAACGTTTCGAGGCGGTGAAAAACTAGAAAGTCATTTACACGAGAGTCCTTCACTTATGACTATGCCTTTAATTGTACTGGCTATTTTATCAGCTGTTGGAGGTTTTTTAGGAGTCCCTGAGGTGTTCGCTCATGGTGCTCATTGGCTTCAAAACTTTTTGGACCCTGTGGTAGAAGGTTCACTTAGCCTTCGTCCGGTGGAGCATCATTTGAGCCATAGCGCCGAGTATATCATGATGGCGGTTGCGGTAGCGGTAGCCGTGATAGGAATTTTGTTAGCATGGAATACCTATAAAAAATATGATGCCAAGGCTGAAAATAACGGTTTTGCAAAATTGTTAGAAGACAAATGGCTTTGGGATGAAGCGTACGAGAATGCATTTCAAAAACCTTTTGTAAAGCTGAGCGCATTTACTGAAAAGACTATTGAGAAAAAAGGAATTGACGGAGCGGTAAACGGTATCGGTAAATTAGTTCATTTTGCTAGTGATAAGTTACGCTTATTGCAAAATGGTTCGGTAGGAGTCTACCTCTTTTTGATGGTGATCGGAATGATACTTTTATTTATAATTCAATGGTTGAGCAATGGGTAGTGAGATTTTAGTCATATTGTTGCTCTTGCCGATTGTAGGCGCATTGCTTAGCTTTTTTGTGAAAGGCAATGGTGCCTGGTTTGTAGGTGTGGCCTTTAGTGTGCTCACAATTTTACTTTCCATAGTAGCTTACAACGCTTTGGGAACTGACGGTTTCTTATTGTTCAAACATGAGTGGATTCCAATGCTTGGGGCCAATTTTAATTTGTCCTTTCATGCGCTTGGTTTCTTAATGTGTTTGCTGACTGGCTTAGTTTTTCTTCTTAGTATTATTTTTGTAGATGCTAAGGAAATTGAAAATCCTTCTCGTTTTTATGGACTAATGTTACTTTCTCAAGCGGGTTTGTTAGGTGTTTTCTTAGCCAATGATGCTTTCTTATTTTATATCTTTTGGGAGTTAGCTTTAATTCCGGTTTACTTTTTGTGCTCGATGTATGGCGGTCCAAACAGAATCAAAGCCAGTTTCAAATTTTTCATTTATACTTTCATCGGGAGTCTTTTAATGTTGGTGGGTATTATTTATGTCCATCAGCAAGGTGCTACTCCTAATTTTTCTTGGGAAATATTTACGGCTACCGGAAATGGCTTACCCTTACAAACTCAGATAGTATTGTTCGCTATGTTCTTTTTAGCCTTTGCTATTAAGATGCCCATTTTCCCGTTTCATACTTGGCAACCTGATACGTATGAACAATCAGCTACGCCTGTGACAATTATCCTCAGTGCCGTCATGGTTAAGATGGGGCTTTTTGCAGTTATTACTTGGTTGTTACCTGTATTTCAGTTGGCTGCGGAGTATTGGAAAGAGTCTATTATGATTCTGAGCGTGATTAGTATTGTTTATGCAAGTTGTATGGCCATAGTTCAAACGAATGCCAAACGATTAGTGGCTTATTCTTCGATTGCACACGTTGGATTGATGTGTGCGGCTTTGTTTAGCTACCCTGTTTTGGGCGAAGAGCATTTAGGAGCTCAGGCAGTAGTATTACAAATGTTTAATCATGGAATTAATATTCTTGGCCTCTGGCTTTTGGTTCATGTAGCCGAAAAACGATTTGGCACCCAAGATTTACGAGAAATGGGTGGCATCGCTAAAGTGGCACCGATATTCACAACAGCTTTAGTAATTGTTTCTTTTGCCAATATTAGTTTACCGCTTACGAATAGTTTCCCTGCTGAATTTATGATGTTTTTATCCTTGTTTAAAAGTGGATCTGCTTATGCCATTGGGCTGACGGTTTTTGCAGGGCTCAGTATCATTTTTGCAGCAATTTATACATTGCGCATGATACAGCAAGTAGCTTTCGGGCCAGCTGATGAAGAGAAGAATAAAGCTTTTACAGACTTAGATTGGTCTCAAACAATTGTTATGGCTGTGATCGTAACGATTATTTTAGCCATTGGTTTTTATCCAAACCTTATTTTTAATCTTTTAAATACGATGCATTAATGGGTGGAATAATGAGCATAGTAGCAGCAGCAATCTTAGGCGTCGTATTGATGTTTGTTGGTTTAATCTCCAAAAAATCTTCTGTGGTCAGAACAGTAGGTGTTTTATCTTTTGCCGTTTTATTGGGCGTTTCTGTCTTTGACTTTGCGGCTATTGAAACCGTCGGAACGAGTTCATTTTTTAATGATATGCTGAGTATTACAAGAAGTGGTGCTTGGTTTAATGTCCTTATTTCTGCTTGTGCTTTTATTTACATTTTAATATTCAATAAATCAATAGCTGATGTCGGTAAAAATGATGCCGAGTATTTCGCGCTTATGCTATTTATTATGGTGGGCGTTTTTATGTTGAGTGGCTATAACCATTTACTCATTCTGTTTATAGGAATTGAAATACTTTCCATTCCACAATATATTTTGGCAGGTAGTGATAAAGAAAATATAAAAAGTAATGAAGCTAGTTTGAAGTACTTTTTAATGGGAGCTTTTAGTACGGGAATTTTGCTAATGGGAATCACTTTGATTTATGGTCATGCCGGTTCTTTTGGTATTGAGCAAATTGCAAGTTCTTTTCAAGGTGAGGTCAGTGCGCTGCCCTTGATTGGCGTCATGTTACTGTTGATTGCCTTTGGCTTTAAAGTTTCTGCTGCGCCAATGCATTGGTGGACGGCTGATGTTTATGACGGAACGCCTACTGCGATTACGCCTTTCATGGCAACTATTGTTAAGGTTGCTGCTTTTGTAGGGTTTATTAATTTGTTTCATGGTGCCTTTGGTGAGATTCACTCTAGTTGGAAGCTTACGATGGCTGTTGTTCTCTGCGCTACTTTGTTTATTGGAAACCTGACGGCAGTGTATCAGCAAAGCGTAAAAAGAATGCTGGCTTATTCTAGTATAGCTCAGGCAGGATTTATGTTATTTGCCGTGTTTTCTCTCAATGCAAATGCCGAAGCTTCCATATTGTATTATGCCGTTTCATATACCTTGGCAAGTATTGGTGTGTTTGCCGTATTAATAAAATTGAAAGACTATACCTACGAAGGATTTAACGGACTAGGTAAAGCGCATCCTATTTATGCCATAACAGCTACAGTTTGTCTTTTATCATTAGCAGGTATTCCAATCACATCAGGATTTTTTGCTAAATACTTTGTCTTAACCGCCGCAATGGAACAAGGACTTTGGATTGGCATCATTGTATTTGCCGTGCTCATGGCTGCCGTAAGTGTTTATTATTATTTCAGAGTGTTGCGAGCTATGTATTTTTCTACCGCAAAAACTGAAATCCTGTTTGAAGAAAATGCAA
>CAZTCQ010000107.1:0-7395 GCA_964612525.1 uncultured Chitinophagaceae bacterium | reverse complement strand
GCCAATAATCCACAGATGTCCATTTTCTCAATCAGCTCTTCGGCCATTTTCTGTGCTTTATCCTGCAGATAATTATCTAAATCAGCCGGAAAAAGTAATACGTCTAGCAAATTAGCTTCATGATTTACAATCATGGCGGTAGGCTGATAGCTCACGACCTGCCCTGCACTATTACGAGCTGCAATTACAGAAATTTCTTCTTTAATATCAACCATTTCCTCCACCATAGACGGCACATCCATAAGTCCGTCTAAATCACTTTCAGCTTGTACTACGTATACGCCTTTGCCATCATAACCATCGGTTCTACTTTTTTGGACGAAGGGTATTTTTATTTTTCCATTGCCCAATCCTTTCAAGATGTCAGCTTTATTTTCAAATAATGCAAAGGGCGAAGTAGGGAATTTATGCTCAGCATAAAATTGTTTTTGTAGCCCCTTGTCTTTTATCAATGCAATAGCACTTGGACGAGGATGTACAATTTTTCCTTCATCTTCTAATTTTTGCAAGGCTTCCGTATTTACGTTTTCAATCTCTATGGTGAGATAATCACAATCCTGACCAAAGGCATAAACGGTATCGTAATCTAATAGGCTACCTTGCACAAACTCATTACAAGATGAACGGGAAGGTGCATTTTCTGAAGGATCTAAAACTTTAGTGTAAACGTCCCATTGGTTTGATTTTGCAAGCAACATTTTGCCTAATTGACCACCACCAACGATTCCTAATTTTTTCTTTTGACTGAACATAAATATTTGGTGCAGCAAAGATAGTTTAGGTTAAACGCGAAATATAGAATGTGGAATATTATTTATTAAGATTGAACATACCATCAATGTCATTCCAGAAAATCAAGAGGCACGATTGATTTATCTGGAATCCTTGACAACAACAGTAGGTTAAGAGTATTACACAAGGATTCCAGATATTTTGTTCGTCCCTCACAAAATTCTGGAATGACAACTTAAGTGCTAGGCCATGCCAACAAGGTTTTCCATTGTTCACAACTACTGAACAAATTCAAAACGTAAGTAAGGCTTAGCTGTTAAATTTGCGAGGCAATGCAAGACTATATAAAAGAACTAAATCCGCCGCAACGAGAAGCCGTACTTCATACTGAAGGACCTCTCATGATTGTAGCAGGAGCAGGCAGTGGTAAAACGAAAGTGCTGACGACGCGCATTGCGCATTTGATAAATAATGATATCGACCCATTCAGAATTTTAGCCTTAACCTTCACCAATAAGGCGGCTAAAGAAATGAAAGAGCGAATTGAAAAAATATTAGGAAACGCTTCAGCCCGCAGTTTATTTATAGGAACGTTTCACAGCATTTTCGCTCGCATCCTCCGGGCAGAAGCACCGCAACTTGGCTACCCAAGCAATTTTACCATTTATGATACAGACGATGCAAAGTCTGTTATTAAAGGAATCGTAAAGGGTATGAATCTGGACGATAAATTATACAAAGCCAACATAGTTTATAATCGAATCTCGGCAGCAAAAAATAGTTTGTATCACTACGAAGATTATCAAGCGGATAGTGATATTCAAAAAGAAGATTTACAATCTAAACGACCTAAAATTGGTAAAATATTTGAATACTACAGCAAGCAGTGTTTTAAGAATGGCGCTATGGATTTTGATGATCTTTTAGTGCTTATGTATACGCTTCTAACAACAAACCCAGAAGCACTTTCTAAGTACCAACATAAGTTTCGTTACATTTTAATAGATGAGTATCAGGATACCAATACAGCCCAATATCATATCATAAAATTACTAGGAGCACGCCACGAAAATATTTGTGTGGTAGGCGATGACGCGCAGAGTATCTATTCTTTCCGTGGTGCGAGTGTGAAAAATATTTTCATGTTTCAAAAGGATTATGAAGATGTAAAAGTGATTAAGCTAGAGCAGAACTATAGAAGTACGAAGAGTATCCTCATGGCTGCTAATGCAGTTATTGAGCACAACTCCAAACAAATAAAAAAGGAACTTTGGACTGATAAGGGAGATGGCAATAAGCTCAAACTGATTTGTACGTTCACGGATAATGATGAAGGAAAATTTGTAGCCGAAACGATTAAGGAAGAACAACTCCGCAATCATTTCAAAAATCAAGATTATGCGATTCTTTATAGAACCAATGCACAGAGTCGTTCATTTGAGGAAAATTTGCGCAGGCACAATATCCCCTACCGTATTTATGGTGGACTTTCTTTTTACCAACGTAAAGAAATAAAAGATTTTGTGGCTTACCTGCGGGTCATCGTAAACTCGCAAGACCAAGAAAGTCTAAAAAGAATAATTAACTACCCAACGCGTGGTATTGGCAAAACGAGTACGGATAAAATTACGGTGCTGGCTAATGATAACAATATTACATTCTGGGAAGTACTAGAACGCATTCGTGAATTTGGCTTTACGGGTCGCACAGCAAATTCTGTAGAAGCATTCGTCATGATGATAAAATCATTTCGTGTGCAACTAGAAAAAAAGAATGCATACGATGTAGCGGAAGAAGTAGGCAAAGCAACGGGCATTGTAAAAGAACTTTACAAAGCAGGAACGGTTGAAGATTTATCGCGTTATGAAAATGTACAAGAGCTTCTAAATGCCATAAAAGAATTTACCGAAACGCCTGATGATGAGGGCGAATTATTGGACAAATCACTAGGCAGTTATTTACAGCAAATCACGCTTTTGACAGATGCGGATAAAGAAGACCCAGAAAATCAAGACGTAGTTACACTTATGACAATTCATGCCAGCAAGGGATTAGAATTTCCTAATGTATTTGTAGTAGGTACGGAAGAAAATTTATTTCCAAGTCAAATGAGCATGTATGATAAAGATGATTTGGAAGAAGAACGTCGCTTATTTTATGTGGCGATTACTCGGGCAGAACAGAATGTATGGCTTACCTATGCCAATCATAGATATCGTTTTGGGCAGTTAGTTTCTAATGAACCGAGCCGTTTTTTGGAAGAACTACCCGAGGCTTATGTAGATGTAAGCAAAGCAAAAAAAGCTAGGAACAAAGCACAAGCAGGGGAACGACCTCGAATGACCACCTTTATTAATCAAAAGAAAACAAGCAATCCGAACTTAGTAAAAAAAGCACCGTCGGACCCAAGTTTTGTGGCGGATAGCCCTAGCGATATGGAGCAAGGAATGAAGGTAAAACATCAACGTTTTGGAATAGGCACCATCGAAAACCTAGAAGGACCTCAAGCGAATAGAATCGCAACGATAAGTTTTGGAGGCCTGGGTAATAAGAAGATTATGCTTAATTATGCTAAGCTTAAAATAATGAAGTAGTTTTTTATCTTACAATGAGCAACAAAACCATTGAAGAACAAATTAAATACTTCTGCGCTTATCAAGAGCGGAGTCACCACCAAGTAAAAAAGAAACTCTATGAAATAGGTGGCGTAAGCAAAGAAGATATCGAAAACCTGATTTCTATTTTAATACAAGAAAATTATCTAAATGAAGAACGCTACGCTAAAGCTTATGCAGGCGGTAAGTTCCGGGTAAAAAAATGGGGCAGACAAAAAATTATACAAGGATTAAAGAAAGAATATGTATCCGCTTATTGTATAAAAAAAGGCCTGCAAGAAATAGATGAGAAAGAATATAAGAAGAATCTAAAGAAGGCTTTTGATCAAAAGAAACGAAGCCTTAAAGCAGATAAAAATAAATTTAGTCGCATGACCAAAATGCGCGCCTATCTCGTGCAAAAAGGATATAGCTTTGCAGAGATTAATCCCTTTTTACAAAAATTATAAGCATGTCAGAACTCACATTTAGCCTTATACAATCTGATTTAGTTTGGGAAGACCCAGAGGCAAACAGAGCACAATTTGAGCAAAAGATTAAATCTATCAGCGGTAAAAAGCAAGTAGTCATTTTACCCGAAACCTTTAATACAGGCTTCTCCATTAACCCGGGACAATTAGGTGAAACCATGAATGGTGAGACAGTGGCTTGGATGAAAAAAATTGCCCAAGAAGAAAAAATTATTCTTACCGGTAGCATTATGGTTCAAGAAAAATTTAAGAATTATAACCGCTTGCTTTGGGTACTCCCTTCCGGTGAAATCCAGCATTATGATAAACGACATCGCTTTTCTTTAGGTGGTGAGCAGGATCAATTTTCAGCTGGAGAAAGACGAGTAATTGTTCAAGTCAATGGTTGGCGTATTCTGTTGCAGATATGTTACGATTTAAGATTCCCAGTTTATGCCAGACAACAAAATGAAAATGAATATGACGCGATTCTTTATGTTGCTAATTGGCCGCAAAAAAGAATAGACGCTTGGAATACGCTCCTAAAAGCGAGAGCAATAGAAAACCAATGCTACACAATTGGCGTCAATAGAATCGGTGAAGATGGAACAGAACTAGCCCACAATGGTTGTAGCAGTATTTATGGGCCGCTTGGTGAAACAGTTTATTTTAAAGAAAACGATGAAGATATTTTTACAACTACTTTAAATGCAGAAATTGTAAAGACGATAAGAACCAAACTTCCTTTTCAGAAGGATAGAGACTCTTTTACAATATAATACCAGTCGAACTTAAGCAATCGGCAAATTCATACAAGTAAAAATTAAAGCCGGCGGTGCGTTTCGGATTGTAAAATCAACACTTACTTTATCAAATATTTTTTTGAGATAGCCGTACTTCCCTATCGAATATTGATACTGAACAAACGCTCCTTTATCTGATAAGTGATTGGGAACTTTTTCAAATAAGTCGTCTATTTCTTCTTGGCTAAAAAGCGACAAAGGCAAACTAGAAATCACATAATCCACTTTATCAATTCCTTCTTTTTTGAGGACTTCATCAAAGTTAAATGCTGAAGCTAAATGCAAGGAGAGGTTTTCGGCATCCGCAAATTTTTTTTGAGAATATTCAAATAAGTTTTTATTAATCTCAATGGCAATTACCTGACAATCAGCATTAACTTTTTCCAAAATTTCTTGAGTAATCACTCCATCGCCTACACCAAATTCTAGAATTACCTTGGCTGTTTTAAAATCAACATGATCCAAACATTTCTGCACTAAGTATTTACTGCTGGGAGTAATACTCCCGCTAGTTTTCATACTCCTAATCGATTCTTTGAAGAATTTCACAACTTGATTTTGAATGCAATACTACGCTATAAAATCTGGTCTGTAAAACACATCAATAATACGTACGGCTACCCCTCAAAACCAACTTTACCATGCTGACCATCGCAAAAGGGCTTGTTGCTAGAAGCTCCGCAACGACAAATGGCCATTCTATTTTCCTTAATCTCCGTGGTGCCGTCGGCATGAGTTATTTGCACCGTTCCTTGGACAATGGCTGGACCATTTTTCATAATGTCAACTTTGATTCCGTCTGCTGCTGGTGTTTTGTTTTCTTCCATATTCACTTTATGTATTAGCGCCCTATACGAGCATTTAATTATTTTACTAAGATACCCAAATTGCTCCGTTCTTTAAAATTTATCTCACGGCGTGTTAATCAAATTCTTCAATAAGAACACCCATTTTACCCATTTGAGAATCTTTTAGCGCTGTCATGATTTCTGTCTGACTGTTCATCACAAAAGGACCGTATGATTTCATTTTTTCATTTAACGGCTCCCCGAAAGTACAATGAACCGTGTATCCTTACCGGCTACCCACTCAATTCCCGAACCATCATTATTTAAAATGACCATATCTTTTAGGACTACTTTTTTATCGTTGATTATTAACTCCCCTTCCAGTAAATAGATTAACGCATTCAGATTTTCAGGAATCTCAATTTCTAATTTTGAGTCTGCTTCAATTTTCCCGCGTAATTATAACTTAGGAGAATTCGTTAGTGCCGCAACTTTTATCCCTTTATAATTTCCGCTCACGACTTAAAGTATAGCATCCTCAGTTTCTCAATGGTGAATTAACATAAACGTATCAACTGAAGCCACTCCCATAGTAGGCAGAGACTAATCCAGTTAATGCCGCCCATATTCACACCCTCAGCGGGCATAACTTTTTTAGTACTTCTTATTTTTTTGATACTATTATTCTACTCATTGAACGGCATACTTGCATAAAATTATAGGATAAATTAGCCCAAAAGTTTAATCTAGCTTAAAATTAAAACTTGGCTACCCAGGTAGTAAAACAAAACTAAAAAACTAATCAATATTACCTTTTTCGGATAATAATATCGCCAAGGGTTTGGTAGCAGGGAACTCTGAAAAAACAATAAGCATCACTACAGTAATGGGAACACTTAGGACCATTCCTGTAATTCCCCACAAAGCACCCCAAAGTGACAAGGCTAGGATTACCACCAATGAACTTAGATTGAGAGAATTACCCATAACTTTTGGCTCAACAATATTACCGACGACTAGTTGCACAGCGGCTACAACGATTAAAACCCAAATGGCTGGAGCAAAGTCACCAAATTGCAATAGGGCAAAAACAGCCGGAAACAATGTCGCAATCAATGACCCAATATTGGGAATAAAGTTCATAATAAAAATTAGAAAAGCCCAAAATACTGCCGCATCTACCCCAATAATTTTTAGCGCTATGAAACTCAAGATTCCTGTCAGTAAACTAACGATTGTTTTTAAAACCAGATAGCGCCCAATAGAATGATCAATTTTATCAATAATAGAAAAGACAGAACTTCCCTGCGGAGAATGGGCCAGCATAGCTTTCAGCTTGTCTTGAAAACCCAATTCCTCTAAAAACAAAAACAACACATAGATGATTATAATAAACACATTACCGAGCAAGCCACTTACGGCATTAATTACACTACCCAAAATATCAGTAAATTTCATTCCTCCACTGATATCATTAATTTGCTTCATGATATTAATATTAAAAAACGAATTTAACTTATCTGCGATCTTGGAAATATTGGTTTGATATACACTAAGGTTGGCTGAAAGTGACTCAATATTCGCAGCTAGTAAACTGACAAAAAAAGTAATGAAGGCAAAAAAGAAAAGTGAAGCAAGCAAGTTTTCTAGCCAATTGGGCAGGAATAAGCGGAAATATTTACTTCTTCTAAAAAACTTTTTTATCTCTCGGATAATAAACCAAATAAAAACAGCCAGCACAAACGGAATCAAAAATGTTTGCCCGTAGATAAGCACCACACCTGTAAAAAATAAAACAATGGATACGTTTGCCGCTTTGGAGAGGTTCATAAGGAATAAAAATACAGACTATAATTTACTCTTCCACTACTAATTTTATTGGCAAGTGGTCGCTGAAGCCCTTAGGATTATAATCTCGTTTATTAGGTCTGGAAAAACGAATGGGTGTATTGTAGTCTCCTTTGACCATTTCAGGAAAATGTACAATCTCAGTTTTCTTTACTTGAAA
>CAZTCQ010000106.1:5316-7405 GCA_964612525.1 uncultured Chitinophagaceae bacterium | reverse complement strand
TATGCTAGACAAACTAGAAGCGATCAACGCAAAATTTCAAGATATTGGTGTTTCACTGACCAACCCAGATGTAGTGAGTGATCAGAAAAAATTTATGGCGCTAAGCAAAGAGTATAGCAAGTTAGAAAAAATTGTAAAAAAATCGGAAGCGTATAAAAAATGTTTGGATAGTCTAGAATTTGCCAAAGAGGTATTGAGCGAGGAACAAGATGAAGAGCTGCGTGATTTGGCTAAAGCGGATATTGCTCCACTTGAAAAGGAGAGAGAGGAACTAGAGGAAACGATACAGCAAATGTTGATACCAAAGGATCCGCAAGATGAAAAAAATACGGTTCTTGAAATACGGGCAGGAACGGGAGGCGATGAAGCTAGTATTTTTGCTGGTGATCTAGTGCGTATGTATATTAAATATGCCGAGAAGCAAGGTTGGAAAGTTGATTTGCTCTCTACCAATGATGGAACCAGTGGAGGTTATAAAGAAGCAATTTTGCAAATAAACGGAGATGATGTTTACGGAACCATGAAGTACGAAAGTGGAGTACATCGAGTACAACGGGTACCAGCTACCGAAACGCAAGGACGGGTGCACACATCAGCGGCTACAGTAGCGGCTATGCCCGAGGCAGAAGAAATTGACTTTGAATTAAAAGAAAGTGACGTAAAAATGGAAACCTCTCGTAGTGGAGGAGCTGGTGGCCAGAATGTAAATAAGGTAGAAACTAAGGTACAGTTGACGCACGTGCCAACTGGCACAGTTGTGGTATGTTCTATTGATCGTACACAGTTGGGTAATAGAATTCGTGCGATGGAAATGTTACGTTCTAAATTATACGAAGCTGAAGTAAGGAAGCACGAAGATGCCATTGCCAGCCAACGTAAAACTTTAGTAAGTAGTGGTGATCGATCGGCAAAAATTAGAACCTATAATTATCCGCAGGGTAGAATCACGGATCACCGAATTGGTAAAACGATGTACAATTTGGATTCTTTCGTTAATGGCGATATTCAAGAAATGATAGACGCATTAATGTTCGCTGAGAATACTGAAAAGATGAAGGCGGGGCAGGCTTAAACTTAAATCCCCAACCACTTAAATTGATATTGCTTTTCTGGAATGGTAATGCGCTCCGAAATTTTTTCTAAGCGATCGGGTAAACCCATAAGAAAGTCTCTAGCTTTTTCTGCTTGGCCTGTTAGGTCAGATATTTTATCAATAGCCCACTCTTTATTTAGATGTCTAAAAATATCTACATAATCTTGTGAAGTATAAACCATTTGACGCTGGGCCGCATCAGAAAAGTGTTTGAACACCTCTCCTATTTGTCCGCCCGTTTCGCGCATAAAATGCGCGGGCATGACAATTTTCTTTCGCATCATATCTTCAAAGGCTAGCATCATTTCGCTAGGATCCACCTCAAAAATTTTTTTTATAAAATGTTGATAGGCTTTGGCGTGTCGTGCTTCATCAGCAGCGATGACACCATTTATTTTTGCCAAATGAGCATTGCCTGCTTTTTTGACCAAGCCAGCGACTCTGCGATGCGATATGTTCGTTGCTAACTCTTGAAAGCTAGTATATACAAAGTTTCGGTACGGATCATAACCCGTACCAATGTCAAAACCATCCGCTATTAAATGTTGAGTTGAGGTTTCGAATTCACGCATATTTACTCGTCCGCTGAGATAAAGATATTTGTTAAGCAAGTCACCGTGTCTATTTTCCTCAGCAGTCCAAGCTCGGATCCATTGGCTCCAACCATTGTTACTTTCTTGATCAATACCTTCTACACTAGTTAGCCAACTTTCGTAAGACGGAAGTGCTTCTTCGGTGATCGTATCACCGATTAGAACTGCGAACACATCGTAATCTAATTCTTTAGCCAAAGCTTGAATCTCTTCTACTTCATCATAAAAAGTTTCGCTACTTGCATCAGGAAGCAAATCAGACGGCTGCCAATTTTCTTCAATCGGTTTTAGATACGTAGCCATAAAATCAGTCATTGATTTTTCAAGCTGCTGCATTACCTCCAAGCGTATGTTTGACAATTTCAAGTTGTGAAAATACGCTAAGATTTGGGAAGGTCTTATC
>CAZTCQ010000106.1:0-5216 GCA_964612525.1 uncultured Chitinophagaceae bacterium | reverse complement strand
AGCTTTGTTTTTAAAAGAACGAATAGATCGGATTCAACACATGATGAGAATATTATAATTTTATCGAAATAGTTATTTCAGAATAATTTTTTTCTCCGCGCTGCCATCATCATACATATAAATAAGTAGCTCATTGTTTTTTTCTTCAGTATCTCTACCGAGTATATCCACAATTTTTAAAAGTTTCTTAGTTCTTGTTTTTGCAAAATGGGTAGTACTGGTAGGAGCTTGCGGATAGACATAGTATTCATATTCTGCTCGTTCCGGAGAAAGTTGTAGCGCATCCAAATTACTAGCTCTTACATAGAACTTGACATCCTTACCATTTCCTAAATAAGGAATAGGAGCAGAATAGGTACCATCATTAGCAGTGGCATCTCCATTAGTGCCATCGTCATACATTGTAAACGGCTTAAACTTAGAAGCTTGTTTGTTTTGGGTTGCCATTATTTCTACTTGAGTTTCATTCGCAATATCTGCATAAATATGATTGTTATTTATGATCACATTACTAATGGAAGGCGGCAAGCGTGCAACTTCTGGTTGAGTAGAAAGAAAACGTGCTCTTGCTTCAACAGCTTCGGTTATTCCGCCGTAACCCCATCCAAAAAAAGGAAATACAATCCACTCAATATAGGGAGCGGATGTTGCACTGGAAAATTGGCTCATTGTAAATTGTTTGAAAGTATCAGCTTGCGCTGGGGCGGTGGCTAAGGAATGAATTTTATTGATAGCCGTCCGAATTACATTAGTATCTGTTGATTCTTTTAGTATGGTTCTAATGTGTGCCGTGTATTGATTTCTCCAGTGTGTATCATTCATTATTTTATCTACAAGCGGTGCGCCATTTGGAATGTTATAGGGATCTAATTCATAATGTCGCGCTTGAATATTATTAAAACTTAATCCTAACAAGGCTCCTATATAACTTTCGCTTAGATCCCAAGGAATCATTTGAAACTGACCGTCTTTGCACTTGTACAAATAATAGTTGTGAATCACATCCATATTGTAGGCATCTACATTTAACAATACATGATTGACTGCAAAGGCCCATAGAACTCTATCAACGTTTAGTACACTATCTATGTGTGTGAAATGATTATTTATTGTGTCTAGCAATCCTATTAACTCTCCCCAACCATTATCGGATTTTATGGTATAGTCATCATAATAATTTGTGGAATCGGTTCCTTTCCAAGTTAAGTCAGGTGTGCCATTGGCGGTACTGTTCCCGCAGAATACTTGCGTAGGGTCACACTTAAAAAGAGCTCCATTTTTTTCACTAAAATGTTTTTCAAGAAATTGTTTATTGATAGATTCGGTGTTTACGTACAATCCTAAATAGTTTCCCTGCACATTCAACTTCATTAAATTCACTTCAGGGGATGGCAAGTATTTTCTATATGTTTTCGAAGCTGTAAATTCTCTTACAAAAGTGGCATCCGTCCAAGCGTTAGCGAGCTTAATCTTTTTATAATCCATTAGCTTTTGACCAGATTTCCAATAATTCATGTCAATGTTGTACGGCACTTTGGGTATGCTATCATCATTGGGCAAACAAAAGGTAGAATTTCCTTTGTAGCGAACTCCGCAACTATCATAGGTAGTACCATTCATTGTAATAGTTGCAGGTATGCGATAGGAAGGATTCGTAAAAAAACTATTTTGAAGAATGCTATGATAATTGGCATCTAAAAACTGTACATCAATGGTTCGTAGAGAGTCTTTTTCAAAAAGACCACCGGGATTATCGTAGAGCAATTGAGGGTTATGGAGTGTTTGTCCAAACGTAAAAAAAGGAATAAGGAGGAGAATAAAGACTAGCTTTTTCATTCAGTAAATGTACTAATTTGTTACCACGAAAAAATGGGCGACAGAATAGTCGCCCATTTTTTCAAAAAATATTTTTGTTTTAATTCATAACAGGCAGAAAAGAATAGTTTTTACCATACTCCATCATTTGCTTAAAGAATGATTTTGGGTATTCAACTTTTACTCCCGTTACTTCTCCGTCATCATTCATTCCGGCTACAAGTCGTGGTTGAATAAATCCGCTATACGGTTTTGTATCTAATTTTTTATAGCGCTCCAATACTTCCTTGTGTAAAGCTTGATTTACTTTCACTCCGTAATTTTCTACCAAAGCTTTTCCGGCAGCATAATCACCTTCTGATTTTATACGTTGAATTTCTCTAAGAAGCTGTCCAAACAAATCATTCAACTTTTCGTAGTCATTAATTTTAATGTAGGTTTTGTTATCTTCTTTATACCATTCTATTACATTGTCTTCTTTCCCTTTTTCATAAACCCAAGCTGCGTTCAATTGGCGGTTACGCATGTGAGCTTCTTCAATATTGTCTCCTAATTTCAATCGGACGAGTTGTGTCATTAAGCCATTACGGATATATGAGTCGTACTCAGCTTTACCGACTTCTACACTGGGCATTACGCCAATGTCAACCAATTTTTGATCGGTGATATAGTATAAAGCCACCAAATCAGCTCGTGCTTCTTCCAAGCAACTAGCATAGGTTTTTAATGTTTTATCGGGTGTTTCAATTCCTTCATTGATTTGTCCACTAGCGTGACCGATACATTCGTGCATATCCGTATGAAGCTTACTTCCTAAGGCGCCATGTTTTTTTGCACGTTTTACAATGTCCTTTCTGATTTCAAACTCTTCTAAGAATCCACTTTTCTTTTTGACGTTATCGTAGGCATCTACAATATTGCCTAAATTCACAGACTTACTCCCGTGATTTTTACGAATCCAGTCGGCATTGGGTAGATTAATTCCAATGGGTGTGCTCGGTGCGGCGTCTCCGCTTTCTACTACCGCATTAATTACTTTGGCATTGATTCCTTTAACATCTTTCTTTTTGTGAGATTCTACTAAGGGCGAATTGTCTTCAAACCATTGTGCATTATCAGAGATCGTCGCAATTCGTTTTGAGGTTTCTACATCTTTTACGTTTACTACACTTTCAAAACTTCCTTTGATACCAATCGCATCTAGATATACTTCAATGAATCCGTTGATAAAATCAATGGAACTTTCGGTATCCTCTACCCAGGCAATGCTGTAATCGTCAAAGTCTTTTAGGTCACCGCTCTTGTAATATTTTACTAAAAGGTCAATGTGTTTTTTCTGCTTTTCATTTTCAGCAACGGTACTTGCTTTTTCTAACCAATAAGTAATTTTGTCAATTGCTGCACCGTACATTCCGCCGCTTTTCCAAACCTTTTCAATCACGTTTCCGTTTTCGTCCTTCATAACTTTTGTGTTGAGTCCCCAGCTAGGTTGATTACCCGTGCTTGGAAACTTTTTGTAGTAGGCCTCAACTTCTGCCTGGGTTACACCCTCATAGAAATTATTGGCACTCTCCGCAACATTGTCTGCATTTGCATCTTGATTTACACATTTGGGCTCAAAGTTTATGTCGAACATGATCGTCTCCATACGAGCTAAAAAATTATCTACGGTTTCTCCTTCAGTCAATGGAAAACCGTTTGGGTCACTTTTTTTAGCCAGGTCAACGAAGTATTCGTAGCTGCATTCTGGAATAAATTTTTCATTGCCATAATGATGGAAATAACCATTACTAAACCAAAAACGCCCACAGTACTCTTCAAATTTTTTCCATTCATCAGAAGATTTATTTCCACTGTACGTACCATAAATATTTTCTATGGTTTTGCGAACGGTCAATCCATATTTACTTTTCTGATCATAAATAATATCTCGTCCGCTCAAGGCAGCTTCATAGAGATAGTACAAAAGTTCATGCTGTTGATCGCTGAGTTCGTCCCAACCGGGAATGTTATAGCGTAGTACCTTAATATCAGCAAATTCTTCAGCTTCAACATCAAATCCTGCCATGGAGCCTGATTTATTAGATGAGTTGCAACTAAAAATGGTGATGGGTATAATTAGCAATAGTAGAAAACGTTTCATAATACAATAAAAATTTAGGTAGTAAAGGTAAGGAAATCTTTTGCATAGTGCCCATCGCTATTTTTATGGCCTGTAGAAATAAAATTACAAACCCCCTTTACTTTATGAACGAATTTCTTTACTTTGCCAACTTATGAATTTTAGCGATTTAGTTTCTATATCAGGTTTGAGTGGTTTGTATCAATTAATGGGTACAAAGGCCGATGGTGCGATTGTAAAAAACTTTGACGATGATAAGACTTTATTTGTTTCAGCGCGTAAGCATGAGGTAACGCCTTTGGATAGTATCGAGGTTTATACGCAAACGGATAATGTGCCTTTGCGCGAGGTGTTTTTATCTTTTAAAAAAAATGAAGGAGAAGTGAAAGAAGTAGCGGTTCATAAGCAAGGGAATAAAGTAATTGAAGAAACGTTTGGTAAGTTGTTTCCTGATTATGATAAGAGTCGAGTCTATGCGAGTGACATGAAAAAAATGTTGAAGTGGTATGGCATTCTTAGCAAGCTAGATTTATTAGAATCCTTGGAAGCCACCAAAGAAGGAGAGAGCGTGGCTAAAAAAGCTGCGGCCACTAAAGGTACTCAAAAGCATCACGCTCAAAAATCAAGTTCGAAACAGTCTAGCTCGAAAAAAGCAGCCACACGTAGTATGAACTCAAAGAACGGATAAGCAATCTAATGGCTTAAAGGCTATTGGCTAATCGCTATTCCCTTCTTATATTTACAGCACTAAAAAATTATACGAATGAACATTCCAGCAGATTTAAAATATACAAAAGAACACGAGTGGATTAAGATAGAAGGTGATATTGCTACGGTGGGTATCACTGATTTTGCACAGGGTGAGTTGGGTGATATTGTATTTATTGATGTAGATACCATTGATCAAGAAGTTGCTAAAGATGAGGTATTCGGAAGTGTAGAAGCTGTAAAAACAGTTTCGGATTTGTTTATGCCGTTATCGGGTACGGTTCAAGAAATGAATGAGAGCCTAGAGGACGCGCCTGAAAAAGTAAACTCTGATGCTTACGGCGAGGGTTGGATGGTAAAAATTAAAATTAGTGATGCATCACAAGTTGCAGACCTAATGGATGCTGCAGCCTATGAAGCTTTGATATCTTAAGTGATATCAGTTCGAGCGGAGTCGAGAACAGAGAGCTTGTAACAATGAAACTTCTAAGAAACAAAAAATTAATGATGGTCCTAGCAATAGCTTGGACCATTCTTATTTTTATTGGGTGCTCTCTTCCAGGAAAAGATC
>CAZTCQ010000105.1:0-7552 GCA_964612525.1 uncultured Chitinophagaceae bacterium | reverse complement strand
CAATGCAAATATCAAGACGAAACACACCTCGCTGTTAGGCTTCTTTTCCTGATGAGTTATCAATTTTTCCCATCGACGCATTTTTTTTAAATTCTACCGGTGATACAGCTTCTTGTTTCTTAAAAAACCGACTGAAAGCCTGTACTTCTGTAAAGCCTAATTCATAACTAATCTCTGATACATGCTTATCTGTATAGCTTAGCATTCTGCGTGCTTCTAGTATTTTTCTTTCATGGATAAACTGAAGTGGAGACTTACTTCCTATTTTTTTAAATAAGTTAGAAAGTGTCTTCGGCGACTTATTTAGCAACTCTGCATACTCCGCCACACTATGTTTTTCTTTAAAATGTTGCTCTACCAAAAAATTGTACTCTCGTATAATATCTACGTTCGCATGCTCAACAGAACTATAATTTTCTTGCGTTTTAAAAATACGTGCACATAATATCAAAATTCTTTTGAGCATCATTTGTAACATTTCCTGTTGCAGGTTGTCCTGCGAGTTCATTTCTTGCTCCAGCATTTTCCATACGGTAGACAAGGTCTCAATATCTTGACTGGATAAGTTAATTACAGGTAAGCTTGCTGCTCCATAAAAAAGCAAGCCCTTACAGCCTACCTCACTGTCATGATTAGCTACGCAATAAAAAGGTTTATTCCAGCGTAGAAACTTAACTTCTCCTAATTGAATAATTTCTACCTTATGAAAATGCGTCAGACAAACAATATCGTATTTATTAAACGTATACTCTACCGCATCAATCCGCAGCTTGTTGTTATCGGTCATAAACCACAATAAGGTTAATTCAGTTTCTTTGGCAACATCTATTTCCTCATTTTCTCGAATCGTTTTAAGCTTAAAGTACTCTTCATTAGTTCCTTGAAATTTCATTAGACAAATTGTTTAATACGTATACTTCAATATTAGACGAACGAACAGTGTAAACAAAACAGTTTCAGCCATATTTTAAGTAGAAAACAAGGAACCGCTTTAACCATTGCTTTTATAATACTTCACAACAAAATTCATAACTTTAAATAATCATGAAACAACTTATTTTATTGGCTCTTGCCGTTATCCCATTTTCTTTATTTGCTCAAAACGTAGACAAAAAAGGAAACATAGAATACAATGGTGAAATAGTAGGCCGTGTAGAAAAAAGTGGAGGAATCCCAAGAAGCTATTCACTCTATGACCAAAATGATGAGGAGATTGTTTCCTTTGAACCTAATGGAAAAAGTGCTCCTGACTTTAGATATAATGTTACTTTTCTGCGCACAGACAATAAGGGAGAGTGTCCTGGTAATTTAGCTTTTCATAAAAAAATAGCGAAGGCTTTTGTGAAGTCAAATCTTGTAAAAGCTGGCACTTACCAATATAAAAGAGAGTCACGTTTTATGTCTTCTATTTCAGGTGGGGTTTATTTAGGTGGTAATGTAGATATTAAACCCATGGAAAGAGAAGAAACTGAAGAATCCTTATTAGAGCGAGATCGCGATGCAATGATTCAGGTCTTTGGAAAAAATGTGAAACAAGACTTTAAGAACATTGCAACTTTTAAAAAGTCGCAGCGCGCTACAAGAGGTACGATAGTCGTGCGCATAAAAATATATAATCATAATGGAAAACAAATCGCAGAAGCTACTGCTGATGGCGTTATGAATACAGAATATAAAATAGTAACGCTAAAGGATAATGAAACCCACTTTGTAAAAGCAGAAAGTAGTTTGTATATCGTGCGAGATATTGTGAAGTCATTGGTCGATGACTATTATTTATAAATTATCCTTTAAGATAAATATCAAATGTTACCGCCAAATCACTATTTGTATCTTTCGGAAAAATTGGTAAAATTCTATGCTCCGCTCTTTTGTCCGAAGCCCATGGATCTTCTGTAATATGCGGGTCTCCTTCAAAATATATCTGAGAGATTAATTCTTTATGTTCTTTATGACTCACTCTAAAATGAATATGAGCCGGACGGTACAAGCGACCGTTCAAATATTTTCCTGGTATAATCGTTAGAGCAGAATAATGCCCTTTATCATCTGTGTAGATAGTCGCGCGATGTTTAAATTCTGCGGTATCATTATCATAATTACCAGTTGTATCACAATGCCAAATTTCAACTTTCGCGTTTTCAAGTGGTGTCTTACAATCACTTCCGTATACTTCGCCCGTCAATCTTATTTCATTTCCTTTTACACCTTCCACGCGAAGATCATTTCTTACCGGCGCATTTGCTCTATAAAACGGCCCCAAAATATCATTCGTCGTTACGCAATCACTCTTGAATTTTCCTGGAGCAGCCTCCATTACTTTCCCTACAATTGACATAGAAAAAACGGCAAGACCCGTTTTTTTGATAAATGATTTTCTATCCATTCTCTAAATGTAAAAAATGTACGGCATTAAGACAACCAACGTCGTGTTAAGAGAAGAGATTGTCCATTACTTTTTGTAAAAAGTACAAGCACGTGCAATCGTCTCTTCCATAGCCGTATACTTGAAATTCGGCAAAATTTTAAAGAGCTTGGTATTATCATAATCATAACTTGCCTGCGCACTGCGGACGGTTTCTTTTGTTATCGTTTGTTCCTTATTAGAAAACCATTTTTTAAGCTCATACCAACGCCACACCATGGCTATCATCCAGGGTTTTGCTTCATGTTTCGGAGTTTTTTTGCCAAAGTGCCTCGCCATCAAATCAAAAATACTTTTATAAGCATGCGTTCCTTCGCTAATGATAAAACGCTCATTCTTGACTCCGGCTTCATGTAAATCTACCATGGCCTGCACCGTGTCTTTCACATCTACAAAAGATGTAATGCCCTTTGTATAAAAGGGAAACTCATCATGAATATTCTTAAATAATTTATTGCTGCCACTTTCCCAATCGCCTTCTCCTAAAACAATCCCCGGATTTACAATTACAGCTTCCAGCCCTTCTGCTACCCCTCGCCAAACTTCCATTTCGCTCTGATACTTGCTTACGGCATATTGCGAGTTGTACGCACTCTCCACCCAACCAGCTTCTTCATCAATTTTTTCATCGCTTGAGTTTCTGCCGAGCGCAGCCACAGAACTTAAATGCACGATTTTTTTTATGCCAGATGAAAGCATGCAGTTTATTATGTTAGCGGTGCCTTCCACATTAGTTTTCATTAATTCCTCACGCTGTCGAGCATCAAAACTTACCATAGCCGCACAATGAAAAACAGCTTCCCTATCCACTAAGGCAGTTTCCAAAGAAAAAATATCTAACACATTTCCTTTTATCCAATCTACTTTTTTAATTTCTGAAGTGCTCAGTAATTTTGATTTTTCCTTGCGGTATATAGCACGCACATCATACCCACGCTCTAGGAGTAACTTAATTAAGTGACTTCCTATGAAACCTGTGCCGCCTGTGACTAATACTGATTTGATAATGTGATGATTTGGTGAACCGCCTCAACGGCAGGTAGGTTTGATAATACTTTGTTAGACACAACTCTATCCCCTCTCAAGAGGGGAAGATGTGCTGGACTATATTTTAATTTATTTACTATCATCTTCAATATTTCATTTTAATTTAAAAATCTCCTTGACAAATATTCCTGGCTAGCAATAAGCTGTTTCCAATCTGTCCCCCTCTTGAGAAGCTTGCCACCTTCAGTGTGGGGGCTAGGGGTGTGTTTTATTTAAATTGTTTCAAAAACCGAATATCATTCTCGCTCAGCAATCTGATATCATTGATACCGTACATCAACATGGTGGTTCTGTCTACACCCATACCAAAGGCAAAGCCATTATACTTTTCAGGATCAATACCCGTGTTTTTTAATACATTGGGGTGCACCATGCCGCAGCCTAAAATCTCTACCCAACCGGTATGCTTACAAACGCTGCATCCTTTACTATCGCAGATAAAACAACTTACATCCATCTCAGCACTTGGCTCAGTAAAGGGGAAGTAAGAAGGTCTAAAACGAACCTTTACGTCTTCACCAAACATCTGTTGGACAAAGTGATAAAGCGTTTGTTTTAAATCAGCAAAACTTACTTTTTCATCAATATACAAACCTTCTACCTGATGAAAAAAGCAATGCGCTCTTGCACTAATCGTTTCATTACGATATACACGACCAGGAAAAATTTGTCTTATGGGCAGCGTACCTTTTTCCATGGTGCGAATTTGTACACTACTCGTATGTGTTCTTAAAACCCAATCCGGTTCTTTGCTTATGAAAAAAGTATCCTGCATATCACGTGCTGGGTGATGCTCCGGTAAATTTAGGGCCGAGAAATTATGCCAATCATCTTCTATCTCCGGACCTTCCGCTACAGTAAAACCAATTCGCTCAAAAATAGAAATCATTTTTTCTTGCACGACGGATAAAGGGTGTCTTGCTCCCGTTTCATTTGGTAAAGCAGGTAGGGTTGAATCCATTCCTATATCCTCTTCATTGGCGTCACTAGTCTTAAACTGTGATTTCAATTCTTCAAAGCGGCCTTCAGTATATTGTTTTATTTCATTTAATAATAAACCAGCTTCTTTTCTTTGCTCTTTTGCAACATTCCGCATTTCACCCATCAGGCTTTTGAGCTTGCCTTTGGTACCCAAAAATTCTATGCGGAATTGCTCTAGCTGCTCGGCGTTTTTTACGCCGCGCTCTTCAATATCTTTTTTGATAGATGCTATCCCGTCTTTTAATGATTGCATAGGGCAAAGATACAGTTGGTTATGGACTATTGGTTTATAGCGTTTGCGAACTTTTAGGCGTATTGATAACTGGGGATCCTAAAAACTTTTAGATGGTAAAAGGAAGCTTAATGGTTAGGCAAAGGCAAACCTTTTTTAGACTTTTTCATAAATAACAGCAGCTCCTTGTCCGACACCAACACACATAGTGGCTAATCCGTACTTAGCATCCTGCTTAACCATTTCATGTAAAAGGGTAGTGCTAATTCGCGCACCACTGCCGCCAAGTGGATGACCAATCGCAATAGAACCCCCATTAATATTTACCTTACCCGGGTCTAAACCCAGGTCACGCATGCAAGCTATACTTTGACTAGCAAATGCCTCATTCAGTTCGATCACATCAAGGTCAGCCACTGAGAGTCCTGCTCGTTCTAATGCCTTTTTGGTGGCAGGAACAGGTCCGATACCCATCACGGCAGGTTCTACGCCTGCTATCGCCATAGATTTTATTTTGGCCATTGGTTTTAGATTATATTTTTCTACCGCATCTTCGTTGGCTATTAAAAGCATGGCCGCTCCATCGTTTATGCCACTTGCGTTTCCAGCAGTAACAGTACCGTCTTTTTTAAATGCTGGTCTTAAAGAAGATAATTTTTCGATAGAAGACAAACGAGGATGCTCATCTTTATCAAAAATAACATCATCTCCTTTTCGTTGAGGAACGTTCACCGCAATGATTTCTTCTTTAAATTTATTTGCCTTGTGCGCCGCTTCGTATTTTTCTTGCGTGTTATGGGCAAAAGCATCTTGTTCTTCTCTACTGATTTTCCAACGCTCTGCTACATTTTCAGCGGTTTCACCCATACCGAAAGGGTGGTGCAAGGCACTTAATTTTTTATTGATAAAACGCCATCCAATGGTTGTGTCATAAATTTCTGCATTACGAGAAAAAGCACTAGCTGCCTTGGCCAATACCATGGGCGCTCGACTCATGCTTTCCACGCCTCCTGCAAGATACATTTCTCCATCGCCGCACATAATAGCACGACTTGCGTCCATTACAGCTTGTAAACCCGAAGCGCATAATCGATTGACCGTATTGCCACCTACACTATCAGGAAGCCCTGCGAGTAGTGCGGCCATTCTAGCAACATTCCGATTATCTTCTCCGGCTTGGTTTGCCGCTCCTGCAATAACGTCTTCAATTTTTGAAATGTCAATGCTAGGATTTCGTTTAACGATTCCTTTGATTACATGCGCTAGCAAATCATCCGGTCGCATACTGGAAAGGGTACCGCCGTATTTGCCAACGGCTGTTCTTGCGGCATCAATTATGTAGGCTGTTTTCATAATAAGCAAAGGTAGTTTTTAGTAGTAAGTACGGAGTAGTAAGTAGTAAGATTTTTGAACTGCTACAAAATATTTTGTGGCACAATTCTACGAGTGGCTGCTTTGATTCGCTTGCCATAACCTACTTCGTCATCAGGATTACTTTCTAGGGTGGTTTCCCAGGAGTTTTCTGGGAGAAATTCCGTTTCCATCCCTTCCAAAACGCCTTGGGCTACTTTTTTATTCTTTACAATGACTAAGCACTCCGTGTTCAAATTTGCTGATCGAGGATCTAAATTGAAGGTTCCTATAACCGTAGTTTTTCCATCTACCACCATGCTTTTAGCATGTAAACCAAAAATGGGTTTATAGTTTAATTTCTCTTGTAGCTCTCCGGTCATGATGCTCATTCGTGCCTTCGCATCCGGTCTAAATTCAAAAATGCGGACTCCCGTCTTCAGTAATTTTTTCCTGCTTCGTTGATAACCATTGAACGCCTCTACATTATCCGTTGAGGCTAAACTATTTGTGAGGATTCTTACCATCACTCCTCGTTTGACTGCGGTTCGAAATAAGTCAAGGCTTTCTTCCGTCATGATTAAATACGGCGTTTGAATATCAATACTTTTTTGAGCTTGACTGACTAATTTAAATAATTTTTCCGTGCTTTTACCACTACCATACAGTCCTTTCGTTCCATCGTTTTTTCCAGGAAGGTCACTAACAAATTCGACACTGTCGGTCCATACTAAACCACCTGATTTTTTTAGTTCTGAAAAAACAGCCGGCAAATTTTTAATTCGTTTTCGCACTTGCGGCCAAAAATTTTCTGGGTTACAAGCATATTGGTGTAAGGCGGTGTAATGAATGGTATCCGCAAAAGCCTTGTCGGTTTCTTTGGCTACTTTAGTAATATCAGCACTTAGTTTGCTTTGCCAAAACATAGAAAAAGATTTTCCAATATTCTTAGTAGCTTTTCCTAGTAGTAAAATGTCTCGGTCTCTAAAATTATATTCATGATCATAATCAAAATATTCATTAGCTATATTTCTACCCCCTGTAACAACTACTTTATTATCAACGATAAATGTTTTGTTGTGCATTCGCTGATTGGCTTTGGCATAGTTTGTAGCAAAACTTTTGAGTTTGCCCCAAAGGTTTTTACCTAGGTTTACCCCAGGGTTGTAAATTTTGATATCAATATTCTTGTGAGCAGCTAAGCTAAGAATATCCTCTATGCTGGCATCAACCATGATGTCGTCTACTAGTATTCTTACCTTCACTCCTCGGTCCGCAGCGCGTACCAAATAATCCACCGCGATTAAACCCACATTGTCTAATGAAAAAATAAAGTATTGTATGTCAATACTCTTTTCAGCATATTCGCTAAGCCAAGCACGAGTAATCATTGCATTCGCACCGTCTTCTAAAACGTAAACGCCTGTTTTGCTCTCCATAATTGAATCTACATCGGCAAGCTCACTACTCAAACTAAGACTGTCGTTTCGGTGTATGCTTTCGCAGAAGTCTTCATC
>CAZTCQ010000104.1:5470-7817 GCA_964612525.1 uncultured Chitinophagaceae bacterium | reverse complement strand
CGGCGTTGTATCTCATCCAAAATAATAAGCTTACCCTGCCTTTCATTAAAGTACTGCTCGGCATTTTCGAGCTTCTTTTCATCCTCTAATGATTCTAAATCAAGGTACAAAATCTCTTTATTGGTAACTTCTTGTAAGTACTTGGAAAAAGTAGTTTTGCCGACTTGTCTTGGACCTAGTAAGGCCAAACAAGGAAATACACTAAGCAACTTCTCGCTATGTTCTCTACAAATTCGGACTACACTCATTACCTCAAATATAAATAACTATTGCAAATTATCGGGAATAAATATGATTTATTACCGATAATTTGCAATTAAAGTATAAATTTTCAGTAATAACTACTTCTCCCAACCAATATAAACCCGAGTACCGGGCTTTACGATTCTAGCTAAAAGAGCGATGCTCTTATTGTTAAGTGCTACGCAGCCGTCCGTCCAATGAAACTTATTTTTGATGGCCATGTCTCCTCCGGCCCATACTCCATGAATACCCACCGAGCCGCCAATTCGTGCATCACTAGCTATCAGCCCTTTGGCTTTGGCCCTGGCATGATTACTTCTTGATGCTAAGTTCGGATAGTCTATCCCCATAAAATATTTCCACTTACCATGACGGCGCACATCGGTAATAGAAAACCAACCTTCCGGAGTTTTTTTGTCACCTTCGCGATACTTCTGCCCCATTTTGTTTTTACCAAATACACAATTATAAGCAGTCAAAAAATTTCCTTTATAATAAATGTAGAGACGATCATATTTTTTATAAACTTGAATCACCACATGATCCTTGTCAATTGTATCCGGGTCAAAAGGACGGTTAATTACCTTGCCTAGCGTGATAATTGTTTTCTTCATCATTCTTCCATCGGCACCACGAACCATTACCACTTTACTTTTAGGACCTTTTGTCTTTTGTATTTTTTTTCCTGTGGCCGTTGATTTACTAATCAGTTCACCTTTCGAGTTATACGTTTTTATGATAATTTTCTCCTTATTCTTATTCGGCTGTGCCAACACAGATTGAGCCGAAAAAAATAATATGATGAAGAAAAAATAATATTTCATAAACCGTAGATAGAGACTCTTAAAGCTCTTTAAAGTTGAACAAATCTATTGGACTCTAGCGTAAAAGCTACGTTAATTGTGATTTAATTTCTGAAATAATTTCGTCAAATTTATCGGTCAGTTGACCGCCGGCACTGGCAAAATTATCCTGTCCACCACCACCGCCTTTGATACGCGGCGCTACAATTTCTTTAATCCATTGCTTGGCTGAAATACCTTTTTCTTTTTGTAACTCGTCATCTATCAAAATGCACACATTGGCTTTACCGTTAATATTCCCACAAAGAACCACAACAGGATCATCAACTTTTTGCTTCAAGGCAAAACACATTTTCTTGACATCGTCAGCCGAGTTTGCTTCTACTTTTTCTCCTAAAAAAGAAATACCCGAACGATCCTCCACGTGCTGTAGTAAACCATCTACTTTTTGCCAACGAATTTTATCTTCTAATTTTTCTATTTCTTTTTGCAGTTTAGACTTTTCTTCAGCCAATTGCTCCACCGCTTTTGTAATCGATTTTGGATTTTTGAATTGATGTTTGATCGTCGATAAATCATCCAATGATTCATGAATATATCTTTCTGCCTTAGCCCCAGTTACCGCCTCTATTCTTCTTACACCGGCAGCAATCGCTCCTTCGCTAATAATTTTAAAAAAGCCCAATTCACCCGTGCTGCCCACATGCGTACCGCCACAAAGTTCAATAGAGTACTTCTCGTCCATAATCACTACCCGCACTTCATCACCATATTTTTCACCAAAGAGTGCCATGGCACCCATAGCCACCGCTTCGTCTTTCGTCATGGTTTTTATTACAACGGGTACGTTTTCACGTATTTTTTGGTTGACCAATTCTTCAATATGACGCTGCTCTTCTTCACTTACTTTTTCTAAATGACTAAAGTCAAAACGCAAATGATCCTTGTTTACCAAACTTCCTTTTTGTGCCACATGCTCACCCAACATTTTGCGCAAAGCAGCATGTAATAAATGGGTAGCCGAATGATGCTCAGACGTTTCATGACGGTTGGTTACATTCACAGCAGCTTTAACCACGCAGGCAACATCTTCGGGCAGCTCTTTAGTAAAATGTAGTATTAAATCATTCTCTTTTTTCGTGTCGAATACTTGAATCAATTTATCATTAAAAAGTAAGGAACCTTTATCACCCACTTGTCCTCCACTCTCAGCATAGAAAGGCGTTTCGGCTAATACAAATTGATAAAACGATTTATTCTTGGCACTCACTTTACGGTACTGCAGCACTTTAGTTTTTGCA
>CAZTCQ010000104.1:0-5370 GCA_964612525.1 uncultured Chitinophagaceae bacterium | reverse complement strand
AATTACATTCTTTATAAACGCTTCTTGTTCTTTCACCTCAGGGAAAACATCCTGAAATCCATCAGCCAGGATGGGCAACAATTCATGTAAGAGTGGTTTTTTATAATCAAGGTATGAATAATAATAACGAACCGCCCTGCGCAAAATTCTGCGCACTACATAGCCCGCGCCCGTATTACTCGGCAACTGACCATCGGCTATCGTAAAACTAATCGCCCGAATATGATCAGCAATTACTCTAAAAGCTACGTCCGCTTTACTCGGAGTTCCTTTATATTTTTTACCCGTTATTTTTTCAACTTGATTGATGTACGGCATAAAAATATCCGTATCATAATTCGATTTTTTATTTTGTATCACACGAACCAGACGCTCAAAACCCATACCCGTGTCTACATGCTTAGAGGGCAGCGGTTCAAGGCTTCTATCTTTTTTACGATTGTATTGGATGAATACATTGTTCCAAATTTCAATCACCTGCTCGTGATCCATGTTTACCAAATCACGGCCAGGCACTTTGGCACGTTCTTCATCCGAGCGCATGTCTATGTGAATTTCACTACACGGACCACACGGACCCGTTTCACCCATCTCCCAAAAATTATCTTTTTTGTTTCCAAAAACGATTTGTTCTTGCGGCAAAATTTTCTGCCATTCTCTAAGCGCAATTTCACTTGGTGGAATGCCATCCGCTTTGTCTCCTTCAAAAACACTTGCGTACAATCTGTCTTTATCTATTCCCAATACGTCGGTCAGAAACTCCCAACTCCAAGCTATCGCCTCGGCCTTAAAGTATTCGCCAAAACTCCAATTCCCCAACATCTCAAACATGGTATGGTGATAATGATCTACACCTACTTCCTCTAAGTCATTGTGCTTTCCGCTTACGCGCAAACACTTCTGAGTGTCTACCACTCGTTTATGCTCGGCTATCTTGTTGCCCAAAAAATAATCTTTAAACTGAACCATCCCAGCATTGTTAAACATCAGGGTAGGATCATCCTTGAGCACTATCGGCGCACTGGGCACAATTTTATGATTTTTGGATTGGAAAAAATCTAAAAACTTCTGGCGTATTTCGTTAGCTGTAAGCATAATTATAAAAACCAATTTTCGACAACAAAAATAAACGAATCCCTTTAGAAACCTTCCATGTCTATTGCCTTAAATTAGATAGACATGGAAGGTTTGTTCTTGTAATCGAAACCCATTACTTTTATAGCCACTTTGAGTAAGAAGGTAAAATACATTTACAGCAAGGAAAGCCAACAGTTTGAGCCACACAAGGTGAGCATTTGGCTCAAAATTTTTAGGGTAGTAGGCGTACTTAGTGGGATACTGGTAGCCGCTTGGATTATTGTTGCCTTGGCCTTTAAATACATTGGATCTCCACGAGAAAAACGAATGCAGAATGAAATGGTATCGCTTCAAAGCAAATATACCCTGCTACAAAAGCAAATCAACTTCACTCAAAAAAAACTCAAAGAACTCAGACAGCGCGACAATGAAGTTTACCGTATTATTTTTGAAGCGGATCCCATCGAGAGTAAACGATTGGAGAACAAATTAGATGAGCAACGAAAAATTTCATCCTATTCTAATGTTGAGCTTATTTCCTCCATCGAAGAGAAAATGAAGAGTTTGGACCAAGAGATGAAAGCACAAAACACTTCGTATGACAGCTTGCTTTCTTTTATCAAAAATAAAGAACAACTCCTTTTGAGCATCCCTTCCATTCAACCCGTCTCGAATAAAAATTTGAAACGCATTGCCTCCGGCTTTGGTTACCGAGTCGATCCAATTTATAAAATTAGAAAATTTCACGCCGGGCTTGATTTTTCCGCTCCTCAAGGCACGCCAATTTATGCAACGGGGAACGGCACGATTGAGCAGGCCGACTATAGCACGGGCGGATATGGTAATCAAGTTTGGATCAATCATGGCTATGGCTACCGCACCCACTACTGTCACATGGTAAAAATTAAGAAAACGAGCGGCCCTGTAAAAAGAGGTGAAGTAATTGGCTACGTAGGTAGCACCGGAAAAAGTACGGGACCACACTTACATTATGAAGTAGAACGCAAGGGGCAAAAAATAGACCCCATTCATTTTTTCTACAATGACTTAGCGATTGAGGATTATAATAAAGTACTCGAAATGTCTCGTCAAAGTAATCAAAGTTTTGATTAAGTTTAGCCACCTCCCTTCCCTCCGCCAGCTGAGGACATATTTTGTACATTATTTAATTTAAGATTCTAAGTCTCCTCTGTTGACAGCTTGTACCGTCATAGAGATAGGTAACGATGAGGTGGATTAAAATAAATTCTTACTAGTGTCAAGCTTAGATGGCACCACGGTTCTCAGTAATCAAAAAAGTATTAAATTTGTAGACAATGGACCAATTTGATCTTTTTGGTAATAAAATGGAAGCTCCCAAGCCTTTGGTTAAAAAACCCAAAGTCAAAGTGGAAAAAGAAAAGCCAGCTCCTAAGTTAACAAAAGAGGAAAGTACTAACGCAACAAAGCAAAAAAGTCTGGGAGCAGCTCCAGAGAAAAAAGTAGTCCTAACAGATAAAGTGACCGAAGAGAAAAGTCAAGACAAGGTTGACGAAAAAAAACTAAGTAAGGTATACTATACGATTAGTGAGGTGGCTAAAATGTTTGATGTCAATGCTTCACTACTCCGGTTTTGGGAAAAAGAGTTTAAAGAACTCGGGAAAATTAAAAAAAATAAAAAGGGCGACCGTTATTACAACAAGCACAACATTCGAAGTCTGAATATTATTTACTACCTGCTCAAAGAACGTAAAATGACTATTGCCGGTGCACGGAATATGATAAAAAATAAGCGCAAAAGCACAGTAGCCGAATTTGATATGGTAGATAATTTACAAAAAGTTCGTGGCTTTTTGGTAGATTTGAAAACAGCGCTTCAAGAGAAAAATTAGAATAAATTTCTTAATTTCTCTTTCTAAACAGTACTATAACAAAGCATACAATACAATGAAAAAAATAATAATAGCACTCCTTACAATTGTAACATTTAGTCTTCCGAGCGAAGCGCAATCTTTTGTCAGAGAATTAGACCAAAAAACGGAAAAGCCTTTGTTGAGAGGGCAAATAAAGTTTAAAGACATTAAGAATGAAAGCACGCTGAAGTGGATCAATGCGGACTATCAAGCCAGGGAGGATGTAGTTAAAAAACTAAAAGTACTCTTGCCGAAATATCGATTGGTCGTCTTTATCGGGACTTGGTGCGAAGATACACAGCACTTATTGCCCCAACTTTATAGAACCTTAGAAGACGCTTCTTATGATTTTAATGCTTTGGAGATGTACGGCGTCAACCGAAGAAAAGAAGGTTTGAACGCTGAGCACCTCATTTATAATATTAAATATGTCCCAACCATTATTGTCATGGATCGGTTTAAAGAAGTAGGGCGAATTATTGAAAGCGTGAACACAAGTATTGAAGAAGATCTACTAGATATTTTAGAAAGCAATCAGTAAGAAAATTCTGACCAACTAGTCTAAGAATTTATGCAAGTTCAGTTTAAAGTGTACCACTCTATAGCGGAGCTCCCCAGCACTTGGGACTCAACCCTGGAAGAACAGCACCCCTTGCATTCATCTAAAATTGGTGTTACTGAATTAGCTAACACTCCTGACATTAAAAATTATTATGTGGAAGGCTATTGCCCAAACAACACCTTAATTTTACAAGCATATGCCCAACAGCTACAAGTGCATAGCGGACAATTTAACTTGGTGGGCAATGCCTTTAAAAAATGGTTTATTCGAACTTCGATTGATATCGTAAAACCCAAATTATTTGTCGCTGGCAATCTCTTCAGGCATGATGCGCAAATGCTCTTGTTTCATAAAAGAGGTTTGAGCCGCTTAGATCGGAGTAAAATATTGGAAGGCGCGATTAGCTACATGATGAAGTATACTAAAAGTCAAGGTGTCTTTATCAAGGATATTCCTAAACCGATTGCCAAATATTTTTTAACTAAGAAAGAATATCAACGCATGGATAGCGATATCGCCATGCATCTAGACATTCCAGAAAGTTGGAATTCTTTTGATGATTATCAAGCCGAGCTAAAACGAAAGTATAGAAACCGAGCTAAGAGCACACGCAAAAAATTTACGGATGTTCAGACGCGAACCTTGGAGCTAGAAGAAATCATTTCATATAAAAAAGAAATGCATGCGCTCTATAAACAGGTAACTCAAAATCAAGTAGTGAGTATGGGAGAACTGAGCGAAGATTTTATAGTAGAACTAAAAAAATCCCTAGGCGAAAAATACCAAGTCACTGGTTTCTTTTTGGCTGAAAATGGCGTTGAAAATATGATAGCGTTTTCCTCGGCCATTTTACACGACGGCGTACATGATATGAATTATATAGGCTTTGATTATAGTATTAATCAAAAATATTCCTTGTATTTCAACATGCTGTTCCATTGCGTAGAATGTGCCATCGCCAATAACTGTCACACACTTTTACTCGGACGCACTGCCCTAGAAGCCAAGGCCATAGTAGGTTGTGAACCAGATTATCTTTATACGTTTTACAAATTAAAGAGTCGTTTCATCAACGAAATTGTAAAAACAATTACCGCCCGATTTGAAAACACTTTGGGAGAGGGTTGGGAAAATCGCCATCCTTTCAAGGCAGAGTATTACGAAAATAAATAGCGAATATTCGCTATTGTGGGCACAAGCACGAACTTCTATTTTTGTATTCTAAATGAATTCAAATGAAATACTTTTTGTACGTACTAGGTTTATCTATTGCATTTTTTTCTTGCACAAAAGATGAAATAGAACCAGAATTTACTGGCAACAAAAATCGTGAGCAAGGAATTTTCAAGGTACTTGTGGGTGACACTGTTATGGAAATGAACGGGGATATTGTAAGCCAAACGCTCACCCATTTTAACGACATCACTGCTGCCTTTCCGCTGGTTACACGCATTAATATGATAGAATGCCCCGGCTCAGATGACGACGAAACCAATGTAAAAATTGGGCGTATTGTCTACAGCAAAAACATGCACATTCATATATCAGATAACGGCTATGCAGCCTCAGGTGCCGTAGATTTTTTCTTGGCAGGCACTAAAAGAACCCTAGGTGCCAACGCCAATCTTGGTGTGCATTCTTGGGCAGATGGAAACGGCACCGAAGGAAAAGACTTACCAATGAACCATCCTGATCACGATTTATTTTTGGATTACTACCTAACCATTGGCATGAGCTCCAGCGACGCTTCTGATTTCTATTTCTTTACTTTGAATGCGGCGCCTTCTAACGCTATTCATTGGATGACGAGTGCCGAAATTGTACAATACAAAATGCTTA
>CAZTCQ010000103.1:1335-7890 GCA_964612525.1 uncultured Chitinophagaceae bacterium | reverse complement strand
TCCATATAATCTGTACCCAACAATGGTAAGAATTCCTTCTCTGTGGCTGCATTTGGAGCCGTTTCGGTTGTTGTACTCATAATTCTTTAATTTGTGCAAAGGTAAATCTAATGAATGTTTAATTAAAATCTTCCATCTTTAATTATCAGAATAAACCTATCGTTTTTAACAATTGGAGATATGGAAAACAAAAAGAAAGGCATCTCTGTAAGTAATGAAACAAACTCTTACTTGTATAGTTCTGATAGTGCTTCTCCCTTTTCTGCAATCCAGCAAGCCAAATTCGATCAATATTTATAAAAACAAAGTAGATTCTATATCTGTAAGTAAGCGATTAAAAATTATGCGGTTATACGTTGGCAAAAAATGGGTGGCCTCCTATAGTGTTAGCCTTGGACAAAATAGCAAAGGACACAAACAATATCAAGGGGATAACAGAACCCCCGAGGGTAAATATTACATCACAGACCGAAACCCGAATAGTAGCTATTTTCTTAACTTACATATTTCTTATCCCAATAATAAAGACCGCGCCTATGCCAAACGCCTAGGCAAACCTCCCGGAGGTGATATAAAAATTCACGGCTACTCGGACCGGAATGGAAACACAAAACCAATGGACGTCAAATTTGCCTATACTTGGGGCTGCATTGCTGTCAATAATAATGATATGAAAGAAATTTACTCCTTAGTAAAAACAGGTGCGGTAATAGTCATCAATCCTTAATTAAGAAATCCTGATTATTTAAAATCTTCGTAAAGCAAATACTTCTTCCGTATTTTTTTAAACTTGCTTAGCGCAGGCTCCCAAGATTGTCTTATTTCCGATTCAGACTTCTTAGCTAAGATTTGTTTTCTTAGCTGTGCATTACCTGCTAGCTTTTCAAAGAAAGAAGTAAAGAATCCGTCACGTCTCGGTGAAGAAGAATAGGCCGTTTGAATAAATCCAAGAAACAATTTTCCGTTTAAGGTCTTCGTGATTTGAGAAACTGGAATATCTAACTGCTGACCGTAACATTTTTTAAATTTATGTTTCGGATTTTTCGAACCAAAACTAGGTTTAGGCGTAAAGGCATATTTTCTATGCTTGCTATACTCGGGATGCCCCCAAGCGGTAAAAGGATTCGACGTTCCTCGACCTACACTGACCTCAGTGCCTTCAAACAAACAAAGACTTGGATAAAGCAATATTGACTGTTTCGTTCTTAAATTAGGCGAAGGTGCAACGGGCAAATCATACAACTGACTGTGATTCCATTTCTGACATTTAACCACAGTTAAGTTTGCTTTATTAGCATTTTTTAGCCAACCCTCTCCATTAAGCATTTTGGCATATTCGCCTACCGTCATTCCGTGCACAATTGGAATGGCTTGCATTCCTACAAAAGATTTATACTTTTTATTCAAAACTGGACCATCCACATAAAACCCATTTGGATTGGGCCGATCAAGCACAATTATTTTTTTACCATTCTCAGCGCAAGCTTCCATCATATATTGCAGGGAAGATATGTAAGTATAAAACCGCGCGCCTACGTCTTGGATGTCAAACACAATCACATCCACTTTACTCAGTTGAGCAGCAGACGGTTTTTTATTTTTTCCATACAGAGACAATATTCGTACACCCGTTTTAGTATCCACTCCATTTTTTACATGCGCACCCGCATCGGCTTTACCACGAAATCCATGCTCAGGAGCAAAAATAATTTTCGGTTTCAAGCCTTCGGCAACCAATTTATCTGCCAGGTGCATTTTACCTACTCTAGACGTCTGATTCACCAATAATCCAATGCGCTTTCCTTTTAACAAAGGAAAATACTGACTCGTGCGCTCTGCACCTACTACCACATTACGGGCATAGTCTTGCGCATTAAGAGCGCCGGAACAAACGAATAAAAACAAGAAGCTGAATAGTAAATGTCTCATAAAGGCTAAATGTATGATGCCAATGCTAAATAAAAGTTTAATGAATCGTAAATAGTAAAACGACTGGACTATGGAATTAATAAAATCAGAAAAATGATTGAATTAAAATCCTTAAAATGATTCCCTCAACTCATCTTTAAATACCATCATAGCTAAGGCAGTTTGAGCCGCTTCTTTGCCTTTATGGCCATGGCTCCCACCCAGTCGTTCCCAAGCTTGCTCTTCGTTTTCTAAAGTAAGAACTCCAAAAATAACGGGTGAAGGCAAAGTCAAATTTAGTTCAACGACGCTCTGGTTGGCAGCATCACAAACATAATCAAAATGAGGCGTGCCTCCCCGAATCACACATCCAAAAGCGATATAGGCGTCGGCAGGTTTATGCTCTGATAGTTGTTTTATGGCATAGCCCAATTCAACACTTCCAGGAACCTCATACTCGACAATTTCAATTTGAGGATAGGATGCTAAAATTTCTTTGGCGCCTTCTAGCAAAGCGGCATTTATCTTTTTATTCCAAGTAGTAAAAAAAATAGCCAACTTTTTCTTCCCTAGAGAAGCAAAATCATTGGCTAAAAATTCTGTAGGCTGTGTCGCCATAAAATTATAGACTATAGTCGCCTAAGCGCGCTAAATACTTCCCTACGTTTCTTGCTTGCGCCGAGCTAGGAAATTCCATTTTAATTTTTTGAAATGCTTTAATGGCGGCATCTGTTTTACCTGTCTGCTCATATACTATTCCCAAACGCTCTAAATATAGAGGAGTGAGAAAAACATCATTGGCGTCGCTAGTTGCCTTCTGATAGTAGTCAATAGCCTTCTCAGGCTGATTCAATTCCATATAAGCGTCACCGATACAACCCTTTGCTACTGTTCCTGGTAATGTGCCCTTGCCATCGAAATCCTTCAATTCTTCAATGGCTTCTTTATATTTTCCTTCCGATAAGAAAGCACGACCAGCATAAAAGTGTGCTAGATTCCCAGCATCTGTTGATCCATATTTATCAGCCACTTTGAGGGCTCCGTAATTATTCCCGTCGCCATTTAATGCTAATTTCATTGAATCGTTTGCAAAGTAATCCTGCGCCATAAACACAGCATTGTTTGCCTTTAAGTTCTTAGGGGCCTTTAAAAATCGATTATAAATAAAAAATCCAGCTACTATCAATAATCCTCCTAATAAAATACCGTTCAGTATTTTCTTGTTGGATTCGTACCAATTTTCGATCCCTTTTAAGGTATCCTGTGCTGTTGGTACATCTTCAATAGAATCGTCAGCGTAGCGCTGTGGGTTTCTCGGAGCCGTGTATTTATCACGTTTTGCCATAACAAATATAAATAAGAGCGCAAATTTACTATAATTTCTAGTTAGATACAATTAAACACCTAGTTAATTCCCCTTGCCTTCTAACTCATTCAGAGGCCAGTACAGTCCCTAATTTTCACATTTCCATTCTGTGAAGTGCATAACTAAAGTTTATTAGTCCGTTGTTCTGTTTCATCTTTGTGTGGATGGGAAAAATAATTGCCATAGCAAACCAAAAAGGCGGTGTTGGAAAAACCACAACCGCCATCAACCTAGCCTGCAGCCTTGCTGTATTGGATTATAAAACCTTACTGGTAGATTGTGACCCGCAAGCAAATGCGACCTCGGGAAATGGTTTTGACCTAAAAAATATACAACTTAGCGTTTATGACAGTTTAGTGAATGGCACAGATGTAAAAAATATAATTTTAGAAACCGAAACTCCTAATTTATCAATTTTACCAGCTCATCTGGATTTGGTAGGCGCCGAGATAGAACTAATCAACCACCCGAATCGTGAGCACAAACTGCTCAATACCTTGGAGCCCATTCGCGATAACTATGATATTATCATAATTGATTGTTCTCCTTCTTTGGGACTCATTACGGTCAACGCACTTTCGGCCAGCGACAGCGTCATTGTGCCAGTTCAATGTGAATTTTTTGCTTTGGAAGGCTTAGGAAAACTCCTCAATACCATTAAAATTGTTCAAAGTAAGCTAAATCCGAACTTGAAAATCGAAGGAATTTTAATGACCATGTATGATGGCCGATTACGTTTGAGCAATCAAGTCGTGGAAGAGGTCACGAATCATTTTGAAGAAATGGTTTTTGAAACCATTATTCACAGAAATACTCGTTTAGGCGAAGCGCCCAGTGTTGGAAAACCCGTTTTGCTCTACGACGCGGAAGCCAAGGGAGCTTTGAATTATTTGAATTTGGCGAAAGAAGTTTTACAGCGAAATGACATGACTAAAATTTCTAACAAAGACAAAACCTTTGAAATAGAAGAGAATGAGTAAACAAAAAGAACAAATTGGAAAAGGGATTGGTGCCTTGTTGGGTAACATTAAGGACGAGGTAAATAATTTTGATAAAAAAAAGCAGAAAACCTCTGTACCCGTCGAAGAAAATATAGTCGGCAGCATTAGCCGAATACCAATCGGACAAATTACTGTCAATCCCAAGCAACCTCGCCGAGATTTTGATGAACAAGCTTTAAAAGAATTAGCCGAATCTATCAAATTGCATGATTTGATTCAGCCCATTACGGTTATTAAACTAGGCCCAAAATCATACCAACTAATATCTGGCGAGCGACGGTATCGTGCGTCCAAAATAGCAAAGCTAAAAGATTTACCAGCCTACATTCGAACAGCCAACAATCAAGAATTGATTGAGATGGCGCTGTTAGAAAACCTGCAGCGCGAAGATTTAAATGCTATAGAAATTGCATTGAGTTATAAGCAACTAATGGAAGAGTGCGATCTAACTCAAGAAGAGGTAGCCGACCGAATGAAAAAAGAACGATCTACGGTCACAAACTATATGCGCTTGTTAAAATTACCGCCTAGCATTCAGGCGGCCGTTAGAAAAAATACAATTAGCATGGGTCATGCTCGGGCTATTTTAGGAGCTGAGCATATCGATCAACAATTGTTAGCGTTTGAGGAAATAGAAAAAAATAAATTAAGCGTACGAGCCACTGAGTCTTTGATAAAATCTTACAAAAAGGGAAGTAAGAAAAAAGCAAAAAAACAAACAAGCCTTTCTCCTCCTTATAAAAGAATTGAAGACCAACTAGCGTCTCATCTATCAACCAAAGTAATTTTGGATCGAAAAAAAAGTGGCAAAGGAGTTTTATCCATTGAGTTTTATAGTGACGCAGATTTAGATCGGATTTTAGAGGTTATCAATCTTTAAGTTTTTTTTAGCTCATTTTATTCCTAGCTGCCCCATTAAGCACTAACTTGCCTTCGTGAAATTCGCGTTCTCATTTCTATTATTACTAATCAGCTTTCATTCTTGGGGTCAAGAAGAAACTCGCAAAGCGTTTGAATTACAAAATGATAGCCTTTCCGTTTTTAAATATGGAAGAACGAACCCTATCCCAAAGCGCTCCGCTTTATACTCAGCTTTATTTCCTGGATTAGGCCAAGCTTATAATAAACAATATTGGAAACTAGGCGTTGTAGCAGCTGGATTAGGTGCCGCTGGATATTTTATTCAGACGAATGGCCGCCAGTATAAAACATACCGCGATGCTTACATAATGCGCATCGACAACAATCCAAATACGATAGACACTGTTTATGCCGGAATTTACCAAGACAATGATTTGAATACCTTGCAAAATACCTATCGGCAATATTTAGAATATGCGGTAATTTTTACAACCGTAGGGTATGCATTAAATGTATTGGATGCCTATGTAGCGTCTCACCTAAAAAGTTTTGATATCAGCGATGAATTGTCACTAAAAACAAAGCCCTCCTTTACGAACAACCAATTGGGACTCGCCTTGGTTTTTAAATTTAAATAAGTATGAAAATAGCATTGATCGGATACGGCAAAATGGGAAAAGCTATCGAAGAAATTGGTCTATCTAAAGGCCATGAATTTCCTCTGAAAATAAACGGTGGTAATCTCGATGAATTTACCAATGAGAGTTTAGAAGGAATTGATGTGGCCATAGAGTTTACCACACCGGATACTGCTTTTGCTAATTTAAGAAAACTGTTTGAAAATAAAATTCCAACTGTTTGTGGAACGACTGCTTGGTTAGATAAAAAAACAGAGGCAGAAAGTATTTGCAAGCAAAACGAAACTGCTTTTTTATATGCGAGTAACTTTAGCGTGGGAGTAAATATTTTTTTTGAAGTCAACAAACAGTTAGCGCAGATAATGAATGACTATCCAGACTATAACCCAAGCCTGGAAGAAATACATCATACAGCAAAATTAGATGCTCCAAGTGGTACAGCAGTTACTCTGGCTGAAGGACTTCTTGAAAAGCTAAACCGAAAGTTGAAATGGACTAATGCTGAAACTCAAGATGTGGAAACCTTGAGTATTATTTCAAAAAGAGAAGACCCAGCACCGGGCACTCATTCTATCACTTATGCTTCAGACATTGATTCTATTGAAATAAAACATACCGCACATTCTCGAAAAGGATTCGCAAGCGGCGCTCTATTAGCTGCTGAATTTTTAGCTAACAAACAAGGTATTTTTTCAATGAAGGATGTTTTGTTTTAGCCAAACTCACGAATCACTTTCATAAACTTCTCACCAAATTGCTTCGCCTTAAACTGCCCTACTCC
>CAZTCQ010000103.1:0-1235 GCA_964612525.1 uncultured Chitinophagaceae bacterium | reverse complement strand
GTGAGCACGATAGAACTTTGAGTTCCTTTTAGTACATCAATTAAAACCGTAACACCCAACTTTTCTTCACTGCGCATAATCGCACTCAATGCTTTTTGTGCCAAAACTGTACCGTTAAAAAACTTAGGAGGATTTTTACAGACATCACAATTCCCACAATTCTCATCTATCCGATCACTGAAATAAGTTAATAGCACCTGCCGACGACATATCTGCGACTCGGCATATTCTTTCATTCGATCAAGTTTCGCTTGTTGAATTTTCCGCTGCTGCTCGTCTTCTATATCTTGGATAAAGCTAGATCGTAATTGAACATCACGGTAAGAATAAAAAAGCACAGCTTCCGCCGGCTCTCCATCGCGCCCTGCTCGCCCAATTTCTTGATAATAGCCTTCGAGATTACCAGGCATATTATAATGAACCACGAATCTCACATTACTTTTATCAATTCCCATTCCAAACGCAACAGTGGCCACCACTATTTTTAAGTTACCACCAATGAATTTATTCTGGGTTCTTAAACGTTCCTCCGCTTCAAGACCCGCATGATATTCCTGAGCGCTGTATCCCTTATCTCTTAATTTCTTGGCTAAGTCCTCTGTGTTTTTTCTACTTAGACAATATATGATTCCACACTTTCCCGCATGGCGCCCTAGTACCTTATCTAGCTGTTCAAACTTTTTTTGCCCAGGCAAAACCGCCAATGAGAGATTGGGCCTATCAAAAGAAGAGATAAAATAATCTGGCTTATCAAGGGATAAAAGAGTACCGATTTCTTTTCGTACTGTTTTATCCGCCGTGGCAGTTAAGGCAATGATTGGTACTGCTTCAAACTCTTTTCTTAGCGTTTTTAATTCTTTGTAATCTGGCCGAAACTGATGTCCCCAACTACTAAGGCAATGTGCTTCATCAATAGCGAATAATGAAATTTCTATTTTTTTCAAAAAGGAAATGAACTGAGCCAGCAGCAAACGCTCAGGAGCAACGTACAAAATTTTTACTCGCCCGGCCTCCAAATCTTGCATGAGGTAATTACTTTCCTCGTAGCTCAAAGTTGAATTTAAATAAGCAGCCTTTACACCATTGGCTCGCAAGGCTTGCACCTGATCTTGCATAAGAGCAATCAAGGGTGAAACCACAATCGTTAAACCCGGCAATAAGAGGGATGGCAGCTGATAACAAATTGACTTTCCACCGCCCGTTGGCATAAGCACAATCGTATCTTTTTTATCCAA
>CAZTCQ010000102.1:0-7930 GCA_964612525.1 uncultured Chitinophagaceae bacterium | reverse complement strand
TAGAAATTTCGTTAGCCGAAGATGAGAATAATAAAACGAGCGGTGAGTTGTTTTAAAAATTTTATATTTATTCAAAAGCATAACTATACCCAGTGACCAAAACAAAATTTATTTTCAAAGAGATTATTTGGAGCAACATTCTGCTGATAGTTTTGATAATTCTATTTGGCTGGGTTCAGTATTTCTTCGACGGTTCGTTTAGCATAGTCGATTTTCCTTGGCTTTTCGCTCTTCTTATTCTTGGAGATTTGATAGGGCTATTTTACAATCTCTCGAGATTAGAAAAAATGGGAATTGATGTAGGCTTAGCAGAAAATCAAAATGGGACGATTACTAAATCTCTGGATCTTGATTTACCGCAAGAGAAGGTTTTGAATTTATTGAAACAAAACGTTTGGAAATTTAAAACAGAAAGCAGAACAGAAACTGAGGGAGGAGTATTGTTAGTGATGAAATACTACCGCCTACTCTGGAATGAAAAAATAGAAATCCTGATAGAAAAGAAAGGTGAGGCAGAATCAAAAGTCCGTATCACGGCAGGAGTTAAAAAGAAACACTTTTTGTGGAGTGCGCATAATTCATGGGGTAATGCAATAAGGCATATAAAATACTTTGAACAAGAACTACAAAAGCGTGAAACGCTGCACCAAGAAGTGGGAACCATCTAGCTTTACTTGAGAAATTACTCCCAACGGCCACAGCAAAAAAGAAAATCAAGCATACTTAAATTTGGCTCAAACCCATTTCGATCGCTGAAAGGTTGGAAGTATTCTTTATCTACATTTTCAATTCTTCTATTCTTCGGTAAATAAATATGCCGACAATCATTTTCAGCATTCTTTTCATAATGGTCGGTCAAGGTATACTCTTTTTTGATCTGAAGTAGTTTTAAAATCAAATCGAGGGATGCCAGATTGGCCTCTAGCAGGTAATCAAATTTTTTAGCATAGAAATCTGCTAACTCCTCTTTAAAATATTCGAAGTAAACCGATCGTCCGTAAAAGGATGTCAAACTTTTCCAATGAAGTGCTTGCCAATCTTCGTCGTAAGCAATTTTTAATTCTTTGAATGTTTTTCGTTGGTTTCGTCCGCCTTGCAAAGGAACGGTGAGACCAATCACTCCATTTGGACCCGCTACATAGGCTCGATTGCTATAGCTAGATCGGACAAAGAACTCATGCTGTTCAATACTCACATTTTCTGCGTCCATAAATTTTTTAAACCACGGAATGCTAGGAAAAAATTCACAATCCATTATCACCGCTCCGTTTTTTGTCATTTACCTTTACGTTTGTGCGGGTAAAGTTACTTTTATTTCTTTTCATGATGAGCTTCTCAGCTGAGGCGCAGAATTATTTTATTCTGCGCGCTAGTAAAGATAGTTTGGACGGCCACATGACTTTTTATGATACGCAAGAAAAAACAATTGGCGTGCTACTAACGATTGATCCGTCTCTTGAAATTGCTAATCATATTTTTGAGTACGGCCTGCAACCCAAAAGCAAAAGCAAATCGGATCAAGACCTGTATAATAAAATTATAAACATTCCTTACGAAACATTTGAGTACGCAGTCCCTATTAATGATACTTTTATTAAAAGCGGAAACTACTCTTTGATTTTTCGATTAAAAACAAAAGAAAATCAGAAATTACTTCAAGAGAAAAAAATAAATTTTCAGACCTTACGAAACCCAAATACCTTTTACCAGCACCGATCCAGAAATAATTTATTGATTAGTCAGCGAGTAAAATCGAAAAGCACTGAAGTAGATATTTCAAAAACGTTTGTGAACAAATACGATGCAGAGCGTTTGCAAAAAAACATTTTTGCGCTTGCGCCGATTGCCGACAAAGCTGAGCAAGGCGCTTTAGCCGGTGTGGTAAAAAGTAAGAAGGTGAATGAGTTGCGTCAATACTTTTATAACTTTTGGCAAAGTAGAAACCCAGAAGATCCAAAAGCAGCTTGGATAGAATATGCAGAAAAACTTAACTACTGCTCTCGCAAATATGCTTACGGTGCCTTCAAGGGATATCAAACGGATATGGGGCGCATGTTTCTGCGTTTTGGAGCACCCAACCGAATCGTGAAAGCCACCAACGAAAGAGGTGCTCGGTCATATGAAATATGGTTTTATACTGAGATGGATCAGTTCACAAACATAAGTATTCTCTTTTCTCAAATTGGTACCATGGCTAATGAACGTGTTATGCTTCATTCCGATGAACCTTCTTTTTATTATAATCCGAATTGGGCTAGTCAATTATTTCTTGACCCGCAGGAACGATTCAATACAACTTCACATCGAGTCTATGATTTTTTCAAACCGTAACATTTTTACTACCCTTATTTTCTCCACCCTTTTCTTTTGCTCGGGCTGCAATTCTATCAAGGATATAGAATATAAAGGGATTAAGGAAACAAAAATCGAATCCATGGGAATTAATAAAGGGACCGTGAAAGTCGTTCTTCAATATTTCAATCCGAATAAATTTGGTTTGGACTTAAAAGAAACCCAGCTCGAAGTATATGCAAATGATAAATACATAGGTATTGCTGAAAATGCAGAAAAATTCGTCGTACCGAAACTCGCAAATTTTGACTTTCCGATTTATGTACATTTCAACCCTTTGAAAGCGATAGGAATGGTCGGACTACTGCAGGCAGATAAAATAAATTTGCACGTAAAGGGTACGACCAAGGCTGGCAAAAAGGGTATTTTTATTCGAGTGCCCATTGACGTAAAAGAGGAAGTTTCTCTTCGTTAGGCAGCTGCTAGTTCTGGCCCGCGACCAAAAATATACATCATTTTGAAATGTGACTTAACCGCACTCCACATGGTTGGAGCATCGTTATACGGCACGTTATACTCTTCGCAGTGCTGTTTTACAATTTCGCTAAGGGCCGGATAGTGCGTATGGCTGATTCGAGGGAATAAGTGATGCTCAATCTGAAAATTTAGGCCACCAACAAACCAGTTTACCACAGCACTTTTTCGTGCAAAGTTTGCAGTAGTGAGCACTTGGGTAATCGCCCATTCTTCGTCAATTTTAGTGTCCTCATAGCCTGTATAGAAATGAGTGTTTTCTACCACGTGAGCCAATTGGAAAGTCACACCAAGTGTAAAGCCCATGACCGCGTGCATTACCATAAATCCTGCCAACCAAGGCAAAAAACCAAAAAGAGAGATAGGTAAAACGACCCAAATCGCTACATATGAAATCTTGGTTATCCAGAAAACTATCTTCTCCTTGCGATTCATTTTCCAAGCCTTGGTCGTGTATATTTTTTTCTTAAAATACTTTTGAAAATCCATGAAAAATATCCAAAACAAAGAAGAAATCATGTAAAGAAATGGCAAGTACAAATGCTGTACTTTATGGGCCGGATACCATTTTTGGGTTTCGCAATGACGAATAGTCGGCAATTTTGCAATGTCGTCATCTACGCCGTCCACATTCGTATAGGTATGATGAATAATGTTGTGTTTTTGTTTCCAGAAGTAAGAATTTCCACCTAATACATTAAGTGAATATCCCATCATTTCATTAATCCAACTTTTAGTGGAGTAAGCACCATGGCAAGCATCATGCATTACATTAAAACCAATACTTGCCGATACTAATCCCATGATACCGCACACTAGTAATTTGATTCCATTAGAGAAATCACCAAACAAAACGATACCAAAGCAAGCAATCAAAAGAGCAAATAGAACTATAGCCTTGTGGTAAATGGCCCAACTACCTGTTTTCTTTTTACCGGTTTCTTCAAAGTAAGCGTTTACTTTTTCTTTAAGTGTTGGATAAAAATCTCCTTTCTTATTGTTGAACGTAATTTTTGCCATAATAGAATAATTTACAAAGGTACGAGCAAAAGTCTAGGTGCACTCAATTTCAGTTTGTTTAACTAAACTTCCCGATTAGTTAAACAAAAATACAAACTATTTGGTTTTAATCAAGCAAAACCTTGTAATTCGGATCTTCCAAAACATTGACGTCAATTACTTCGGCTGCGTCCTTTAACAATTCGCGGCAGTCCTTGCTTAAATGTTTTAGGTGGACTTTTTTGCCTGCATTAAGGTAGCGCTCAGTTAATTTATTAACCGCTTCTATCGCACTCATGTCAGTAATACGGCTTTCGCCAAAATCTATAATTACCTCATCGGGATCTCCTAGCACATCAAATTTTTCATTAAAGACTCCAACCGATCCGAAGAAAAGGGGACCGTAAATTTCATAATGTTTGACGCCGTCATCGTCAATATATTTTCTCGCACGTATGCGTTTGGCATTATCCCAAGCAAAAACCAAAGCAGAAATAATGACACCAATCAATACAGCCAAAGCCAAATTATGTAAGAAGACGGTAACCAAGGTAACCACCACCATCACAAAAATATCGCTCTTTGGCATTTTATTAAACACTTTAAAACTGGCCCACTCGAAAGTTCCAATGGCTACCATAAACATTAAACCTACGAGGGATGCCATAGGCAATTTTTCAATAATGCCACTGCCAAACATAATAAATACTAGCAGCATAATTGAAGCGACAATACCCGAAAGTCTTGCACGAGCTCCATTGGATGTATTGATAAGACTCTGTCCAATCATGGCACAGCCACCCATACCCGCAAAAAAACCAGAAAGGATATTAGCCGCTCCTTGTGCGACAGCTTCCTTATTTCCACTTCCCCGCGTTTGCGTAATCTCGTCAACCAAGTTTAATGTGAGTAAGCTTTCAATCAAACCTACCCCCGCTACGATAGCTGAGAACGGCAGAATGACCATCAAGGTTTCCATGTTCAATGGGATAGTAGGCATTCCGAATGGTGGAAAACCGCCTTTTATAGATTCACCTTCATTCAAGGTGCCGGCAATAGTTAAGGTATCTACATTAAATATCATAACTATGGCGGTAACTACAATAATGGCCGCTAACGAACTAGGAAACGCTTTAGTTACTTTTGGCAAGAGCCAAATAATGAGCATAGTTAATACAACTAAGCCGAACATTACAAGCAACTTTGGGGTTTCAAGAAGTGTCTCCCCACCCTTCTGATAAAAATTTGGAAACTGCGCCATAAAAATAATAATGGCCAAACCGTTTACAAATCCAAACATTACAGAGTGCGGTACTAACCTTATAAATTTTCCTAATCGTAAAAAACCAAAAACGATTTGCATCACACCGGCCAAAATCACTGTGGCAAAAACGTACTGCAGAATTTGTTCAGCAGAGATTCCGGGTGTTATTTCTTTTAATTGAACAATTAAACCTACAAATATTACAGCTACAGCCCCAGTTGCGCCACTAATCATACCTGGGCGACCACCAAAAATAGAGGTAATCAAGCCCATTACAAATGCAGCATATAAACCCGTCAGAGGACTAAATCCTGCTATCATAGCGAAAGCAACGGCCTCGGGAACTAATGCCAAAGCCACGGTTAAGCCAGACAACACTTCTGTTTTGTAATCTACTTTCTGCTTAAAGTCAAAAAGGTTTAAATACTTTTTCATACCAAGAGCGCGAAAATAGGGAAATGATTTGATGATTAGCTGATTTGGTAATTTGATGATGTGATGGAGTGGTGAAAACAGTCGCAGAAGAATTCGTTATTTTTAGGATATAAATTCAACCTTATGCAAACTATCCTAAAAACGACCTTGCTTGAATATGACAAAAGTGCTTTTCTGATTGATATTGTTCTTTCAAAGGAGAACAAAAAGTATATCCAAATTCAACAAACTATATTGAATACTACAGAAAAACAAACTGTTCTGATAAACCCATTGGTACTCACAGACATTATCACAACACTGCAATCCTACAAAACCGAACTGAAGAAAAAGAAGGACAAACGATCGACAGAAGAAGTTGAAGATGACGAGCAGAAGCAAATTGTCAAACTATATTTGAAAGGCGTTTCTATTAAAGATCTAAGTCTGCAGAAAAGTTTATCCATTAGTAAAATTGAACAAATCCTATTTAATAAAAATATCGAGATTATCGATGCTGAAAAAGAATTAGCCAAAGTCGGAAAACGTTTTTGGCGACGTCGCAGAAGAAAATAAGAATATTAGTTTTTTGCTTGTAAAAAAGTAAGTACCTCCTCTTCAAAATACTCACCTTGTATTTGCTTCGCAAGCTCAGTAGCTTTCTCTTTAAAACTAGCATTACTATAAAAATCTACAACTAGAGGTTCTAATTTAGCACGACTTAATTTTCGAATTGAAATTCCTTTGGGACCGACTCCTTGGTCGGATAAAATCTCGTTCCACATAAACTGATCTATTATATGCGGGATAATTAAAGACACGCAACCATACTTCGTAACCATATGCGAAGTACCACTTCCGCCATGATGTATTACACCATATACTTTTGAGAAAATCCAATCGTAGGGAATGTCTTTTACAAAATGAAACAACTCTTTGTTATAGTCCGCGGGTTCTTTCAAGCCACCAAAAGAAATATTGATAATAGCAGGAATTTGATTGGCTTCAAAAATATCCAAGAACAATTTAGTCGTTTCTTCTGCTTGACCATTTACCATGCTACCAAAACTTAGTACAATTGGTTTATTATTATAGGCCAAAAAATCCTCTAGCGCATCGCTGGGATTCCATTGGCTTGTTTTATCTCGTTCTAAATATCCCAATACTTGTGCATTCTCGGGCCATTCATTTGGCCTTGCAAATAAACTGGGCGATATCATATACATCGTATTCGTGCCTGTTATGGAAGATTTTATTTCTTGTGATGATAATTTTCCTTTAGTCAAAAAATTACTCGTAACCTGCTTAATATTTTTTGCAATGGCAAGATTGGTCATTTTATAAAACAACCGATTCATCCTTTTACCCCAATTAAAATTGATCCCAACCGGTGGTCTATCATCCACTGCATGAATCATACAGGGCATCGGCATTAAGAGCGTTTTCTTAATCCTAGTTTTTGCAAAAGAATAAACTGTCTTTGGATGAAAAATTATTTGGTCTGGGGCATAATCACCAACTACTTCATGCTGAATGGCCAACATTTTCCTATTAATGGCAATAGAACTTTTATAGAGTAGGTACAAATAATATAATCGTCTCAACGAGCTTGTTTTAATTCCACCCATTATGCTCTTGCCCGCTTCACTATCTATCAATTCTAAAAATTCAGTACCCAAACTAAAAAAAGTAAATCCTTCTTCCACAGCCAAGTGTTCAAACTGTTCCGGAAAACAACAGGCCACTTCATGACCATTTCGCTTTAGCAAATTTCCCATTGCCAAAAACGGTTCTATATCACCACGGCTCCCCAAAGAAATTAGTAAAAACTTCATAAATGAAATATAAAGTTAGGACTTTTACAATATGGACGGAACGAAACGTGAAAACATTAGAGTGGGGCAAGTAGTAGAAATCGTATTAAAAAAAGATCAACGCTCTGGCGTTTTAACCGAAGGGATTGTAAAGGGAATTTTGACAAGCGCACCTAAGCATACGCATGGCATCAAAGTAATACTTGAAACGAATCAAGTAGGTAGAGTTAAGAATATTCTAGAGGATGTGGAGTGACAAAACTCGTCGAGTTAATAGCACTCGAGAAATATAAACTCGACGAGTTTAATATCAACCCATGTTTTTGATTAAAAAACTACAAATTTCGCCAGTTCAATATTTTTGTACCTTGCGCAGAAAATCCCTCTTGCCCATCATAAATCACCTCCGATGCTTTTAGCTCATTGCTTACATTTCTAAGCTTCGTAATCGTATCCAAAAAGCGTGTATGAAATGTGGCGGACGATTTTATTTCAGAGATTTTTATTTCCCTAATTTTTAATTCTTCTAAAAGATCAATTTCATTGCCATTGCTATCTCGCCAATAATAAAACTGCGTGCGCTCCCCTTTATTATATCTATTTTTTATTTTTT